>JBPCNA010000179.1:0-13428 GCA_051001735.1 Solirubrobacteraceae bacterium
GGCCTACAGGCCGCTCAGGACAGAACCGTCGTGGGGAGATCCGATGGCCACCCATGGGGAGAACCGGTGGCCACCAGTGGGGACTTTCGATGGCCGCCTATGGGGAGGTTCCCATGGCCGCCGTCACTGGGCACCCGCGATCGCCCGCCGCACGGCGCTCCACGGCGGGGGGATAAGCCCGCCGCCAACCCCGATCGGCGCCCCGCTGCGCGCAGCCGCGGCGCCTCGTCCGAACGCCGGCTGAGAGCTCCTATTCACGCGTTTCTGCGGCCGACGGCCCCACCCACGAGCCATCCGTCCGGGACCCGGTTGGCTCGTCATGGCGCCCGTCAGAACCAAAGTTCCAGAACAAATTGGAACACAATTGGAACATTTCGTCGGCGCAAGCCGCCGTTTACCCAAGAAAAAACCCCGCCTGAGCGGGGCTTTTCTTCATAGCGGGGGCGGGATTCGAACCCGCGACCTTCGGGTTATGAGCCCGACGAGCTACCAGACTGCTCCACCCCGCGACGTCTGGTCCACAGAGTAGCAACCGTCGGGCCAACCCTCCGCCGTCGGCGGCAAGATTGCCCGCAGACCCCGGCATATCCGCCTCGAGGCGGGAAGATCACGGCCATGGCCCGCCCGACGACCCGCCCGGCCGGCGACTTTCGCGTCGCCGTCGTCGACATCGGCAGCAACTCGACCCGTCTGCTGATCGCCGATGTCGGCCCCGGCGGACGACTCCGCGAGCGGCGCCGCCACTCGGGCGTCACCCGCCTCGGCGAGGGCGTCGACGCTGAGCGCCGGCTCAAACCGGCCGCCATCGACCGGGTCTGCCGGGCGCTCGACGTCTACGCCGAGATGATCGCCGCCGACCGCTGCGACGCCGCGATCGCCGTCCTCACCAGCGCTGTGCGCGACTCGGCCAACGGCGCCGAGTTCGCCGCCCTCGTCGCCGACCGCTACCGACTCGACGCCCGCGTGATCTCCGGCGACGACGAGGCCCGCATGACGTTCCTCGGCGCCACCGGCGAGCGCGACGGCGCCGCCGGGCACCCGACGCTGGTCATCGACATCGGCGGCGGCTCGACCGAACTGATCCTCGGCACCGGCCGCACGGCCTTCTTTCACGTCTCCCTCCAGGCCGGCGTCGTCCGTCAGACCGAGCGCCACCTCCCCGGCGACCCTCCCACCCCCCGCCAGCTCTCCGCGCTCCGCGCCGATCTGCGGCGCCTGATCGACGAGCACGTTCCCGCCGCCGAGCGCCGACTCCCCCGCGCGGCGATCGCCGTCGCCGGAACCGCCACCTCCTGCGCCGCGATCGACCAGGGACTCCATCCCTACGATCCCGCCCGGGTCCACGGGTACCGGCTCGAGCTCGCCACCTGCCGCCTCCTCCTCGCCCGCCTCGCCGGCCTGCCCCTCGCCGAGCGCCGCCGCGTCCGCGGGCTCCACCCCGACCGGGCGCCGACGATCCTCGCCGGCGTCGCCATGCTGATCGAGCTGCTCGAGGCGTTCGACCTCACCGGCTTTGAGACCTCCGAGCACGACATCCTCCGTGGTGCCGCTCTCGATCGGGCCGGATACGACAGGCGTCCACCGGAGGATCCGCCGATAAGCCATCCGTCCGGAAACCGGACGACGGCCTCGACCCGGTTCGGGGCCCGCCGATGACCTCCACGTAATTTCAAAAGGGCCACGCTCCCGAGAAGGGCAAACCCGTCGCAAGGCGGGGACGCAAAGCCACGGTGCCAACACACAAGTGAGGGCAGGCCGGGTTACCGAGGATGGGTGGTGGCGCCAGACAGCCGGAGGTCGCCGCCATGCCCGAAAACGCCCTACGTCCATTACGGTTGGCCGTCGCCGCCGTCCTCGCCCTCGCCCTCGTCCCCGCGGCCCCCGCCACCGCCGCCACCCACGCCAAGAAGTCCGCCCACGCGGCGCGCTCCCACCGGCACTCGGCCAACTCGGCGTCCGCCTGCCAGGACACCACGCTCATCCCCACCCAGGCCAACGTCGGCCGGGTCGCCGCCGCCACCCTCTGCCTGGTCAACCAGCAGCGGACCAGCCGCGGCCTCGCGGCCTTCCGCTCGGACGCCAACCTCGCGCGCACCGCCACCCAGCACTCGCTCGACATGGTCGCCCGCAACTACTTCGGGCACGTCAGCCCCGGCGGCTCTACTCCGCTCGACCGGATCCGCAGCTCGGGCTACCTACACGCGAATCAGAGCTTCTCGGTCGGCGAGAACATCGCCGTCGCCACCGGCAGCCTCGGCACGCCGGCCGGGATCGTCCAGATGTGGATGAACTCCCCGGGGCACCGCGCCAACATCCTCAACGCCGCCTTCCGCGACACCGGCATGGGCGTCGCGCCGGGCGCGCCCGCCAGCGTCGGCCGGGGCGCCGGCGGCACCTACACCCAGGACTTCGGGGTCAAGGGGTGACGCGCTACGCCAGGTTCGAGCGCCGGGGGTAGGCGACCGCCGGGTCGGTGAGGACGTTGACCAGCGCCGGGCCCCCGGCCGCCAGGGCCCGCATCAGCGCCGGGCGCAGCTGGCCGGGCCGCTCTACCAGCTCGCCGTGGCAGCCGAGCGCCTCGGCGACGAGGTCGTAGCGGGTGCCGGGGCGCAGGTCGGCCGCCACGCTGTAGCCGTAGAGCCACTCCATCGGGTGCTTCTCGAGGCCCCAGATGCCGTTGTTGCCGATCACGACGACCACGCCGATCCCGTGGCGGGCCAGCGTGTCGAGCTCCATCCCGGCGAAGCCGAACGCCCCGTCCCCGACCAGCAGCACGACCTGCCGGCCCGGGTGGGCCAATTTCGCCCCGATCGCGTAGCCGAGGCCGCTGCCCAGGCAGCCGAACGGCCCGGAGTCGAGCCAGCAGCCCGGCGAGTAGGAATCGATCAGCCGGCCGGCGTAGGAGACGAAGTCGCCGCCGTCGCCGACGACGATCGCGTCCCGGTCGAGCAGCCGGCCGAGCTCTCCGTAGATCCGCATCGGGTGGAGCGGCGCCCGCGCGTCGGCGAGGTCGGCCTGCTCGGCGGCCCGCGCCGCCGTCTCCGCTTCGCGCAGCCCCTCGCGCCAGCCCCGATCGGCCGGCCGGGGCCGCCCGCCCCCGCGACGCAGCGCCCTCAGGGTCCCCTCGAGAGGACCGTACAGCGCCGCCGCCACCCTCCGCG
Organism: Solirubrobacteraceae bacterium; assembly: GCA_051001735.1. Lineage (GTDB taxonomy): Bacteria > Actinomycetota > Thermoleophilia > Solirubrobacterales > Solirubrobacteraceae > Palsa-513. The sequence continues at coordinate 3,162 of JBPCNA010000179.1, forward strand.
GCGGCGCCCGGGACGGCTCGATCGCCTCGACGACGATGATCTCCGTCGCCTCGCCGAACACCGCCCCGAAGCCGAGGCGGAAGTCCATCGGCACGCCGATCACGACGGCGACGTCCGCGCCGCCGAGGGCCTGGCGGCGCGAGCGCGAGAAGAAGAGCTCGTGGTCGGCGGGGACGCAGCCGCGGCCGAGGCCGTTGAGGAAGACCGGGATCTCCCGCTCCTCGATCAGCTCGACCAGCGCCGTCTCGCCGTGGCCCCAGTAGAGGTTCGTCCCCGCCATCACCACCGGCCGGGCGGCTCCCCGGAGCAGGACCAGAGCCCGCTCGAGCGCGTCGCCGTCGGGAGCCGGATCGGAAACGCCCGCCGCCGCCGCCGCCGGGGCCGGTTCGGCGGCCTCCATGAAGACGAAGTCGAGCGGGAAGTCGAGGAAGACCGGCCCCGACGGCGGGGCCAGCGCCGCCCCGAGGGCGGTGTCGATCAGGCCGGGGATCTCGGCCGTGCTCTCGGCCGTCGCCGCCAGCTTGGTCACCGGCCGCACCAGCGGGAGGTGGTCGAGCTCCTGGAGCGAGCCCTGGCCCCAGCGCCCGGCCGGCGCCCGACCGCCGAGGACGAGGATGGGCGAGTTGTTGCGCTGGGCGGCCGCCAGCGCGGTGACGCCGTTGGTGACCCCCGGCCCGGCAGTCAGCGCCGCCACCCCGACCGTCCGCGTCGCCTTGGCCCAGCCCTCGGCCGCGAAGGCCGCTGTCGCCTCGTGGCGGACGTCGACGAGATCGATGCCCTCGGCGCGGAGGCCGTCGTAGATCGAGAAGAGGTGGCCGCCGGAGAGGGTGAACACCTTCGAGACACCCCCGGCCGCCAACCGCCGGGCGATCAGGCGACCGCCGTGGAAGGTGGCCGGATCGTCGGGCATCGGCCGACTCTAGTGGTTGTCTCACGAACGGCTCGAGGGTCCGGGAGCCAGACCACCTCTTACGGGTTGTAGTTGCCGGCGTCGACGTGGGGGAAGCTGAGCGAGCCGCCGTTGAACGCCGGCGGCGTGGCCGCGAAGCAGCCTGGGCTCCCGAGCAGGGGGTTGACGCTCTCGTTGGGGAGGACGTCACCGCCGGAGGGCTTGCAGTCGAAGTTCGGGAAGATCAGGTGCTTGGCCGACTGAGGCGAGTCGGCCAGCCCGGTCCCCGCCTGGTAGGCGTTACCGCGGTTGTTGGGCGCCCGGTTGGGGAAGATCGCCAGCGTCTCCGGGCCGAGCGGGCTGTACTGGCGGAGGTAGTGGCCGACCTCCTGCGAGGTTGACGGCGTGGTCACAGCGGCCAGGGTCCCGGCGTCGCCGGAGAAGAAGTCGCCGACCGTGTACTGGTTGTACTCGAGCCACTGGAGGATCGGGTTGAGCTGCTCGAGGAAGGGGTCGAGGTTGCGCAGGAGCGGCTTGACCGCGACGAGGATGTCGCGGAGTGCCGGGAGCCCGGTCTTCGCCGAGCGGATCAGCGGGTCGAGCTTCTGGAAGGTCCGCCGCAGGTCGGGGGCGAGCACGCGGACGTCGTGGAGCGTCGGCGCCAGGTCGTGAACCGCTGGGCGGAGATCACCGATCAACGGGTTCGTGTTCGCCGCGAAGGTCTCGAGCTTGACCAGCGTCGCCTTGGTCTCGTCGAGGAAGGTCGGGAGGACGGCGATCGTCTGGGCCAGGGCGCGCTGCTCGGACGCCGTCGCCGCGAACGTCTGATCCGCCCCGACGATCAGGTTGTGGAGCTGGCGGCGGTCCTGGCTGACCGCCGAGAAGACGACGCCGGTGTTGCGCACCAGCCGCCGCACGGCGGCCGACTGGGCGTCAAGGACGTCGAGCACGTCGCCGGCCCCGGCGACGAAGCCCGGGAGGTTGCCGAGCGCGTCGTTGAGGTTCGAGCCCCGTCCGGCCGAGCCGGCGGCGAGGTCGCGCTGCCAGTTGCGGAAGGCCTGGCGGGTGATCGGGTCGAAGGCCTGGACGACCTGGTCGAGCGTGGTCGCCGGGGCGATCCGGCTGTCTGAGAGCTGCCCGCCCTCGGGGATCGTCGGGCTAGCCGGCGTTCCCGGCGTCAGCTCGACGTAGGTCTCCCCGAGCAGCGTCTTCTGGCGGAGGATGGCGCGGGCGTCGACGTGGATCGGGGCGAACTCGGAGGCGACCTCGATCGTGGCCACCGTACGGTTCCCGGTCCGGTCGAGGTCCTCGGCGACGACCTTGCCGATGCTGATCCCGGCCACGCGGACGTCGGCCTGGTCGGAGAGGGCGACGGCCTGGGGAAACGCCGCGCGGAAGCGGTAGCCCTTCGGCTTCAGCGGGATCGCCCCGCCGAAGGAGACCCAGAGGTAGAGCAGGAGTCCGAAGCAGGAGAGGGCGAAGGCGGCGATCGCCAGCAGCCGTCCCGGGGTGGGCGCCTGGTGCACCATCAGCCGCAGAGCGCCGGGTTGGAGAGGACGCCGGCGAGGTTGGCCAGGAACGGGAGGAGCGGCTGGGAGGCGACCAGGGCCTTCAGCGTCGTACAGGTCGTCGTCTGGGTCAGGGCCCGGAACGGCCCGTTGGCGTCGCTGGTCGAGAAGACGGCGTCGCCGTTGTGGCCGAGCCAGGCCAGCCAGAAGAGGTAGTTGCCGTTGCGCCTCGCGTCGTAGTGGGCGCTGCCGTCGGGGTTGTAGGCGAGCAGGTTGAAGAGGTGGTTGAGCACGGTGAACGAGCCGGTCAGGTCGGGCGCGGCCAGGGCGAGCGACCGGGCGGCGGGGATCAGCTGACGGACGACCGGCCGGGCGGCGCGGACGAACGGCCTGATCTGGTTGGCGACGATCGGCGTCGTCTCCGCGAAGAAGGGCGCGAGCTGACGGTCGGCCGCGGTCAGCGAGAGGGCGACCGGGGCGAGCGCGACGGCGGTCGGGTGGAGGATCTCGGCGAAGGTCTGCACCTTGCCGAGCGCACCGGTCGTCGCCTGGAGCGCGCCGGGCAGCCGGTGCACGGCGGCGCCGAGGTTCGCCTGCTCGGAGGCGAGCGCCCCGAAGGTCTGCGACGCGGTGCTCACCAGCGTGCGGATCTGCGGCCCCCGGGTGGCCAGCTCCTGGTCGAGCAGGCTGAGCGAGTGGACGAGGTGGGCGAGGTTGTCGTGGCGGCGGCCGACCAGCGTCGTCACCGCGGCCAGGTCGCGGTGGGTCGGGGCGAAGCGGGCGAAGACGTCCTGGAGCCTCGAGCCGCCGCCCCGGAGCCCCTCGCCGGCGCCCTGGACGAGGAGCTGGAGGTAGTCGCGGGTGTCCTGGTCGAGGGCGGCGAGGATCTCGTCGGGGTTGACGTCGGGGAGCGTGTTGGCCAGGGGGATGGTGAAGCCGGACGGGACGACCGGCGCCCGCCGGGTCCCGGGTACGACCTCGACGAACATGTCCTTGAGCCCGGTCTTCGGCCGCAGGAGGGCGGTGGCGTCGGTGTGGACGAGGCCCTTGAACTGGGGGTCGACGGCCATCGAGACGACGGCGCGGTCGCCGTGGAGGGAGACGCCGCTGATGTCGCCGATCCGCACGCCGGAGACCCGCACCGTCTGGCCCTGCCCGGGAGTGACCGCCTGGGCGGTCGAGAACTCGGCCTTCAGGGTGAACGGCGTCGACTCGAGGAAGGGGAAGCGGAGCCGCTGCTCGTGGAGGAGATAGCCGCCGACGGCGACGGCGATCACGACGAGGACGACGACCGCCGCGGCGTCGCCGGCGTACTTGCCGATCGCCCGCCTCATCGTCCGCCTCCCGGGAGGACCCGCCCGAGCGATCCGAGCTGGGGCACGAGGCTCGCGACGAGCGGCGTCCTGCCGACCTTCAGCACGCGGGTGAGGTGCTGGGCCTTGAGCTGGCGCGCGGCGTCCTTCAGGGCCAGCTTCTGCGAGCGGTCGTAGAGCTTCTGGCCGGCGGCGTTGAGCGGCGTGGTCGATTGGTTGACCTGCCCGGCCGGGGCGAGCCCGGGGGTCGAGGCGAGGTTCGGCTGCTGCTGGGTCTCGCAGGGGACGGTCTCGTCGAATACGGGCTTGGCGGCCGGCTTGACCGGGTTGCCGCCGGCGATCGGGAAGTTCGAGAGCGTCAGCTGCCCGGGGTTCGACGGGAAGGCGACGCTGCCGACGCCGGCGAGCACCCGGAACCAGAGGCCGTTGGCGTCGCCCTCGCGGCTGTCGCCGCCGAGCCCGACGAGGGACTTCGGGAACTCCTGGAAGACGGGTCCGGCGGCCGGGAACTGGGCGTCCTGGATCGTCTGCTGCGACCAGGGGAGGATCACCGAGTTCTGGCACGAGGAGGCGGCGCGGACCTGGCCGAGGAGGGGCACGCTCCTGACGACGAGCTTGTCGAGCGCGGCCACCGCCGGGCGCAGGTCGCCGACCAGCCCGCGGAGCTCGGGCTTGGCGACCAGGCGCCGGACCTGGCGGGCGAAGGGGATCCCGGCGACGAGCACGGGCAGCAGCGAGCGCACCGCCGGGCGGAGCTCGGCGACCAGCGTGCGCAGTGACGGGAAGGCGGCCTCGAGCGCCCGCAGCGCGGGGATCCCGGCGCGGAGCGTCCGCGGCAGCTCGGCGATCGCCGCCGCGAGGGCGGCGTTCTCCCGGGCCAGCGGCGTCAGCGTCCGGTCGAGGTTGGCGACGAGATCCCGCAGGGCGCGGGGGTCGGCGTCGACGGCGGCGGCCACCGCGCCGGAGGTGGCGATCAGCTTCGAGAGGTCACCGGCCATCGTCCCCTGGAGGGCGTCGCTGACCAGGGCGGTGCCCTTGTAGGCCGGGGCCCAGAAGGGGATCGACTGGTTGAAGCCGGCGCCGCCGCGGCCGCTGAGGCCGACCGAGAGCTCGCGCAGCAACACCTTGAGGTCGCTGCGGGTGCTCGTGTTGAGCGTGGCGAGGACCTGGTCGAGCTGGACGGGCGCCGCCGTCTGCTGCACGGGGACGGTGTCGCCGTCGTGGAGGGCGGGCGCCGAGAGCGAGCCGGGGTTGACGTCGACGAAGAAGTTGCCCTCGAGGAAGATCCGCGGCCGGATCGTCAGGGTGGCGTCCTGGTGGACGGGGAGGCCGTTCGATTCGATCCGCAGGTCGACGATCGCCCCCTGGCCGCCGCCGCTGATGTGGTGGACCCCGGTGACCTTGCCGACGTCGACGCCGGCAATCCGCACCGGCGAGCTCGGCTTGATGTCGTTGGCGCTCTTGAAGGCGGCGTGGATCGTGAAGTGGTGGCGGAAGGGGATCGACTTGGTGAAGGCGAGGTAGCCGCCGACGGCGACGGCGACGATCAGGACTAGCCCGACGGCGAACGGCGACGGGCCGCGCCGGCGGTTCACGGCGCGAGGAGGTAGTCGAGGAGCTGCTTCTGCGTGCGGGCGCTCGAGCGCTGCGGCGGGACGCCGAGAAGATGGCTGAGCGCGCCGGGGAGGTTCGGTAGGCCGTTGACCACGTTGCCGACGAGCTGGGTGAGCGTCGGCAGGGGCGCCGCCGGGGGAGCGGCTCCGGTCGGAACGCCGCCGGTGGGCGTCTGGGTGGTGTTCTGGAGCGGTTGCGGGTTGGCCCCGGTGGCGGCGGGAGACGTCGGGGTCGGGTTGGCGGCCGGGGACCCCAGCCGGGCGCGGGTCGCCGCGGTCGCCGTCGGGTCGGGGGTGGTGATCCCCGGCTGTGAGGGGCCGAGCCAGGAGCGGCACTTGCTGATCGGGTTGGCCGCCGGATTCTTGGCGGCGGCGGCGACCACCGCCGGGTCGGGGTAGGGGGAGCAGGTCAGGCTGGCGAAGAGGTCGACGTTCAGGAGATGGTTGTTGGCGTCGAACAGGGTCGTCGAGGTCGCCTGGTAGAAGACGTAGTTGAGGAGCGCCTCGAGCCCGGTGTAGCCCTGCCCGCCGGGGCTGCGGGGGTCCTTCTCGACGGCGAAGGAGCGGTCGTCGAGGTGCTGGAGGACGATGTTGAGGTTCTTGGCGAGCTCCGGGGTCGGGGTGGCGAAGGTGGCGAGCTGGGCGACGGTGGGCGCGGCTGCGCTCAGCGCCTGGCGGCCGGTGACCGAGGCCCGGCCGAGGGCGCGGAAGGCGGGCCGCGAGACGGCGGCGAAGGGTCCGAGGCGGTCGAGGAAGGCCTTCAGCGCGACGGCGGAGGCGTTGAGGTTCGCCAGCGCCGGCGTCGCGTTGCCGGCGACGCCGCCGAGCGCGGTCATCGCCGGGCCGAGGGCGCTGAGGAAGGCGGGCAGGCGGCGGATGCCCTCGGCCAGCGCCGCCCGGCGGGCGGCGGCGACGGCGGTCGTGCGCCCGGCGTTCTCGACGAAGCGGGCGACGTCGCGCCGGTTGGCGGCGAGCGCGCCGAGGACCTGGTCGCCGTCGCGGGCGAGGTTGGCGAGCGTCTGGTTCTGGCGGGCGAGGATGGCGAGGACGCGGTCGGTCTGGCGGAGCGCCGGGCTCGCCCGGCGGAGCGCGGCGCGGAGGTTGGCGGCGTTGCCGGCGGCACCCGCCCCGAGCTCGTTGATGATGATTCGCAGACGCTCGCGGTAGGGCAGACGGAAGGTGTCGAGCACGAGGTCGGGCGCGACCGTCGAGGTCGTGCGGGTGACCGGGATCACCGACCCGGGCTTGATCACCGTGGGCGAGGTGCCGGGGGCGCAGTCGAGGTAGTACTCGCCGATCAGCGACTGGGGCCGGGTCTCGCAGCTGACGTCGGCGCGCAGCGACCCGAAGCCGTTCTCGGTGACCTGGAACTCGACGAGGGCGCGCAGGGTCTTGCGGTCGAGGTCGAGCTTGGTGATCTTGCCGGCCCGGACCCCGGCCACCTTCATGTCGCCCCCCTGGACGAGGCCGAAGGCGTTGTCGAGCTCGACCCAGTACCGCGGCGACCCGCCGGTGTTGTCGCCGCCCCGGCCACCGTCGCCGCCCGCTCCGGCGCCGGCGCAGCCGGCCAGCACCAGCGCGGCGAGCAGGAGGGCTCCGCCTAGGCCGGCCGCCCGCCTCATTGGCCGGGCGGGATCTGGGTCGGGTCGCAGGGGAAGCCCGGCGGGTGGTAGGGGTTCGAGCCGTCGGCGGCCGGGCGCTCAGCCGACCCGGGGCAGCGGTTGCGCTGGCCGGTGGTGAGCGTCGAGAGCAGCGCCGCCTGGCGGAGCTCGGGCGGGATCGGCGTGAGCAGGCCGTCGACCAGGGCGAGGGGGTTGGCGAAGATGGCCACCCTGCTCGCGCCGCCGAGGGCGTCGTAGACGCCGGAGTGGGCGAAGCTGTTGAACCAGCTGGTCAGCTCGGGGGCGTAGGGGCGGGCGAAGCCGAGCTCGGGGGTCGCCGTGCCGAGCGCGTCGGTGGCCGCCGGGAGGGCGCCCTGGCGGCTGGCGCCGTTGGCCTGGGTCGGGCCGACGGCCACCCCCCGGAGCGCGACCAGGTTGCGCACGAGCGTCAGCAGGTCGCTGTCGGGGGCCTTGGGGTTCTGGATCAGCTCCTGGAGGATGCGAAGCGTCGGGCGGGCGTCGCGGGCCAGGGGGCGCAGGACGTGGAGGAACGGGCGGAGCTGCTTGGCCACGGGCTTGGCGTCCTCGACGAGCTTCGAGACGTCGTCGAGGGTCGCCCGGAGGTTGACGAAGGTCGTGTCGGCCCGGCGGAGGAACTCGGGCAGCTGGTGGATCGAGTCGGCCAGGGCGACCCGCTGGCCGGCGATCGCCGTGGTGGTGGTGGCGAGGTGGTCGACCACCCCGGCGAGGTTGTCGCGGCGGGCGGCCAGATCGGTGACGAGCTTCGAACTGGCGGTGACGAAGCGGGTGAGGAGCGGGGTGTCGCGGTTGAGCTCGGCGAACAGGTCAGACGAGGCGGCGAGCGCCGGGCTGAGGTAGAGGTAGCCGCGCGAGAGGGCGGCGCTGCGCCCGCCGTAGATCGTCGAAAGCCCGCGGATGACGCCGCCGAGATCGGCGCGGGTCGTCGGGTCGAAGGTGTCGAACAGCTGGTCGAGGTCCACGGCGCTGCTCGTCTGCGCCTCGGTGATCCGGCCGCCGTCGCCGATGTCGGCCGAGCCGGCCGCCGGGAGGCGGAGATCGACGTAGCGGTTGGCGATGCCCGAGAGCGACGCCTGGCGGACGGTGGCGATCGTCCCCTGCCGGAGCGGGTGGTAGGCGCCGTCGTTGATCTGGAGCGTGACGTCGGCCCGCCCGTCGGGGGTCAGGCGCAGGTCGGAGACGGTGCCGACGGGAACGCCGGCGACCTGGACGAGATTGCCCTTCACGAGCTGGCTCGCGTTCTCGAAGATCGCGTGGACGCGGTAGTGCGACCGGCCGACGCCGAACAGCAGGATCGCGGCAAGGATCACCGCGACCAGCACCACGGCGACCAGCACGACGATCCGGCCGAACATCCTCGTTACTGGCAACGACACCCCTCCGTGGCGGTAACCATGACCGGGTGGCCGGACGCGGTTGACCACGCGACGCTAGCAAGCCGATTTGGGGGGGTCAATCGGCAACGCTCGGGGGCGGCGCCGGTGCCTGCGGGGCGGGTGCGCTCAGACGGGTCCGGAGGCGGCGAGCGCCTCGGAGAGGAGGGGGTCGAGCGTGGCGTCCATGAAGTCCTTGACGGTGAAGCTGCCGGCCCAGCCGGGGACCGGCTTGTGGACGGTGACGACCATCGGCGTCTTGCCGCGGAGCGCGGCGATCAGCGGCGGCTCGGTGCCGAGGTCGGCGGCCAGGCTCTCGAGCACGTCGACGAGCTCGCCGGAGCGGGTCTGCGGCTCCTCCTCGCGGAGCGCCTCGCTGAAGCGGTGGCTGACCTGGTTGAGGAACATCCGCACGAGCGGCGACCCGATCCGGTCGGCCTCGTCGAAGGTCGGGGGGGCGCCGTGCTCCTTGACGCCGATCTGGTCGAGCGTGGCGCCGAAGGCGGTCAGCACGCGGTAGAAGAGATCGCCGTAGGGCCCCTGGGGGAGGCGGCTGCCGGCGAGGACCAGCCGCGAGTGGGAGACGATGTGGGCGAGCGTGGCCAGGTCGGCGGCCGGCGGTCCGTCCGTCAGGTCGACGTCGATCATCGTCTGGGCGACCAGGATCTCGAAGTCGAGGCCGGTCCCGCGGGGGAGCAGCTTGGCCTTGTAGAACGCCGGGCGGCAGTCGCCGACGTAGACGAAGGCGGCAGCCACCGCGAGGCCGTCGGGCAGGTCGAGGACGCGGGCGATCGCCGCCTCGAGCTCTTCTTCGGAAACGAGGCCGGACACCGCCCCGAGCCTAGCGATCCGGCCGGCCCGTCGATGCCCGGGGTGGGTCTCGAACCCACATGCCCTGAGAGGACAGCCGATTTTAAGTCGGCCGCGTATACCGTTCCGCCACCCGGGCGCATCGCCATTCTTGCGCACGGGGCGTCGGGCGCCCGGCGGGCCGTGGCGGCGGACTCGGCGTCGGCGCTCGCGGCCGCAACTCGGGCGTTGCTACGGTGTCGGTGCAGTTATGCCGAGGGGATAAGCAGATGGAGTCATCTGTCATCAAGAACAGCGCGCTGCCAGGTCTCCGTGGGCCGTCGACCCTGCTCCGGCTCGCCCCCGACGAGCGGCTGATCTCGCTGGTGCGGCGCGGCCATCAAGCCGCCTTCGAGGCGGTCGTCTCCCGCTACCAATCGCGCCTGCTCGCCTTCTGCCGCCACATGCTCGCCTCGCGCGAGGACGCCGAGGACGTACTTCAGGAGGTCTTCGCGGCCGCCTTCAACGCGATCCTCGCCGACACCCGGGAGATCAACCTGCGGCCGTGGCTCTACCGGATCGCGCGCAACCGCTGCCTCAACCACCTCCGCCGCCAGACGGCGGTCGGCGTCGACTCGATGGACGTCCACTTCGCCGACGGCGGCCAGTCCACGGTCGAGAAGGCGGCCGGCCGCGAGGACTTCCGCCTCCTCATGTCGGACATCCGCCGCCTTCCGGAGACGCAGCGGACCGCCCTCCTCCTGCGCGAGATGGACGCGCTCTCCTACGAGCAGATCGCCGAGGCGATGGAGACGACGGTTCCGGGGGTCAAGTCGCTCCTCGTCCGCGCCCGCGTCTCGCTCGGCGAGGCCGCCGAGGCCCGCAAGCTGACCTGCGCCGAGGTCCGGCTCGAGCTCGGGGCGATCGCCGAGGGCATCACCGCGACGACGGCGCCGCTCCGCCGCCACGTCAAGGACTGCCAGCGGTGCCGCGAGTTCCGCTCCCACCTGAAGGCCAACAACCGGGTGCTGGCCGCGGCGCTCCCGATCGGCCCGCTCCTCCTCCTCAAGAAGGTGGCGCTGACCAAGCTCGGCCTCTCGGCCGGCGCCGGCGGCGGCGGCGGCGGCGCGGCGGCCGGCGGC
>JBPCNA010000180.1:0-22929 GCA_051001735.1 Solirubrobacteraceae bacterium
GCCCAGGCGGTCGTAGATCTCGATCGCCCGCGGCGAATGAACCGCCTCGAGCGGGCGGCCGGCTCGCACCAGCGAGATGTCGAGCACCCAGCAGGCGTGCGCCCAGGCGCGATCCTCGCCGGCCTCCTCGGCCGCGGCGATCACCGTGAGACAGCTTCGCTCGGCCTCTTCGTAGCGCCCCTGACGGGCCCTCACCCCGGAAACGTCCCATCGATCGTCTCGAACCGGCCGTCCGGGTCGCTGAAGCGAAGGCGCACCACGGCGCGGGGCACGTGGGAGGAAAACACGCCCCGCCTCCGGGCCCACCGAGCTTATGCTGGCCGGCTCCGGGCTGGGTCCACGCCCGGCCTCGGCGCCGCGGGGGTTCGCTTACGCCGTATCGTTTGCGCATGGACGAGCCGGCGGCGACGCAGGGCGTATTTGCCTCCTACGTGCCCCGCGCCGTGATGCGCCGTCTCGTCAGCGACCCGGACGGCCGGGTCGAGACGATCGATGGGACGTTTCCGGGGTGAGGGCCCGTCAGGGGCGCTACGAAGAGGCCGAGCGAAGCTGTCTCACGGTGATCGCCGCGGCCGAGGAGGCCGGCGAGGATCGCGCCTTGGCGCACGCCTGCTGGGTGCTCGACATCTCGCTGGTGCGAGCCGGCCGCCCGCTCGAGGCGGTTCATTCGCCGCGGGCGATCGAGATCTACGACCGCCTGGGCGATACCGAGAACCTCGCGCGGGTGCTGAGCAACCTGGGCACGATCGAAGCGGCGGCGGGGCGATGGGACCGGGCGATCGTGCTCTACGAGGAGGCCGCCGAGCACGCGACCCGCGCCGGCGACGTGACCTCGGCGGCCTACGGCGATTGCAACATCGGCGAGACGCCGTCGGACCAGGGCCGGTTCGAGGAGGCCGAGCCACGGCTCCGGCGGGCCTTACAGATCTGGGACGGGAGCGGCGACGAACAGGGAAGCGCGTACGTGCGAACCCTGCTTGGACGCCTCGCGGTGCGGATCGGCGAGGCCGAGAAGGGTCGCAAGCGGCTCGAGGGGGCGCTGGCCGACCTCGTTCGCTTGAGATGCGAGTTCGACGCTGCCTTCGCCCGCCTGTGTCTGGCCGAGGCGGCGGTGGCCGCGGGTCAGCCGACCGAGGCGCTGCGGATCGTCGCCGACCTCGACGGCGATGTCGAGGAATCGCCGCTGCTACCGCGTACCCGGGCAATGGCGCTGGCCGCGCTCGGCGACGGGGTGCACGCCCGCGAGGCGTTCGCCGAGTCGCTCACCCGGGCGCGCGACGCCGGCTCGGCGTTCGACACGGCGGCGGCGCTCGACGGGCTCGCCGCCCTCGCCGGCGACGGCGACGGGGCGGCCGAACTACGGGCGGAGCGCGACGACCTGCTCGGGCGCCTCGGAGTCTGGCGGCTGCCCCCGCCGAGAGGCGAGCCGGCGGCGGCCGAGCCGGTCCGGGCGGAAACCCGACCGGGCGGCTGACGCCGCGGCAGCGACGTCAGCCGTGACGGTCGTCTAGTCGTGGATACGCGGATCGAACCCGGGCGGAGCGTCAAGGAAGACGTTGACGACGCCGGTCGAGCCGGTCGGAGTGGGCAGGAGGCTGGCGGTGCGTCGGGTGATGCACGGCCCGACCCGGCCCCGCGACGCGAGCGAGCTGCAGTCAGGCAGCAGCGCGACGTACTGCACGCCGATGCCGGGGTCGTTGGTGGTCCGCAGCGGCGAGCCCGGCCTCGGCGTGAACGGCCGGGGCGAGCCGAAGCAGACCTGGGCCTTTCCGCGGTAGATGATCAGCTGGGCGCCGGCGAGCGCGACGGGTACGGCGGTGCTGAGCGTGATGTGGAGCGTCGGCTCGTTGACGGTGGAACCGTTGTTGACGATCACGTTGTACTGGTCGTCGCTGAGTCCCTGATAGGTGCGCGTCAGGTAGCTGCAGGTGATTGGCGCGTCGAGGTTGACCCGCAGGTCGAGGAAGGCCGGCGGATCACTGGTCACCAGCAACTCGGAGGCGTCGCCGGCCCGGATGTCGTTGAGCGTGTCCGTGCCGAATCCACAGGATTCGTTGGGCGGCGACTGGGTGGCGGCACTGACCAACGTGTCGCAGCCGCCCTGAGCCGCGGCGGTACCGGAGGTGATCATGGAGGCTCCTCCGACGCCGAGCGAGACGACGGCGAGCGGCAGAAGACGGCGCGTGCGACGCGCCACGGCTCTGAGGTTCACTTGAATCCTCTCCCAGGGCCCCACCCGGACGGCGAGCGACCCGGCTTTTCTCGAATGGCAAGTTTATGCGACGGCGACGGACGACGGACGACGGAAGGGCGGGAGCATGCGATCTCGTGCGACGAGCGACCGAGTCGGTGGAGCCGTTGACGGCTCTGGCGGCCGGCGACGCGAGACGAGAGGCGGTGTTCGCCGCCGGGTGCCGGGTCGGACGACGGCCGTAAGTCGCGTCGCGTCGCTCTGCGGGTCCGGAAGGCGTCCGATTGGGCGCCGCCGGGGACCTGAGTCGAGGGGGCCGAGCCTCGAGGCCACCGCGGCATATCCCCACCGGGGAGCCGGCTCGATGAGGAGGATGCCGCGGGTTCGCGGGACGGCGGGACGGCGGGGGGCGGCGGTGTGTGCCCGTGCCGCCGCGCCTTTTCGGGCGTGGCGGCCTGCGTTACCAGGAGGGCGTACGGTGTGAGTGTCTAGAGACCGAGGAAGCCCAGCCCGAGGCCGCCGAGGCCGAGGATGGCGAGGACCTTGGAGACGAGCCCGGTGACGACGGTGAGACCCGTGTGATGGTGTCCTTTGGCTGTGAGAGTTGGTGAACAGGGGTGACAGGCGGGCGCCAGGAGGGACGCCGGACTGGGGTGCGGTGGGTGGTGCGAGGGGCGGGACATCAGGCGCCGGCTGCTGTGACGTGAACGCTGATACCTCCGAAACGGCACGTGGGCCCGGTCCCGGGAGGGGAACCATCACAGAGTGGACGTTTGTCGATGGCCGCCGACGCGGCACTGGTACGCGCCGGAGCGTCACGCCGGGGCATGGCACGTGGCCGAATCGGGAAACCCGGCTGCCGGCGGCGGCGGGGTGCATCGGGGTCGCCCGGTCGGGCGGTCTGGCGGGTCAGGTCGTGAGGCGGTAGCGCAGATAGACCACGCCGTTGGTGAAGCGGCGTTCGTCGAGCAGCTCGACCTGGATACGGAGCCCGCAGGGGAGGGCCGGCTTGCCGCCGCCGACCGCGACGCGGTCTCCCAGTAAACCATCGTCTCGTACATCCGGCGCCCGTAGAGGTAGGTCCCGACGGGCCGCTCGACGTCGTAGACGAAGGCGTGCACCTCGTCGTGCGGCTCGGCCCGGTCGAACTTGCCGTACGGGTCTTCGGCGTAGCCGTCGAGCGAGGCGATGGCCGAGTAGATGAGCTGGCCCACCGGCCTGGTCACCCTCGGGCGCCAGGCCGCCGGAGCTGGCCGGGCGCCCCGGTTTCGCCCGGGAGCAGATCCGGCAGGGCATGCACCTGCGGGGGGTATCGGGACCGGCGGGACAGCCGGACGAGAGCTCCGCGGGAGCCGGGGAGACTGTAGGCGTGCGTCGAGTACCTGCAGGTACTCGACGAATGCACCACCGACCCGCACGCTGATGGGGGGTCGACGGACAGCACGAGGCGCCGTCGGTCGGACGGCTTTCGCCGCGCCGCCGCCGCGCCGCCTATCGTTCGCATGCGTGGCTCCGTCAGACCCTCCGCTCCTCACCGTGCCCCAGGTCGCCGGCGAGTTCCAGGTGACACCGCAGACGATCCGCAACTGGATCGACCACGGAACGCTGCCGGCGGTCCGGGTCGGCCGGGCCTTTCGGGTCCGCCGCCAAGACGTGGACGCGCTGCTCGAGCGGGCGAGCGCCGACAGCTCGTCGCTGGCGACCCGGCGCGACCTCTGGGACCCGTCGACGACGACACTCCCGCGCCGCCGCGACCCCCAGCGCCAGTCGGTCTGGGACGGCGCCGCCGAGCTTCCCGCGCCCCGTCGGTCCGTGTAGCCGGCTACCCCGCGGGCCGCGGCGCCGGCAGGAGCCCGCTCGCCCGATCTTCCTGCTCGACGGCCGCCGCCAGCTCATCCGCCGCGGACCCGAGACCCTCGTAGGCGATCGCGACCGCCGTCAGATCGGTGCCCGTCGCCGCCCGGTTGAGCTCGGCGACCGCCCCGTCGAAGGCGCGCCACAGATCTGGCGGACCCCGCCGCCCGCTGCCGGGGCGCAGCTCGTACGGCGGCTCGTTGGAGGAGGCCCGATGCGGCGGCCACTCGAAGCCGGCCCGGTCGGCCTCCCGGCACGCCTGGGCCTCCGCCGCCGCGGCCGCCGCCAGCACCGACAGCCGCCCGCTGAAGCCCGCGTCCGGCGGTGCCACCCGGTGCGACGTCAAGGCATCGCCCCACGCCGCCTGCGCCGCCCGAAAGGCTGCCTCGGCTCGCTGCTGATGGTCATCGGCCATAGCGAGATCATCCCAGGTCGGCCGCCAAGATGGAGGACAACGCTGTGCACTTTGGCTGCCTTTGCGTGTGGTCACGCGTGAACGCTCCCGCTCGCGCGAGACAGTGTCCTCGTCTGATGATCTTCGGGACTCCACCGACGACTGCGGCGCTCGAGCGGGAGCTCCACGAGCCCGACGAGCTCCGTGAGCGGCTGGGGGATCGGGCGGGCGTTGCCGGTCCGGGGCGCGGCAGGCTGTGCCGGCAGTGGCGCGCGTCCGTTGCCGAGAGCTCAATCGAGATCGAAGGGTTTCGGGTCCCAGCGGAGGACAGGCTCGCCGTCGCAAGCGGGAACGCGCCCGCCGATCCGGCTGACCTGCCCGGATGGCGCTGGCCTGCTAACGCCCCGGGTTATGGATCACGTCGGCGTCATGTCCAGGGACCCCGGCTTTGGCTGGGTCGAGCGGGTCATCCTCGACCTCCATATCGAGGCGTGCCACTTCCAGACGGAGAAGGAACCCGGGCGGTGCCTTCGGTACAGCATCGAGGTGACCGGCCCGCGCGGGGATGCTGTGCAGGCGATTTCTTAGTGGAGCCAACCGGGATCGAACCGGTGACCTCCTGCTTGCAAAGCAGGCGCTCTCCCAGCTGAGCTATGGCCCCGCGCCCAACGAGTCTAGACAGGGGCCCTACTTGTCGAAGTCGAACTCCTGCGGCGGCGCCTGCTCGAACCACAAGCGGTCGTGTTCGGGCGTCTCCTGCAGGAATTCCGGCGTCTGCTCCAGCACGTCGGCCGCTTCGGCCTCCTCCGGCGACAGTCGGTACTCCTCCGTCGCCGGACCCGGCGGCGGCGGCGGCGGCGGCGGAGGAGGAGGAGGAGGAGGAGGAGGAGGAGGAGGAGGGGCCGCCTGCAGCGGCGGGCGCGGCGGCGGCGGCGGCGGCGGCGCTACCGGCGGCGGCGCGTACCTCGGATCCTGGGCGAAGGCCGGGACCTCGAGGTAGTCGTCCGATGCGTCCTCGTAGTCGCCGGGCTCCCCGGCCGGCGGGGCGGCGTAGGGCTCCTGCCCGTAGTCGACGACCGGAGGCGGCCCGGCGGCGTAGCGCTCCTCCTCGTAGTCGACGGCGGCCGCCGGCGACGGCTCGACCGGCTCGCCCCTCCCGAGGGCTTCGCGTTCGGCGCGCGCGACGTCCGTAGCGTCGGCTCCGGTCCGGCGCTTGAGCTCCAAGTGCTCGCGAATCGCGTCATCGAGCAGTCCCATCATCCAAGAGCCTAACGCCCTCGCCGGACTAACGCGCCCGAACCGTCCTGTTCTTCCCCATCCTCTTGGCCTCGTAGAGCGCGGCGTCGGCCGCCGCGATCAGACGCTCCGGGTCCTGGGCGCTGTCGGGGAGCGCGGCCACACCGAGGCTTGCCGTCACCCGCATCGTCCCGCTCCCCGAGACCATCGGGATCTCGAGTTGATCGATCCCCGTCCGCAGGCGCTCGGCCAGCCGGTGGGCGCCCTCGAGGTCGGTCTGCGGCAGCACGATCGCCAGCTCCTCGCCGCCGTAGCGCGCCGGGGCGTCGATCTCCCGCGAGTATGTCCGCATCAACGCCGCCACCGATCGCAGCACCTGGTCTCCCTGCTGATGACCGTAGGTGTCGTTGACCGACTTGAAGTCGTCGAGGTCGAGCATGACCAGGCCGACCGACTGGTCGAACCGCCGGGCGCGCTCGGCCTCGGCCGCCAGCGCCTCGACGAAGCGGCGGTGGTTGTAGAGGCCGGTCAGCTCGTCGGTCAGCGCTTGGCGCTGGACCTGCTCGTGGAGCCCGACGTTCTCGATCGACACCGCCGCCTGGCGGGCCAGGTAGGCGAACAGGTCGCGCTCGCCCACCTCGAACGGCCGCTCGCCCCGCGCCACCGAGATCACCCCGAGGACCTCGTCGGACCCGTCGGACGCCCGCAGGACGTGGGCGATCGCGCTGGCCACGCCGCGCGACCCCGATCCCGAGTTGCCCGACCGCAGCGCGCCCTCCTCGGCCGCGGTCAGCGCCCCCTGGTACTCCGCCGTCGGCCCGACCTTCGCCGCCTCGTGGAGGGGCTGCTCGGTGCCGGTCCTCACGACCGCCCGGCCGGCCCGGGCCCCGGCACCGTCGACCGCCGTGCGCAGCACGATCTCGAGCAACGCGTCGCGGTCGAGGTTCGAGGCGAACGAGTCGCCCAGCCGCTGGAGCGACTTCTCCAGGCGCGTCCGCTGCTGGCGGAGCTCCTCCAGCCGGCTCTCGAGCTGGCTGGCCATGCTGTTGAACTCCTCCCCCAGAGCCGCGAACTCGTCCCGGCCGACGACCGGGACCCGCGTTCCGAAGTCCCCCGCCCCGAACCGGCGCGCCGCCTCGAGGAAGCTGACGAGCCGCCGCTGGAGCGACCGCGACACGATCAACGCGAAGGCCAGGGCCAGGGCCAGGAACCCTCCGAGCGCCGTCGCCGCCACGATCCGGCTCTGGGCGATCGACGCCCCGACGTCGCTGCGCAGCAGCACCACCACCCGAACCGGCCGGTCGCTGAACGAATCGGGGAGGAAAGACGACACGCGATACGTGGTCCCGTTGGCCTTGACGTCCCCGAGTCGCCCGAGCTCGCCCGTCCGTCCCGTCAGCGCCATGGCCAGCGCCGACCCCGCCCCGCCGCCGCCGCCGCCACCCGTGTCGCTCGCCGCGAGCACCATCCCCCCGCTGGTCACCGCGATGCCGACCCCGGTCAGCCGGCTCGTCGTCCGCGCGAAGTTCGCCGCGCCCACCAGGGACACCTCGAGCGTTCCCAGCGTCCGGCCCTGCCTCGTGACGATCGTCCGGGAGTTCGCCGCCACGGCGTCGCGCTGTCCGGCGTCGACCACCGCCCGTCCGTTCTCGAACAGCGCCAGCCGGGCGAGGTGGTCGCGCCGGCGCAGGACCTCGGCCCGCTTCCCCGCCGCCGTCAGGTTCCCGGTGACCAGCGCCGAGATGAACGGCTGATCGGAGCTGATCCGCCGCACCGCCGCCCGCGTGGCCGGCCCGCCGAAGTCTCGGTGATAGGCGCCGATTGCCGCGCTCTGCGACGCGGCGAGGCTCGCGCTCGTCTGGTTGCTGATGCTGTCGGAGATCAGCACGTACACGATCACCGCGACCGCCAGCAGCGGAACGACGACGATCACCACGAAGAACAGCGTCAGGCGGTTGCGGAAGCTCATGACCGGGCGGTCTGACGGAGACTACCGCCGCCCAACCGCGCCGCCCACCGTCGACGGCGGGCTCCCGAGTCCGGGGAGGAGTCCGCCTCACCTCCGGCCGGTCTAGACTTGGGGGCGCGGGGCTATAGCTCAGCTGGGAGAGCGCCTGGATCGCACCCAGGAGGTCGCCGGTTCGAGCCCGGCTAGCTCCATCCGAAGAAGCCCTGCAATGCGGGGCTTCTTCGCTTTCTGCGATGGTGGGCCGGCGACGGCGTAGGCGCTCGACCGACATTTGTGCCCGTTCGACGGGCTCGCAGGGCTGTCATCGCAGAGGGGAGGAGGCTCGGCGGTCGAGCGCCGGGCGCAGAAGGTGCGAAGGAACGCTGAGCAAGCCTTGTGTCGCGGTCTGCGGTCCCTCGCGGGTGGGGCGCCGATGAATGAGGCCGCGCTCCCGGCGCGGGTCGGTCAGCGCGCGTGGGCGTCCTGCGGGACCCGGGCCGTGCGCCCGGGCACGGATCAGCCGGAGCACCGCCGGCGCGAGCGCCGCGACGATCCGCCGGTAGCCGGCCGGCGTCGGATGGACGCCGTCGAGGATGACGAAGCCGTCCTTGACCGCGGTGGCCGGGTTCCAGATCCCGGCCGCCGCGGCGCTGTGGGCGCAGCCGAGGGTCCGGGCCTCGCGGCGGTTGATCGCCGCGAAACGGGCGACGACGGCGGCTGGCAGGGGCAGCGGCGAGTTGTCGGCGATCAGGCAGAGGCCACCGTAGGCACGCACCCGCCGACCGTAGTCGTGCAGCGCGTGGGCGTAGGCGACCTCGAAATAAGCTCCGTGGGGGGCGTACTGCGCCGAGTACTCGTAGATGTACTCGGCCATGAACACCGAGACGTCGAAGCGCAGCGCGGCGAGCTCCTGCCCGACGCGGGGGACAGCGTCGTCGGTCAGCGTATGCCCGGCGTGGCCGAGGTTCTCCATCTCGACTTGAACCCGGCCCGCGATGACCGGGCGTCGTGCGATCACCCCGTCGAACACCAGGCTTCCCGAGCTCGGGCCGTGGACGGTGATCGTCTGCGCTCCGGGCGGCAGCGTCAGCCACTGCTCGGCCGGGGTCGGCCGGCCGGTCGAGCGCGCGTCGATCATCCAGGTCGACGCCCCGGCGGTCACCGTGAATACGCCGGAGCCGGCGTGCTTGGTAAAGAGGACGCCGACGGTCGTAGCATCAATCGCCGTCGTCGCCGTCGCGCGCGGCGAGACGGCGACCGCGCTGTAGCCGCTCGGGCCGTCGAGCGCGTGCGAGGCGTAGCCGGCGAGCGCCCAGCCAATGGGGTCGGCGGCCACCGCGCCGGACACGTAGTGGTTGAACGTCCAGCGAAACGGTGTCGCCGGGATCAGCCCTGCCCCACCGAGGTCGAGACCGCCGAGCCGAGCGAGCTCGTCGCCGAGCGCCGGGACCATGCCGTACCGCAGATAGTCGGGGACGGTGTACCCCTCGACGACCGAATCGCCATAGACGGCGACCGTCACCCGCGGTCCGGCGATCGCCCCGCACGGCGAGACGCCGCCCACGACCGCCGTCCCCGCGAGCCCGGCGATCACGCCAAGCACCCGGCACCAGGATGTCACCGTCACGATCGGCGAAGGCTACCGCCAGCGCGGCGGGCCCGAGAACCCCCTTACCCCTTCGGCAATCGGTCCGCGGTCGCCCAAGGGACGATTCTCAAGCTCGGCCAGTTGTGCTGAGATGGGGACGAACAACGATCCGGCGGGTCGGAATCGGTCGCGAGCGCGATCCCGAAGAGGTCGCACGCGAAGGGGTTCCCGGAGCGCCGCGAAGCGTCAGACGAAGGCAGGCGCCGGATCGCGCTCAACCGACGTCGTAGCGGTCGACTTCCGCGATGGTGACCTGGATGAGCCGATGCTTCGCGAAGAACGGGAGTAGATGATGGTTGAGCGCCCTCCTCGGTGAAGAGCTACTGGTTGAGCCGCCAGCCGAACACGAGGCGCCTCCCGCCCTGCGCGAGTTCGCCGAGCGAGAAGGCCTGACGAGCGCTGACATGCACATGCTCGCAGCGATCAATTTCCGCGGAGAGCGCCCACAAGATCTCGAGGCTTGGAGCCGGTGTGGGGAGCGACCAAGGCTAGCGTACGATGAGCGACGCCCGCTTCTGCTTCTCACGATCCGTTAGCTCCACCCCGAGGGCGTGGTGTCGACTCCGTCGACCAGCGAGAATCGGTATCGCCCGCACCCGCCGCGGTCGACGCCACTCCCATCCTGACCGGCTAGGTCGACCAAGGCGTTGCGCACTGACGACCAACTGACGCTCTGTCCCAATCGTTGCTCAACCCGGTAGCGGACCTCGACTGCCCGCAGCGCGCCAGACGCCTCGATCAAAACCGCCAAGACCGCCACCCGAATCGGCGTCGGGCGGTTCGGCTCGAACACCCGTGGCTGCATGCTGCCGCTACTTCGCCGCAGCAAGGCCAGCCGAAGCTGGTCCGCCTTCGATAGCTCCACCGCCCCGCTTCGGTTTGACCATGCCCCGGCTAGCTCCATCGGAAGAAGCCCTGCTCCGGCGGGGCTTCTTCTCGTTACGAGGCTCCCTCCAGCTGCTCCGGCGTGTCGATGTCGGTCGGGTCGCACAGGTGCCCCGCCTCCCAGCCCGCCACCCGGAACGACCGCAGCAGATCACGGGCGCCGACGTCGCCCCGCAGCGTCGGCACGGCATCGAGCACCCTCCGGCCGAGCACCACCGGGTGCCCCGGCTCACCCCCGTAGAGCGTCCGCACGGCGTCCCGGCGACCGGTCAGATGGTCGAGCGCCCCGCCGATGACCTGGGGCGTCACGTAGGGCATGTCGCCGAGCAGGACGACCGCCGCCTCGACGGCCCCGACGGCTGCGACCCCGGCCCGCAGCGAGGCTGCCTGCCCCTCCTCCCAGTCGGCGCACTCGACGACCTCGAACCCCTCGAAGTCGACCTCCGCCCGGATCGCCGCGGCGTGGGCCCCGAGCACGACCACGACCGGATCGAGCGCCGGCACGGCCCGGGCGTGGTCGAGGACGTGGGCCAGCAGCGGCCGGCCGCCGAGCCGTGCCAGCTGCTTGGCGCCGCCGAAGCGCCGCCCCGCCCCCGCCGCCAGCACGATCCCCGCGACCGACCCGTCCGTCATGAGATCTCCTCCATCAGGTCGGCCAGCGCCGCGAGCGACGCCAGCGAGTTGCCGGCCAGGAGGTCGTCGGTATGGGGGAGGGCGGCCTGCATGCCCCGGGTCAGCGGAGCGTAGGCCGGGTCGGCGGCCAGCGGGTTCAGCCAGACCAGCCGGTGGGCTGTCCGCCGCAGCCGCGCCATCTCGGCGCCGAGGACCGCCGGGTCGCCCCGGTCCCAGCCGTCGCTCAAGACGACGACGACCCCGCCCCGGCCGACCCGCCGGCCGTGGACGCGGTTGAGCGTGGCCAGCGCCTCGCCGATCCGCGTCCCCCCGCCGAGGTCGACGACCGCCGCCGTCGCCCGCGCCAGCGCCCGGTCCGGGTCGCGGCCGGCGAGCTCGCGGGTGATCCGGGTCAGCCGGGTCCCGAAGGCGAACGCCTCGACCCGTCGCCGAGCCGCCACCGCCGCCTGGACGTACTGCAAGAGCATCCGCGCGTAGGGGGCCATCGACCCGGAGACGTCGACCACCAGGACGAGCGGCCGCGGCCGCGACGCCGGCTCCCGCCACCGCCGCTCGACGAGCTCGCCGCCGTAGCGCAGCGACGACCGCATCGTCGCCCGCAGGTCGTGGACGTCGCCCCGCCGCCCCGACGGCCGCGTCCGGCGCGACCGCCGCCGGGCGCCCCGGCGGGCGATCCGCCAGAGCAGCGCCCGCGCCAGCGCCCGCTCCTCGTCGGTGTACAGAGCGAAGTCCTTCGCCAGCAGGAGCTCCTCCGTGCTCCAGGCCGCCGGCGCCGGCGCCCCCGCCTCCGGCACGGAAGCCGCCAGGCCGGCCTCTTCGGAGACCGGCACCCCGACCCGCGGCAGCGCCATCTCCGCTGTGCGCAGCAGCTCGTCGAGCGCGCCCCCGGCCGCCGTCCCCCCGCCGTCGACCAGCGCCGCCCAGGCAGCGTCGAACGCCGCGACGTCCCGTCGCGACGAGCACAACACCGCGACCAGGGCCGACCGGGCCGCCGCCGGCCCGACCACGGCCAGCGCCCGGTGGGCCGAGAGCACCTCGCCGACCCCGACGCTCGCCCCGCCCGAGCGCATGCCTGCCGCCAGCAGCGAGACGAACCGCTCAGGTACCGCTCAGCACCCCCTCGGCGCGCACCCGGTCGATGTCCTCGCGCACCTTCAACGCGGCCCCGAGCGAGGCGTCGAGGTCGCCGACCGCCGCCAGGGCCCGCGCCCAGGTCAGCGTCTCGCCGACCCCCGGCAGCTTGTAGAGGTCAACTGAGCGCAGCCGCGCCACCGCGTCGCACACCCGCCGGGCCGCGTCCGCGTCCACCCCCGGGAGGCGGGCGTGGACGATCTCGATCTCCCGCTCGATCGACGGGTAGTCGATCCAGTGGTAGAGGCAGCGCCGCTTGAGCGCGTCGTGGAGCTCCCGCGTCCGGTTCGACGTCAGTACGACGATCGGTCGCCGGGTGGCGACGATCGTCCCGAGCTCGGGGATCGACACCTGGAAGTCGGAGAGCAGCTCGAGCAGGAACGCCTCGAACTCGTCGTCGGCCCGGTCGATCTCGTCGATCAGCAGCACCACCGGCTCGACCGCCTCCAAGGCCTCGAGCAGCGGCCGCCGCAGCAGATAACGCGCCGAGTAGAGATCCTCCTCGCCCCCGCCCGCCCGGACCGACAGGAGCTGGCGGGCGTAGTCCCAGTCGTAGAGGGCGTGGTGGATGTCGATGCCCTCGTGGCACTGGAGTCGGATCAGCCGCGCCCCGACCGCTCCGGCCAGCGCCCGGGCGACCTCCGTCTTGCCGACGCCGGCCTCCCCCTCGAGCAGCAGCGGCTGCTCCAGGGTCACGGCGAGGAAGACGGCGGTGGCGAGGCCGGTGTCGGCCAGGTAGCCCTGGCCGACCAGCGCCTCACAGACTTCCTCGATCGACCCGAGGCTCACCCGGCGGCGGCCTGCTCGAGCGCCCGCCGGCAGAGGACCCGCGCCAGGTGGCGCCGGTATTCTGAGGAGGCGTTGATGTCGGCCGGCGGCGTCGTCGCATCGGCGGCCTCGGCGGCCGCCGCCGCGATCGACTCGCCCGAGAGGGGCTGCCCCCGCAGTGCCGCCTCGGCCGCCGCGGCCCGCAGGGGCGTCCCGCCCATGTTGGTCAGGCCGATGCGGACATCGGAGCAGACCCCGTCGGAGACCTCGACGAGCACGCACACGCCTACCATCGCCCAGTCCTCCTGGCGGCGGTTGAACTTCTCGTAGCCGAACGACCAGCCGTCCATCGACGGCAGCCGGACCTCGGTCACCACCTCGTCGGCGGCGACCGCCGCCGTCTCCATGTAGCCGCGGAAGAAGTCGGCCGCGGCGATCTCCCGCGAGCCGTCGGGGCCCCGGACGACCAGGACGCCCTCGGCCGCCAGCACCACCGCCGGAAGGTCGGCGGCCGGGAGCGGGGCGGCCAGCGAGCCGCCGATCGTCCCCCGGTTGCGGACCTGCGGGTCGGCGATCTTCGCCGCCGCCGCGCTCACCAGCCCGAGGCCGGCGCCGGCCACCGCCGTGTGCGTGGTCATCGCGCCGATCACCGTCCCCGCGCCGCTCCCGCCGCTCCCGCCGCTCCCGCCGTTCCCGCCGTTCACCCCGGCGAGCCCCGGCACGCGCCGGAGATCGACGAGCAGCGACGGCGTGGCGAAGCGGAGCTTCATCATCGGCAGCAGGGAATGCCCCCCGGCCAGGAGCTTGGCGTCCTCGCCGCCCTCCGACAGCGCCCGGATCGCCTCTTCCAACGACTCGGGCGCGACGTAGTCGAACTCTGCCGCAATCATGACCTTGCCTCCTGGATCGTCTCCCAGACGTGCATCGAACCCAACGGCATGTTGATGAACGTCACGCCCAAGGGCCGCAGCGCGTCGATCACCGCGTTGACCACCGCCGGCGTGCAGGCGATCGTCCCCGCCTCGCCGACGCCCTTGACGCCGAGCGAGTTGCTCGGCGACGGCGTCTCCGTCCGGTCGGTCTCGAACGACGGGACGTCGGCGGCGCTCGGCAGGGCGTACTCGACGAAGGTCGAGGTCACCAGTTGGCCGTTCTCGTCGTAGTGGATCCGCTCGTAGAGCGCCTGCCCCAGACCGTGGGCGATCCCGCCGTGGACCTGCCCCTCGATCAGCATCGGGTTGATCGCCGGGCCGCAGTCGTCGACCGCGACGTAGCGCGCGACGTCGACCCGCCCGGTCTCGACGTCGACGTCGACCACGCAGGCGTGGGCGCCGAACGGGTAGACGAAGTTCTCCGGGTCGTAGAACGTCGTCTCCTCGAGCCCCGGCTCCATCCCGTCGGGGAGGTTCTCGGGGATGTAGGCGGCGGCCGAGACCTCGGCAAGCGTCATTCCCTTGCCGGGTGATCCGCGGACCGCGAACCGCTCCGAATCGACCTCGATGTCCTCCGGCGCGGCCTCGAGCAGGTGCGCCGTGATCGCCTTCGCCTTGTCCTGCACCTTCTGCGCCGCCCGGGCCACCGACTCGCCGCCGACCGACAGCGACCGCGACCCGTAGGTGCCCATCCCGTAGGGCCCGGTGTTGGTGTCGCCGTGCATGACCTCGACGAGGTCGGGTGTCGTCCCGAGCCGGTCGGCCACGATCTGGGCCATGCTCGTGTCGAGGCCCTGGCCGTGGGGCGAGGTCCCGGTGAAGACAGTGACCGACCCCGACGGGTGGACGCGGACCACCGCCGACTCCCAGAACCCGGCCTGGATCCCGACCCCGCCGGGTCCGACGATCCGCGACGGGGCGAGGCCGCAGATCTCCATGTAGGTCGAGTAGCCGATCCCCCGGTAGATCCCCCGCTCGCGCAGCGCCGCCCGTTCGCGCTCGAACTCTTCCATGTCGAACTTGGAGACGAGCTTGTCGAGCGAACCGTGGTAGTCGCCCGAGTCGTAGACGATGCCGACCGCGACCTCGGCCGGGAAGTCCTCCTTGGGGATGAAGTTCCGCCGCCGGATCTCGAGCGGCGACATCCCGAGCTCGGCCGCCGCCTGCTCGACCATCACCTCGAGCAGGTGGGTCGCCTCGGGCCGGCCGGCGCCCCGGGTGGCGTCGGTCGGGAACTTGTTGGTGAACACCCCGGTGATGTCGGTCCTCACCCGCGGGATCTTGTAGCAGCCGCCGGCCACGAAGGCCGTGAAGCAGGGGATGAACGGCGTCAGCAGGAGGTAGTAGGCGCCGAGATCGGCGATCAGGTTGATGTGGATCCCGGTGATCGTCCCGTCCCGCTTGACCCCCATCTTCACGTAGTCGATCTGGTCGCGGCCGTGGATCGTCGTCGCCATGTGCTCGGACCGCGTCTCCGTCCACTTGACCGGCCGGCCGAGCCGGCGCGAGGCGGCGCAGCAGACCGCCTCCTCGGGGTAGTGGTTGAGCTTGACCCCGAAGGCGCCGCCGACGTCGGGCGCGACCACGCGGACGTGGTCCTCGCTGAGCGCCATCGACCCGGCCAGGAACGACCGCGTCAGGTGGGGGATCTGGGTCGTCGTCCAGAGGGTGAGGTAGCCGGCGCGGTACTCGGCGATGCAGGCCCGCGGCTCGATCGGCGCCCCGTGGGTCCGGTGGTTGACGATCCGCCGCTCGAGCACTACGTCGGCCTCCTCCCAGGCGACGTCCATGTCCTCGGAGCCGAGGCCCCACTCGTGCGTTCTGTTCGTGGCGAACTCCTCGTGGACGAGCGCCGAGCCGGCCTCGAGCGCGGCCTCCGGGTCGACGACGACGGGCAGCCTCTCGTAGTCGACGACCACGTCGCGGGCGGCGTCGACCACCCGGTACTTGTCCTCGCCGATGACGACGGCCACCGCCTGGCCGACGTGCTTGACCTCGTCGCGGGCGAGCGGCCAGTGCTCGGGGGTGTTGACGTCGACCCCGGGCGGGACCCAGGCCATCGGCATCCCGGCGGCGAGGTCGAGATCGGCGGCGCACAGGACGGCGTGGATGCCGTCGTGGGCCGACGCGGCGGCGGTATCGATCGACCTGATCCGAGCGTGCGCCTCGGGCGAGCGGACGAAGGCGGCGTGGAGCATCCCGGCGACGACCATGTCGTCGGTGTAGACGCCCTGGCCGGTGATCAGCGGCGGATCCTCCTTGCGGCGCAGGCGCCGCCCTACGTGGGGGCTGCTGCCGTGCTCGGTCATGCCCCGACCCCGCTGATCGTCACCGACGGATCGCCGGCCGCCGGCGGCGAGGCGTCGCCCCCGTGGGGGGCCTTGGCGGCGGCGAGCACCGCCTTGACGATGTTGTGGTAGCCGGTGCAGCGGCAGAGGTTGCCGGCCAGCCCCTCGCGGACCTCGCGCTCGGTCGGGTCCGGATTGCATTCGAGCAGGTCGACCGCGGCCATGATCATGCCCGGCGTGCAGTAGCCGCACTGGAGCCCGTGCTGGTCCCAGAAGGCCTCCTGCATCGGATGGAGGTTCTCGACGGTCCCGAGCCCCTCGATCGTGGTGACGCGGCCGCCGTCGGCCTGGACGGCGAGGACGGTGCACGACTTGACCGCGGCGCCGTCGAGGTGGACGGTGCAGGCGCCGCAGTTCGACGTGTCGCAGCCGACGTGGGTGCCGGTGAGACCGAGATGATCGCGTAGGAAGTGGACGAGCAGGAGCCGGGGCTCCACCTCGCGTGCGTACTTTGTGCCGTTGACCTCAAGCGAGACGCGGACGCCTGCCATGGGCTCTTACCTCCCCAGGTAGAAACCGATTTCGAGACTACCTCCGAACCTATCCGCTCAGAGCCGCCTCCAACCGAGGATTCGTCGGAGCGGGCCGGGCGGATCACGCG
Organism: Solirubrobacteraceae bacterium; assembly: GCA_051001735.1. Lineage (GTDB taxonomy): Bacteria > Actinomycetota > Thermoleophilia > Solirubrobacterales > Solirubrobacteraceae > Palsa-513. The sequence continues at coordinate 16,570 of JBPCNA010000180.1, forward strand.
CGATACTGAAACCGAGATGGCACCCGTTCCGACCGCCCGCCACCTTCTCCGCGCCCGCGACCTGGCCGACGCCCGCTACTTCGAGCGGCTCGACGTCGACGACCTCGCCGGCGCGGCCGGCCTCTCGCGGGCGCACTTCAGCCGTGAGTTCCACCGCGCCTTCGGGGTGTCGCCGCACGCCTACCTCCTGACCCGCCGCCTCGAGCGGGCGGCGGCGCTCCTGCGGACGACCGACCGCTCGGTCTCAGACATCTGCTTCTCGGTCGGCCACCAGAGCGTCGGGTCGTTCACCACGAGCTTCACCCGGACCTTCGGGATGCCGCCCCAGGCCTACCGGGCGACGTTCCCGCCGGCAACCCATCTCGCGCGGATTCCGACCTGCGTGACGCGCGTCTACGGCCGGCCGCAACACCGCACGTTTCGAGAAGACACGGGGCCGAAGCCGACCTAGCATGGCCGTCGACCACGCCTCGGAGACCGGAGACTTCAGATGATCAAGCTCGCCAACGCCCAGCTCTTCGTGCACGACCAGGACGAGGCGCTCGCCTTCTACACCGAGAAGCTCGGCTGGGAGGTCCGCGCCGACGTGACCCTGGCCGAGATGGGCAACTTCCGCTGGCTGTCGGTCGGCCCGGTCGGGCAGCCGGACATCGCCGTCGTGCTGATGGCGATCCCGGGACCGCCGATCATGGACGAGGCGACGGCCGACCAGCTCCGCGACCTGACGGCCAAGGGCTTCGCCGGGACGCTCTTCCTCACGACCGAGGACTGCCAGGCCTCCTACGAGGAGCTCAAGGCGCGGGGCGTCGAGTTCTCCGAGGAGCCCGAAGACCGCCCCTACGGGATCGACTCGGGCTTCCGCGACCCGTCGGGCAACGCGATCCGCCTGACCCAGGTCCGGGAGATGGCCGCGCACTGACGCGCCGGGGCCGCGGGGTCCGCTCCCGGCCGTTTCGGAGCGGTCCCGGGCGCTGCCCGCCGTCCCAGCCACCATCGAGCGGGTGGCTGGGCGGCCGGCCCTATCCTCGACGGGGATGTCCTTCCAGACCGCCCCGCGTGGCCGCCCGGCCGCCGAGCCCGAGGCGCTCGCCGCGCTGCGCGCCCGCCTCCCCGGGCTGACCCTCCGCGACGAGCACAGGCTCGGGCGGCGGCTCGCCACCGTCCGGCCGGGCGACGACGCCGCCGCCGAGCGTCTCGAGGCGGAGCTCGCCGCCGCCGAGGCCCGGATCGCCCGTCGCCGGGCGGCCCTCCCCGTGATCACCTATCCGCCGGAGCTCCCCGTCACCGCGCGGCGCGACGACCTCCTCGCGGCGATCGGCGACCACCAGGTGGTGATCGTCGCCGGGGAGACCGGGTCGGGCAAGACCACCCAGCTGCCGAAGCTCTGCCTCGAGCTCGGGCGGGGCGTCCGCGGCGCCGTCGCCCACACCCAGCCTCGCCGGCTGGCGGCGCGGGCGGCCGCCGAGCGGGTGGCCGAGGAGCTCGGCGTCGAGGCGGGCGGCGCCGTCGGCTACGCCGTGCGCTTCGAGGACCGCTCGGGCGAGGACACGCTGGTGCGCTTCGTCACCGACGGGCTCCTCCTCGCCGAGATCCAGCGCGACCGGCGGCTGCTGCGCTACGACACGATCATCGTCGACGAGGCCCACGAGCGGAGCCTCAACATCGACTTCCTCTTCGGCTACCTCGGCCGCCTCCTGGCCCAGCGGCCCGAACTCAAGCTGATCGTCGCGTCGGCGACGATCGACGCCGAGCGCTTCAGCCGCCACTTCGGCGGCGCTCCGGTGATCGAGGTCTCCGGGCGGACCTACCCGGTCGAGGTTCGCTACCGGCCGCTGGCCGCACCCGGCGGCGAGGAGGAGGGCGGAGCGAGCGACCCGATCGAGGCGATCGGCGACGCCGTCGAGGAGCTCCTGCGCGACGGGCCGGGCGACGTCCTCGTCTTCCAGAGCGGCGAGCGCGAGATCCGCGACGCGGCCGAGGCGCTCCGCGGCCGGCTCGGCCCCCGCGTCGAGGTCCTCCCGCTCTACTCCCGCCTCTCCCACGCCGAGCAGCGGAAGGTCTTCGCCCCCCACCGCGGCCGGCGGGTGGTCCTCTCCACCAACGTGGCCGAGACCTCGCTGACCGTCCCCGGGATCGGCGCGGTGCTCGACCCGGGAACCGCCCGCATCAGCCGCTTCAGCGGGCGCCTCAAGGTCCAGCGCCTGCCGATCGAGAAGGTCTCGCGGGCGTCGGCCGACCAGCGCAAGGGCCGCTGCGGGCGCACATCGGACGGGATCTGCATCCGCCTCTACTCAGAGGAGGACTTTGCCGGGCGCCCCGAGTTCACCGAGCCCGAGATCCTCCGCACCAGCCTCGCCTCGGTGCTCCTGCGGATGGCCGCGCTCGGCCTCGGCGAGGTCGAGGACTTCGGCTTCATCGACCCGCCCGACCGCCGTCAGGTCCGCGACGGGATCGCCCTGCTCGAGGAGCTCGGCGCCTTCGACCCCGACGCCGCCGCCGGCCGCCGCCTGACTGCGCTCGGGCGCCGATTGGCGCAGCTCCCGGTCGACCCGCGCTTCGGGCGGATGGTGCTCGAGGCCGACCGCCTCGGCTGCGCCGAGGAGGTGATCGTGATCGCCGCCGCCCTCTCGATCCAGGAGCCGCGCGAGCGCCCGGCCGACCAGCGGGCCGCCGCTGATGAGCAGCACGCCCGCAACGCATCCGACCAGTCGGACTTCCTCAGCTACCTGCTCCTCTGGCGCCACCTCGGTGACCAGCGGCGCGAGCTCTCGGGCAGCCAGTTCCGCAAGCGCTGCCGCGCCGAGTTCCTCCACTACCAGCGGATCCGCGAGTGGCAGGACGTCGTCGCCCAGCTCCGCCAGGCGGCCCGCGGTGCCGGGGTGGCGATCAACGAGGCGCCGGGCGACCCCCAGCACGTCCACCAGGCGCTGCTCGCCGGCCTCCTCTCCCAGATCGGGCTGCGCAACGTCGCCCGCCGCGACTACGACGGGGCCCGTGGCGCGCGCTTTGCGATCTTCCCCGGCTCGACCCTGGTCCGCCGCCCACCGGCGTGGGTGATGGTCGCCGAGCTCGTCGAGACGAGCCGTCTCTGGGGGCGCACGGCGGCGCGCATCCAGCCGAGCTGGATCGAGCCGCTGGCCGGCCACCTGCTCAAGCGCAGCTACGACGATCCCCGCTGGGATGCCGGCCAGGGCACGGTCGTGGCCACCGAGCGGGCGACGCTCCACGGCCTCCCGGTGGTCGCCGGTCGCCGGATCGCCTACCACCGGATCGATCCCGCCTTCTCCCGCGACCAGTTCATCCGCCGGGCGCTGGTCGACGGCGACTGGTCCGCCCGCCACGAGTTCCAGGACCACAACCGGGCGCTGATCGCCGAGGTTCAGGGGCTCGAGCACCGCGCCCGGCGCCGCGACATCCTCGTCTCGGACGTTGTCCTCGTCGCCTTCTACGACGAGCGGATCCCCGCCGCGGTCGTCTCGGCCGCCCACTTCCAGCGCTGGTGGTCGAAACAGCGCGGCCGCGCCCGCCACCGCCTCGACTTCGACCGCGAGCTCCTGATGAACCCCGGGCGGGCCGTCGACCCAGGCGCGCTTCCCGACGCCTGGCGCCAGGACGACCTCGTCCTCCCCCTGACCTACCGCTTCGAGCCGGGCGAGGCCCACGACGGGGTGACGGTCGACGTCCCCCTCAAGGCGCTCGCCCATCTGCGCCCCGACGGGTTCGACTGGCTCGTCCCGGCGCTCCGCGGGGAGCTCGTCGTCGCGCTGATCCGCTCGCTCCCCAAGGACCTCCGCCGGCCGCTGGTGCCGATCCCGGCGCTGGCCGCCGAGCTCGTGGCGAGCATGACCCCGCGCGACGGGCGCCTGCTCGACGCGCTGGCCCGCGAGCTCGAGCGCGTCCGCGGCGTCCGCGTCCCGCCGGAGGCCTGGGAGCTCGCCCGCCTGCCGGCCCACCTGCGGATGACCTTTCGGGCGCTCGACGAGGCGGGCGCGCCGCTAGCCGAGGACGGCGACCTCGGCCGCCTGCGCGAATCGCTGCGCCCCCGCCTGCGCGCCGCCCTCGCCGAGGCCACGCTCGGCCTCGAGCGCCACGGCCTGCGAGCCTGGACGATCGGCACGCTGCCCCGGACCGTCTCCCTGCCGGGCACGGCCGGCGCGGTCCGCGCCTACCCGTCGCTGATCGACGAAGGCGACGCGGTGGGCGTGCTCGCGCTCGAGACCGAGGACGCCCAGCGGACCGCCATGCACGCGGGCACCCGCCGCCTCCTGCTCCTCGGGCTGCCCGCGCCCGGCCGGGCCGCCGCCCGCGAGCTCAGCGAGCCGGAGACTCTCACCCTGGCCTCGGCGCCCCACGGGAGCGCGGCCGCCGTGCTCGAGGACGCCACCGCCGCGGCCGTCGATCAGCTGACCGCGGAGGCGGGCGGGCCGGCCTGGGACGAGGCCGGCTTCGCCGCCCTGCGCGCCCACGTGGCCGCCGGGCTGACGCGGGCCACCGCGGCCATCCTCGGCCAGGTGGTCGCCGTCCTCGGCGTGCGCGCCGAAGTCCACCGGGCGATCGCGCGCATCTCGGGCGGCGCGTCGCTCCCGCCCGCCCTGCTGGATGTGTCGAGCCAGCTCGGCACCCTCGTCTACCCCGGCTTCGCCGCCGCGACCGGGGCCGCCCGCCTCCCCGACGTCCACCGCTACCTGCGCGCCGCCGTCCAGCGCTTGGCCCGCCTGCCCGAGGCGCGGGCGCAGGACGGCGACCGGATGCGGGTGATCCACGAGCTCGAGCAGGAGCTCGACCGCCGCCTCGCCGGGCGCCCGGCCCCGGCCGCGCTCGACGAGCTGCCGTGGATGCTCCAGGAGCTCCGGGTCAGCAACTTCGCCCAGGGCCTCGGCGTCCGCGGCCAGGTCTCGGCCAAGCGGATCCGCCGCGCCCTGGCCTGACCGCGCGGCCTAGACTCGGGCGCATGCCCGCCCCCCGGGCGGCGCCGGCCGCCGCGCTCGCCGGTATCCCGCCCCAGGGCCTCTTCGTCCTCGGCGCGCTCGCCCAGTACGTCGGCTCCTCCTTCGCCGTCCTCCTCTTCGAGACGGTCCCCGCCTCGGGCGTCGCCTGGGTTCGGGTGCTCACCGCCGGCGTGGCCCTCGCCGTCTGGCGGCGGCCGTGGCGGACGCGCTGGACCGCCCGGCGCCTGGCCCTGGCCGCCGCGTTCGGCGTGACCCTGGCGGCGATGAACCTCTGCTTCTACCTGGCCATCGACCGCCTCCCCCTGGGCACCGCGGTGGCGATCGAGTTCTGGGGGCCGATCGCCGTGGCCACGCTCGGTTCGCGCAGCCGCCGCGACGCCGCCGCGCTCGCCCTGGCCGTGGCCGGCGTCCTCCTGCTAGCCGACGTCCACATCGCGGGCACGCCGGTCGGCGTCGCCTTCGCGGTGGCCGCCGGCGGGCTCTGGGCGGTCTACGTCGTCCTCGGCCATCGCGTCGCCGCCGATCCCGGCCTGCGCCCCCGCGACGGCCTCGCCGCCGGGATGGCGATCGGCGCCGTGGCGTTCGCGCCGTTCCTCCTCACCAGCGCCGGACCGGCGTTCGCCGCCCCGTGGCGGCTGGCCGCCTGCGTGATGGTCGGCCTGCTCTCGAGCGTGATCCCCTACGCGCTCGAGCAGCTCGCCATGGTGCGCCTCCCGCGGGCGCGCTTCGCCCTCCTGCTCTCGCTCCTGCCGGCCACCGCCGCGGTGGTCGGCGCGGTCATCCTCGGCCAGCTACCCGGCGTGCTCGAGGTCGGAGGCATCGCCCTCGTCATCGCCGCCTCGGCCCTGCGCAGCCACGAGGCCGCCTGATCAGCCGTGATCAGCCGGTGAAGCGCGGGAGGCTCGGCTTGGCGCAGACGGCGAAGGTCCGCCGGGCGGTGCGCACGGGCTGGCCGCTGTGGGCCACCGGCTGGGTCACCGCGGTCAGGCGGTGGACCGAGCCGGCCTTGAGCGCGCCGGGCCTGACCGTGAACGCGAGGCGCCCGAGCGCGTCGCGGTGGCTGACGCTGCCGAGCCGCTTGCCGTCGAGGTAGTAGACCACCGCCCGAATGTTCAGCCCGGTGACGTAGATCTTGAACGTCCGCGTGACGCAGGCGGCCGGGGCGTGCAGGGTGGTCGGGGAGATCACCGAGCTCCCGGTCAGCGTGACGGTGGCCTGGGCGGTGGCGGTGACCGTGGTCCCGTTGCCCGTGCCGGTCACGGTGATCACGTCGGTCTGCTTGTGGCCGGCGCTGCCGTTGAACGGACCGGTGAAGCTGCACGGGGAGCTCGTCGCGCCGGGCGCGAGCGTCACGCCGATCAGCGCGCCGCACGTGCTCCCCCGCCGGGTGGCCAGGTCGCCGTAGATGTTG
>JBPCNA010000181.1:0-5524 GCA_051001735.1 Solirubrobacteraceae bacterium
ACGCGCAGGCGCGCGGGCTGCACGCGGAGCTGCCGCTCGACGACGCGCCCGAGCAGGAGCGCCTTCTGTGAGCGTCGGAGCGCAGCGAATCGACGCCTACCCGGAGGAGCTCCAGGCGGAGGTCGACGCCTACCTCGCCGAGCTGTCGTTCTCCGCCGAGCCGGCCACCGCCGGCCTCGAGCGGGCGATGCGCTACTCGCTGCTGGCGGAGGGCAAGCGGATCAGGCCGGTGCTCGCCCTCGCCACCGCCGAGGCGCTTGGCCGCGACTCCGGCGAGGTCATGCCGCTCGCCGCCGCGCTCGAGCTGATCCACACCTACTCGCTGATCCACGACGACCTCCCGGCGATGGACGACGACGATCTCCGGCGCGGCCGGCCGACCTGCCACGTCGCCTATGGCGAGAACGTGGCGATCCTCGCCGGCGACGCCCTCTACGCCGAGGCCTTCCGCCACGTCCTCGCCGAGCAGTCGGGCCCGCCCGAGCGCGTGCTCCGGGCCGTCGCCGAGCTGGCCGGCGCCACCGGCGTCGACGGGATGGTCGGCGGGCAGTACCTCGACGTCTCCGAACAGGCCACTCCCGGACCCGACGGGCTGCGACGGCTGCACGCCCTCAAGACCGGCCGGCTGATCGGCGCCGCCGTCGGGTGCGTATCAATCCTGATGGACGTCAGGCCACCTGCGAGATTGCATTACGCTCGCTTCGCGGCGGAGCTGGGGGTTCTCTTCCAGATCGTGGACGACATTCTCGACGTCACCGGGACCGACGACGCCCTCGGTAAGCCGAGCGGCAGCGACGAGCGCCACGGCAAGCGCACCTATGTCTCCGAGCACGGCCTGACGCGAGCCCGCGAGCTCGCCGCCGATTCCCATGCCAACGCCCGGCGGTCGCTCGTGGCGGCCGCCCCGCGGGGCGCGGTCGAGCTCCACCAGATCACCGACTTCATCTACACGCGGACCTCGTGATGCGCCACTACCTCCTCGAGAGCCTCGATCTGCCCGGGGCCCTCCGCGGTCTCGCCGACGACGACCTCCAGCGGCTCGCCCAGGAGGTTCGCGAGCACATCATCGACACGGTGGGGGAGATCGGCGGCCATTTCGGCGCCAACCTCGGCACCTGCGAGCTCGCCGTCGCGCTCCATTCCGTGCTCGAGTCGCCGCGCGACAAGATCCTCTGGGACGTCGGCCACCAAGCCTACCCCCACAAGGTGCTGACCGGCCGCGGCGACCGGCTCGCGACGATCCGCCGGTACGGCGGCCTCGCCCCGTTCTGCTCGATCGGCGAGTCCGAGCACGACATCATGGGCGCCGGCCACGCCTCGACCTCGATCGGCTACGGGGTCGGCATCAAGGAGGGTATGCGCCGGCGCGGCGATCTCGGCGCCGGTCGGGTGGTGGCGGTGATCGGCGACGGCGCGATGACCGGCGGGGTGGCCTTCGAGGCGATCCACCAGGCCGGTGGCCTCGGGACGCCGATGGTCGTCGTGCTCAACGACAACGGCATGTCGATCGCCCCCAACGTCGGCGCGCTCAGCCGCTACTTCAACCGGCTGCGGCTGAACCCGAAACTCTGGCATGCCCGCTCGGACGTAGAGGACGCGCTCGAGAAGCTGCCCGGCATCGGCGCCCGCTTCGAGCGCCTCGGCCCCCAGTTGAAGGAGTCGATCAAGGCGTTCTGGGCGCCCGGCCTCTGGTGGGAGGAGCTCAACTGGGCCTACACCGGCGTGATCGACGGCCACGACGTGCGTGCCCTCCGCGTCGCACTGAACGACGCCCTCGCCGCCGAGCGGCCGGTCGTCGTCCACATCGCCACCGTCAAGGGCAAGGGCTTCGGCCCGGCCGAGCACGGCGGCCTCGAGGGCATGGAGCACTGGCACGCGGCCAAGCCGCGCTCGATCGCCGGCGGCGTGCCCACGCCCGCTCTGCCGGCCCCCGCGAGCAAGCCGCCGCCCCAGTTCACCACCGTCTTCGGCGAGGCGCTCGTCGACGAGTGCCGCCGCGATCCCCGCGTCGTCGGCATCACCGCCGCGATGAACTCCGGGACCGGCCTCAACATCCTCCAGAAGGCCCTCCCCGAGCGCTACTTCGACGTCGGTATCGCCGAGCAGCAGGCGGTGCTCTTCGCCGCCGGGCTCGCGCTCGAGGGCGCCAAGCCGGTGGTGGCGATCTACTCGACCTTCCTCCAGCGCGCCTACGACCAGATCATCCACGACGTCTGCCTCCAGAAGCTGAACGTCGTCTTCGCGCTCGACCGAGCCGGCCTCGTCGGCGACGACGGCCCGACGCACCACGGGGTGTTCGACATCGCCTACCTCCGCTGCCTGCCCAACATGGTCCTGATGGCGCCGCGCGACGAGGCGATGCTCCTGCGGATGCTGCGGACGGCGCTCACCTACGACGACGGGCCGATCGCGCTGCGCTACCCCCGCGGGGCGGCGCTCGGCGTGCCCCTCCCGAGCCCGCCGCGGCCGATCACCATCGGGACCGGCGAGATCCTGCTCGAGGGCTCGGTCCCGCCCGGCTTCGCCCCCAAGGTCGCCCTGCTCGGCTACGGCACCGGCGTCGGCAAGGCGCTCGGAGCGGCGGCGCTCCTCGCCGCCGACGGCATCGCCGTGACGGTGGCCGACGCCCGCTTCGCCAAGCCGATCGACGCCGGCCTGGTCGTCCAGCTCGCCGCCGAGCACGACCTCCTGGTCACCGTCGAGGAAGGCGCCCTCGCCGGCGGCTTCGGCACGGCCGTCTGGGAGACGCTCAGCGACGGCGGCGGTCCGGTTCCCCGCATCATCCGCGTCGGCCTCCCCGACCGCTACGTCACCCACGGGACGCCGGACCTCCTCCACGAGGAGGTCGGGTTCACCAGCCAGCGGATCGCCGAGCGGGTCCGCGCCGCGCTGACCAGCGGCCGGCCGGCCCTGATCGACCGCTAGGTGCTAGCCGCCGGCGGCTCGCTCGTCGCCGGCCTGCATCGCCTCGACCACCCGCTGCTTGAAGGGAACGGCGGCGTCCGACGGGAAGGCCCAGCCGGCCTCGGGTTCGATCATCGCCATCACCGTGCCGGTGTCCGGGTACTCGGCGACCTCGGGGAAGTTCACCGTCGAGACGATCAGCAGCCGGGCCGCCGCGGGTCCGGGATTCGTCACCCGGTGGGCCCCGCGCTCGCCGCGGGGGAACGAGACCACCGCGCCTGGATCCAGGTGCCGCGTGCCCGCCGGGGTGCGCAGCGCCGGTCGGCCCTCGAGGACGATCAGGAGCTCCTCGTTGCCGTGGTGGACGTGGTACGGCGCGACGGCGCCGCCCGGGTCGAGCTCGTAGAGCGCGGCGCCGAGCTCGCGGGCGCCGGCCCGGTGGGCGGCTCGCATCATCCGCCGGCGAAACGGCGGGTCGGGCAGCTCGACATCCCAGTCCGGAACATCGAGGTTTGGGTCAGTCAGCTCGGTCACCGGCAAGCCTCCTGGTCGGGTGACGCGGCAGTCTGGGAAATGAAAAGGCCCGCCGAGGGGGCGGGCCTTTTCGGGGAGGAGAGTTGCCGCTCTTTTGCTGCCGCGGTCATCCTCGCGCAGCGTTCGTCCGGCTTGTGTGACATTCGTCACACAGTGGGTCGGCTACCGTGTCGGGCATGGCCAAGCGCCGGCTCGACGCACTGCTGGCCGATCGCGGCCTGTTCGAGTCGCGCAGCCGCGCGGCGGCCTCGGTCCTCGCCGGCGAGGTCCGCATCGGACCCGACGGCCTCCGCGCGAGCAAGCCGGGACAGCTCGTCGCCGACGACGCCGAGGTCCACCTCGACGAGCGCCCCCGCTACGTGTCCCGCGGGGGCGTCAAGCTGGCCAACGCCCTCGCCGCGAGCGGCATCAACCCGGCGGGCCGCCGCTGCCTCGACGTCGGCGCCTCGACGGGCGGTTTCACCGACTGCCTCCTCCAGGCCGGCGCCGCCCATGTGGTCGCGCTCGACGTGGCCTACGGCGAGCTCGCCTGGACGATCCGCACCGACGAGCGGGTCACGGTGATCGAACGCAGCAACGCCCGCCGAATCGACGCGGCGGCGCTGCCGTACGCTCCCGATCTGATCGTGGTCGACGTGTCCTTCATCTCGCTGCGCACCGTTCTCGGCGCGGTCCTGGCCGCCGCCGCCGCGCGCTTCGACGCGCTGGCCATGGTCAAGCCCCAGTTCGAGCTCGGCCGCGGCCGGGTCGGCAAGGGCGGAGTCGTGCGCGATCCCGCCGATCGCCGCGAGGCGCTCGTCGCCGTCGGCGAGGCGGCGCGCGAGCTCGGCGTCGCCGTCCTCGGGTTTCACTCCTCGGGGCTGCCGGGGCCCAAGGGGAACCGCGAGACGTTCATCGCCCTGGCCGAGGCCGGCCGCCCCGGGGGACCGCTCGACGCCTCGATCGAAGAGCTGGCGCTGGCGGTCGAACCGGCATGAACGGCGAGCGCGTCGTGACCGTGCTCACCCACGCCCGCCCGGAGGAGACGGGCGAGGCGCTCGTGCAGCTCGCCGACATCGCCGGCGAGGCCGGGTTCCGCCTCCGGCTCGACCCCGACGAGACCGCCAAGCACGGCGGCCGGCACCCGGCGATGATGCCCGACTCCCCGCTGCTGCGCGACGTCTGGCTCTGCGTCGCGCTCGGCGGCGACGGCACGATCCTCCGCGCCCTGCGCAGCTACTGCGCCACCGAGGTCCCGGTCTTCGCGGTGAACTTCGGCGAGGTCGGATTCCTCGCCACCGTTGAACCCGACGCCCTCCCCGGGGCCTTCGCCGACGCCCTGCGGCACGACTTCGACCTGCTGAAGCTGCCGGCGATCGAGCTCGAGGCGCTCGGCGGGCGCCGGCTGGCCATCAACGACGTCTCGGTCCACCGTAAGGTCGGCGAGCGCGTCGCCGAGCTCGCCTACGCGGTCGGCGGGGAGGAGGTCGGCAGCGTCCGCTGCGACGGGCTCGTCGTCGCCACGCCGGCCGGGTCGACCGGCTACAACCTGGCCAACGGGGGGCCGGTGATGGCCTGGGGCGTGGAGGGGATGGTCGTCTCGTTCATCGCCCCCCACTCGCTGAGCGCCCGTGCCCTGGTGATCGCCCCGGGCGACGTCCTCACGCTCCACAACTGCTCGCACGGCGCGCTCGACGTATCGGTCGACGGCCGGCCGGCCGGCGAGATCGCCCCCGGCGAGGCGCTCGACACACAGTTCGTCGACGACATCGCCACGCTCGCCCAGACCCACGGGTCGAGCTTCTACCGCCGCCTGCGCGAGAAGTTCGGCCGGCTCTCGCGCTGAACCGCGGCCGATCCGTCCCCGGCGCCTGCTGAAGTACGCGGTCGATGCTGCTTGAGCTTCGTGTGCAGAACCTGCTGCTGATCGAGGAGGCCCGCCTCGAGCTGACCGGCGGCCTCAACGTCCTCACCGGCGAGACGGGGGCGGGGAAGACGGTGCTCGCCCACGCGCTCGACCTGCTGCTCGGCGGCCGTGGCCAGACCGGGGCCGTCCGGCCCGGCGCACCCAAGACCTCCGCTGAAGGGGTCTTCGAGCTCGAGCGCA
>JBPCNA010000182.1:0-54941 GCA_051001735.1 Solirubrobacteraceae bacterium
GCGCCGGCGCGCGGGCGCTCTGGCAGGCGCTCCACGCGGCGGCGCCCCAGGCCAAGCTCTTCGCGGCGGGCTCGCTGGCCACCCCCGCCTTCGCGGCGGCGGCCGGCCCGACGGCGCCGGCCACCTACGTCACGAGCCCGGTGCTCGAGGCGCGCCGCTACCCGGCGAGCGCCCAGGAGGTGCTGCGCCGCTACCGGACGACGTTCGGGACCGACCCGACGGCCTACTCGCTCTACGGATATGAGGCGATGGACTCGATCCTGGCGGCGATCCGGGTGGCCGGATCCCACGCGGGGGACCGGGCGAGCGTAGTGCGCGCCTACTTCGCCCTCGGCGTCCGCGACTCGGTGCTCGGCCGCTACTCGGTGACCGCCAACGGCGACACCACCCTTGCCAACATGGCCGGCTACCGTGTCGGACCCGACGGGCGGCTCCGCTTCGACCGGCTGCTCGCCGGGGGGTAGGACCGCTTTGGCTGAGCGCCCCGGCAACCGTCGTCTCGTCCTCGCGCGCCGGCCTTGCGGGATGGTCGAGCCCGACGTCGTGCGGCTCGAGGAGGGTCCGGTCCCCGAGCCGGGCCCCGGCGAGGCGCTGGTCGCGGTGCGCTACCTGTCGATCGACCCGACGATCCGCGGCTGGATGAACGACGCCCCCGGCTACCTCCCGCCGATCGAGCTCGGCGCGGTGATCCGCAGCGGCGGGGCCGGCGAGGTGATCGCCAGCAATAACGACCGCTACCCGGTGGGGGCGTGGGTCGTGGGAGCTCCCGGCTGGCAGGACTACGTGATCGCCGACGACGGCCGCGCCTCGATGACGGGGCTCCCGCCGGGGCTCGACCCGACCGCGGCGCTCGGGGTGTTCGGCGTCACCGGCATGACCGCCTACTTCGGCATGATCGAGGTCGGGCGGGTGGCTCCGGGCGACACGGTCGTCGTCTCGGGGGCGGCCGGGGCGGTCGGGTCGGTGGCCGGCCAGATCGCCCGGCTGAAGGATGCCGGTCAGGTCGTCGGGATCGCCGGGACGCCGGCGAAGTGCGCGTGGCTGGTCGACGAGCTCGGCTTCGATGCGGCGATCGACTACCGGACCGACGACGTCCGTGCCCGCCTCCGCGAGGAATGCCCGGACGGGATCGACCTCTACTTCGACAACGTCGGCGGGCCGATCCTCGACGCCTGCCTCGGCCGCCTGGCGCTCCACGGGCGGGTCGTGCTCTGCGGGGCCATCTCGGGCTACAACGAGGAGCGGCCGCCGCCGGGACCGGCGAACTACCTGAACCTGCTGGTGCGGCGGGGGCGGATGGAGGGCTTCATCATCCTCGACTACCTCGACCGCTTCCCGGAGGCTCAGCCCGAGATGGCGGCGTGGGTCGCAGCCGGCGCGATCAAGCACGCCGAGCAGATCGTCGAAGGTCTCGAGCGGGCGCCCGAGGCCCTCAATCTGCTGTTCACCGGCGGCAACACCGGAAAGCTGATCGTCAGGGTCTGAGCACGGCGTCCGCCGCGGGCTGGGCGGCGGCCGCGCGGAAACGGCGAAGCGCCGCCGGCGGGAGCCCGGCCGAACTGGTGCAGTCCCGCGTCAGGTGAGCCTGAAGCGTAAACCCCGCTGCACCCGGCGCGGACCGAGCCGTGGGGCCAGACGGTGGCCAGAATCCCCGGCGCCGAGGGGTTGATCGTCGGCATCTCCTATGCGCCGTGTCTGCTCGCGGACGGCTGAGCTCGGCACCGGCGCCGTGAGCGCCAGGCAGGCGGGGCCGCGGCTCAGGAGCCTACGCCGAAGGTGAGCACGTGCTGAATCGGACGGCGCTGTTTCGTCAGCGCGGCCCCTGACGTCGACGTAACTGCCCGGGAGGCGCCTACGGGCGTGAAACGGGTCGCGGGCCGGCGACCGCGGAAGACGGTCAGGGGGTTCCGATGTCGGAAGCCGTCCTGGGGCCCCGGGCGGCGCGTGAGGCGCCTGAAAGCGGCTCGTGGGGTAGTCTCGACGCCATGAGGAAAGCGGTTTCGCTGGTGGCCGTCGGCGTGCTCGGGGCGGTGGTGATTCAGGAGCTCGGCAAGCCCGCTTCGGAGCGTGAGTGGCGCGGCGAACTCGCCGGGCTCGTGCCTTACGATCTCCGTCCGCCGACACTCGAGCGGCTCCTCTCGAGGATGTGGGCCCCCGACGACCCGAGGATCCTGATGCCGCACGCCTTCGGGGTGGGTTGGACGGTCAACGTCGGCCGCCTGGTACGGCTGGCTCAGAGTCGCTGACTCCGGCCTGAGCCCGCCGAGCGGCTGCCCGCCGCTTTGGCGGGAGAGGCCCCGCCCCGCCGAACCGCCCCGCGGCCACTACACCGCCCGACCGCGTACCGGGTCCTCCGGCGCTGCTGCGCGTCCCGGCTACCGGTCTTTGACGCGATGGTCGGGGCGGCCGGAGGCATGTCCCACAATTGACATGACCACTACGTAAGTCGCAACTTACGGTTAGCCATGACTAACCGAGTCGATGGGATGACGGCGCTGGGCGACCCGACGCGGCGAGCGATCTTCGAGCGGCTGGGCGAGGGCCCACGTGCGGTCGGCGAGCTCGCCCGGGAGCTGCCGGTGAGCCGGCCCGCCGTCTCGCAGCACCTCAAGGTGCTCAAGGACGCCGGCCTGGTGACCGACCGCCAGGCCGGAAATCGCCGCATCTATCAGCTCGACCCCGACGGGGTGGGCGCGCTCCGCGCCTACCTAGACGGATTCTGGAGACAATCCCTCGCGGCCTTCAAGGCGGCCGTCGAAGGGGCGGACGAGGAGGTCCCGTGACCACGCAGGCAGCAGACACGGCCGTCCGGACGTCGATCGTCGTCAACGCGGCGCGGCCACATCATCGACCGGGGCGTGGATGGGCGCGAGTGCTGCTGGGCTCGGATTCTCGCCTACGACCGGCCGAACGGGTTCACCATCAGCTGGGACATCAACACGCGTTGGCAGCGCGAGGCAGACGCCGAGCGGACGAGCGAGGTGGAGGTGCGCTTCGTGGCCGAGACGGCCGACCGGACGCGGGTCGAGCTCGAGCACCGCCGGCTCGACCGCCACGGCGACGGCTGGGAGGCGATGCGCGACGCGGTCGCTTCGCCCGGAGGCTGGGGCGCCGGCCTCGAGCGCTTCGTCGTGGCGGCCCAAGCGGCCTGAACCGACCCCCCCCCCCCCCCGCTCTCCGCCCGTGTTGGCGGGCCGGCGACGTGCGTGATGGGACGCGACGCGTCGCCGGACCCGGCAGCGCCCGGCCCGCCTTCCGCAGGTCGGGCACCGGCGCGGAGGACGAGTCGGTCGACTTTGACCGGATCAGGCGCTTTCACATCGAAGCAGTACGACGTCGATCGCGCGTAACCTGCCGGGCGCGATGCTCGCGCTTTCCTGGAGCGGCGGCAAGGACTCGGCGCTCGCCCTGTGGGTTCTCCGCCGGGAGCACGACCTCTGGCCGTCAGCCCTGATCACCACCGTGACCGACGCCTACGGGCGGGTGTCGATGCACGGGGTGCGCCGGGAGCTCGTGGTCCGTCAGGCCGAGGCCGCCGGCGTCCCGCTCGTCGAGGTCGCGATCCCCGCCGTCTGCACCAACGAGCTCTACGAGCAGCGCATGGCCGAGGCGTTCGCCTCGGCACCCCTCCGCGGCGTCGAGACCTGTGCGTTCGGCGACCTGTTCCTCGAGGAGATCCGCGCGTATCGCGAGAGTCGGCTGGCCGCCGCGGGGCGGCGGGGGCTGTTCCCGCTCTGGCGGCGCGACACGGCGGCCCTGGCGCGTGAGTTCATCGCCGCCGGCTTCGAGGCGATCATCGTCTGCGTCGACCCGGCCCAGCTCGATCCGTCCTTCGCCGGCCGGGCGTTCGATGCCGATCTGCTCGACGACCTGCCGGCGACCGTCGACCCGTGCGGGGAGAACGGCGAGTTCCATACGTTCGTCCACGCCGGGCCGGTGTTCTCGGAGCCGATTTCGTGCCGGAGGGGCGGGTCTGTCGAGCGGGGCGGCTTCGTCTTCTGCGACGTGCTCCCCGGCGACTGAGCGGCTCAGCCGCTGCCGAGGAGGGCGGGGAGGTGGGCCATGTCGTCGAACGGCTCGCCTCCGGCCCGGGCGAGCTCGCTCGCGTCGGTCTGGTGCGCGTAGGCCAGGGCGCGCATGCCGGCGGCCACGGCCGCCTCGACTCCGGGGAGGCTGTCCTCGACGACGGCGGTGCTTGCCGGGTCGAAGCCCATCCGCCGAGCGGCGTGGAGGAAGAGGTCGGGTGCCGGCTTTCCGTGAGCGACCTCGCTGGCGCTGAAGATGCGCCCGGCAAAGCGGTCCCAGAGGCCGGTGCTCCGGAGCGTGACCTCCATCTTGTGGTGCGGTCCGCTCGAGGCGACGCAGTCGGGGAGGGAGATCCGGTCGAGCGCGGCGACGATCCCGGGGACCGGCTGGAGCTCGCGGGCGAAGATGTCCTCGATCTCGGCGTAGTAGCGCCCGGCCAGGTCGAAGGGGAGCGGCGCGCCGAGCCGTCGGGTGGCGTCGGCCAGCACGGCGATCATCGCCCGGCCGCGATAGTCGCGCAGGCACTCCTCGAGCGTGGTGGGCAGGCCGGCCTCGGTGAGGAGCCCGGCGAGCACGCGGTTGGAGGTCAACTCGGTGTCGACGAGGACGCCGTCGCAGTCGAAGATGACCGAGCAGATCACCGGCGGAGGGTATCCGCGGTCAGAAGTCGCGGCGTCCGTCGAGGCGATCGGCGTTCTCGGGGCGGGTGAGCTCATAGAGGGCGACCCGCTGCGGTCCGGGGCAGACGAGCTCAGCCGCCGGACCGTGGGGGATCTCGAAGCGGGCGGCCACCTCGACGCCGCGGTCTCGGAGCTCGGCGAGCGCCCCGTCGAGGTCGGCGACGCGGTGGACGAGGACCGGCTGGTCGCCCTCCAGGTGGCCGGCGAGGACGATGGCCGGAGACTCGGCATGGAGGCGCACCAAGGCCACCCGGGTCCCGAACGCCTCGATCGCGAAGCCCAGGCTCCCGCCGAGCCCATGGGTGAAGTGCTCGAGGTCGGCCGCGACGTCGCGGCTGGGGAGGTAGACGAAGTCGAGCCGGCCGATCACTCGGCGAGGGCGGCCTCGAGCGCGCCGTCGAGATCGGGGTGGCGGAAGTCGAACCCGAGGGCGGCGGCGCGGGCCGGGTAGACCCGCTGTCCGCCGGTGACGATCTGGGCCATCTCGCCGAAGAGGAGCCGGAGCGCGGCTCGGGGAACGGGCGCGACGGCCGGGCGATGGAGCGCCCGGCCGAGCGCCTTGGAGAACTCGGCGTTGGTGACCGGCGCCGGCGCGGTGGCGTTGAGCGCTCCGGTGAAGCGCCCGTCGTCGGCCGCGGCGAGATAGAGGTCGACGATGTCCTCGAGGGCGATCCACGACATGTACTGCTGTCCGCCGGCGACCGGCCCGCCGACGCCGGCGCGGAAGGGCGGGAGCATCTTGGCCAGGGCGCCGCCGTGGCGGCTGAGTACGACCCCGGTGCGCAGCAGGCAGACGCGGAGGCCGAGGTCGGCGCCGGCGGCCGCTGTCCGCTCCCAGTCGACGCAGATCTCGGCGACCCAGTCGGAGCCGGCGGAGGCGTCCTCGTCGAGCGCCTCGTCCCCGCGGTCGCCGTAGTAGCCGACAGCCGAGGCGCTGATCAGGGCGCCCGGGCGCGGGGAGGCGGCGGCGATCCCGGCGAGCAGGTTCTCGGTGCCGATCACCCGGCTGTCGCGGATCAGTCGCTTGGCCTTGTCGCTCCAGCGCTGGGCGATGTTCTCAGCGGCGAGATGGATCACGACGTCGCGGCCGCTCAGCGCCTCGGCGGGCGCCGCCTCGCTGAGGGGATCCCAGGTCACGCCGCGCTGGGGATCGCGGCTGAGGACGGTGATCTCGTCGCCGCGGGCCTCGAGCGCGGCGACGAGCGGGCGACCGATCAGCCCGCTGGCCCCGGTGACGGCGACCCTCATCGGCGGGCGCGGAGAGGGCCGGTCTCGGTCATCGGCCTCTGATGGTACCGGGGCCGGGGGCGCCTCTAGAGTGCAGCGCGCATGGCCGAGCTCTTTCTCATCGACGGCAACAGCCTCGTCTACCGAGCGTTCTTCGCCCTGCCGGAGTCGATCGCCACGTCGACCGGCGAGCCGACGAACGCGATCTTCGGCTTCGCGTCGATGCTGGTCAAGATCGTCAGCGAGCACGGCGTGAAGCCGACGATCGTGACCTGGGACGCCGGAACGTCGGGTCGCGTCGAGGTCTACCCGGAGTACAAGTCGCAGCGCCGGTCGCGGCCGGACCTGCTCAAGCAGCAGTGGCCGGCGTTCGAGCCCCTCGTCGAGGCGTTCGGCTATCGCAACGTGCGCGTTGAGGGGTACGAGGCCGACGACGTGATTGCGACGATCGCCGAGCGCGCCCGGGAGCAGGGGATCTCGGTGACCATCGTCACCGGCGATCGCGACGCCTTCCAGCTGATCGACGAACCGGGCCTGGTCAAGGTGATGGCGACCTCGCGGGGGATCACCGAGACGAAACTGTACGACCACCAGGCGGTGATCGACCGCTACGGGATCCCGCCGGCGCTGGTGCCCGACTTCTACGGTCTCAAGGGCGACACGTCGGACAACATCCCCGGGGTTCCCGGAATCGGCGACAAGACGGCGGGTGACCTGCTGGTGCGCTTCGGCACCCTCGAATCGGTGCTCGAGCACGTCGATGAGGTGGGCGGGGTCAAGCGGCGGGAGAACCTCGTCAACCACGCTGAGGACGCCCGCGTCTCCAAGCAGCTGGCCACGATGAATCGCGCGGTGCCGCTCCCGTTCGAGGGGGCTGGCATCCTCGAGGGCGACCCGGATCGCTCGCGCCTGCGCGAGGTATTCCGCCGCTTCGAGCTCCGCGACCCGCTCCGTCGCCTCGAGGAGGCGCTCGGCGGCGCCGAGGCCGCCGCCCCGGCACCGGCGGCCGACCGGCGGCTCACCGCGCGCGTGCGCCAGGGGGCGGTCGCCCAGGTCGCCGGGCTGCCGCCTGGAGAGCTGGCGGTCGCCGTGCGAGCGCCGGAGGTCCCCGAGGGGGCCCTGTTCGGCGAGACGGTGCTCTGGCGCTTCGCCGCCGTCGTCGGCTCCGAGCTCCTGCTCGGGTCGTGCGCCGACCCGGGGGAGCTGATCGCCGCCGTCGGCGACCGGCCGGTGCTCGCCCACGACGGCAAGTCGCTCGGCGCCGTCCCCGCCAACCTGGCCCACGACACGTTGCTGGGGGCGTACCTGCTCGAGCCCGCCCGCCGCGGCTATCCCCTCGGCGAGCTCTGCGAGGAGCGCGGCCTCGCCGCCGCCGTCGAGGACCCGGCCGGGGCCGAGGCGCTGCTCGTGGCGGCGCTGAGCGAGCTGCAGCGGCTGGAGCTGGTCGAGCGCGGCCTCGAGCCGCTCCTGCGCGAGGTCGAGCTGCCGCTGGTCGGGGTGCTGCGCGACATGGAGCGCCAGGGCGTGCGACTCAACCTCGAGCGGCTGGCGGAGATCACCGAGCGGGTCCGCGTCGAGGTCGAGCGGCTCGAGCGCGAGATCCACATCGCCGCCGAGGAGGAGTTCGTGATCGGTTCGCCCCAGCAGCTCGCCGAGATCCTCTTCGTCAAGCTCGGCCTGTCGAAGAAGCGGCGGGGCAAGACCGGCTTCTCGACCGACGCGCGCGTGCTCGCGGCGATCCGCGGCGAGCACGAGGTGATCGGCATGATCGAGCGGTGGCGGGAGCTCTCGACGCTGGTCAAGACCTACCTCGAGCCGCTGCCCGAGCTGGTCGACGACCAGTCGCGCCTGCACACCACCTTCCTCCAGACGGTGGCCACCACGGGCCGGCTCTCCTCGACCAACCCGAACCTCCAGAACGTGCCGATCCGCACCCCGCTCGGCCGCGAGATCCGCGGCTGCTTCGAGGCGGCGCCGGGCCGTCTGCTCGTCTCGGCCGACTACTCGCAGGTCGAGCTCCGCGTCCTCGCCCAGCTGGCCGAGGAGCCGGTGCTCAAGGAGATCTTCCACCGCGGTGAGGACGTGCACACGGCGACCGCCTGCCAGGTGTTCGGCGTGACGCCGGACCAGCTCGACGCCGGCATGCGCTCGAAGGCGAAGATGGTCAACTACGGGATCGTCTACGGGCTGACCGACTACGGCCTCGCCGACCGCCTCCAGATCGACCGGACAGAGGCGGCCGGCTTCATCGAGCGCTACCTCGAGCGCTTCCCGGCGGTACGCGCCTTCATCGAGCGGACGATCGTCGAGGCGACCGACCGCGGCTACGTCACCACCCTGCTCGGCCGCCGGCGCCAGATCCCGGAGCTCCGGGCCCGTAACTACCAGCAGCGGACCTTGGGCGAACGGCTGGCGGTGAACACGGTGATCCAGGGAACGGCGGCCGACATCATCAAGGTGGCGATGGTCCGCTGTGACCGGGCGCTCGAGCACCTCGACACGCGGCTGATCCTCCAGATCCACGACGAGCTCCTGTTCGAGGGTCCGCCGGGGGAGACCGACGAGGTCAGCCGGATCGTCTGTGCCGAGATGACCGGGGCGTGGGAGCTCGACCCGCCCCTGGCCGTGGACGTCGGCGTCGGGGCCAACTGGCTGGCGGCCAAGTAGGTGGGACGGGGCGCCGCGGCCGCACTGACGGCCGTCGCCGGTGCGCTCGTCGCCCTCCAGGCGCCGATCAACTCCCGCCTCGGGAAGGGCGTCGGCACCTTCCCGGCGGCCGTCGTCTCCTTCGCCACCGGACTCGTCCTGCTCGTCTTCATATCGCTGACGTTCGCCGACGGACTCGGCTCGCTCGGCCAGCTCGGCCGCCAGCCGTGGTGGGCGTTCTTCGGCGGCGTGCTCGGCGCCGGGTACGTGGCCAGCGTGCTGGTGAGCGTGCGCACGCTCGGCGCCACCGGCGTGATCGTCTCGACGATCGCCGGCCAGCTCGCCGCGGCGGTCGTGATCGACCATTTCGGCCTCCTCGGTGTCGCGCGCCATCCCGTCACCGCGGCGCGGGTGGGCGGCGTGGCGCTGCTCGGGGCCGCGGTCTTCCTGATCCTCCGAAACTAGCCCCGGGCGTCCGGCATCCGGGTAGGCTTGCGCGATGCGGCGGTGTAGCTGGCTCGTGTCGTGCGTGCTCCTCCTCGCCACCGCGCCCGCCCTGGCGGCGGCCGGCACCGCCCACCGCTCGGCGCGTCCGGCGACGTTTGCCTCGTGCGCCTCGCTGGTCGGCTACGCCCAGCGTCACTTCGCGGTGACCCACGGCGTTGCGGATCCACCGCTGGCGACCGGCGAGCCGACGACGACGGCACCGACCCGCGTGCCGCTGACCGGCAACCAGCCGGCCGCGGCCGTCCAGGCGCCGAGCGCCGCGGGGACGACGACGCCGACCTACTCGACCACCAACAACCAGGAGGTGGGGGTCGACGAGCCGGACATCGCCAAGACCGACGGGCGGACGCTGTTCACGGTCGCCGGGAGCGAGCTCCTCGCCGTCACGGTCGGCGGGACCCCCCGGCTCGCCGGTTCGCTCGACCTCGGCAGCGCCGGCTACGGGGGCCGGCTGCTCCTGCGCGGCAGCCGGCTGATCGTGATCTCCTCCTCCGGCGGCTACGCCGTTTCGCTCGGCGGCGGCCCGGCCGCCGCGGGTCCGGCGATCTACCCCGGCGGCGGCGCGACCAGCGTCCAGGAGGTCGACGTCCGGGACCCGGCGGCGATGCGGATCACCCGGACGATGACCATCGACGGCGCCTTCGTCGACGCCCGCCAGAACGGCGCGACGGCGCGTCTGGTGATCAGCTCGGCGCCGCGGGCGCTCGTCGTGCCGGGCCGGCGGTCGTCGGCCGGCGCCTGGGTGCCGCGCCGACGCTTCCACAGCGCGCTAACGGGCCACAGCTACGTCCGACCGGTCGCTCCGTGCCGGACGATCCGGCGGCCGGTCGACTTCTCGGGACTGGGGATGCTGACGATCTTCACGCTCGATCTGGACCGCGGGCTGTACACGGCGGACACCTCGGCGCTGATGGCCGACGCCCAGGTCGTCTACGGGTCGGCGAGCAGCCTCTACGTGGCGACGCAGAAGTGGATCGATCCGCGGCTCGGTCTGGCCCAGCTGCCGCCGGCGCAGACGACGGTGATCGACCGCTTCGACGTCGGCGACCCGAGCCGGACGACGCTCGCGGCGACCGGCGAGGTCCCCGGCTATCTGCTCAACCAGTTCTCCCTGTCGGAGTACCGCGGTTACCTGCGGGCGGCGACGACGAGCCGGCCGATCTGGTGGGGCGGCGCGCCGCCGACGGCGAGCCGGAGCTCGGTGACCGTGCTCGCCCGCACCGGGACCCGGCTCGTGCCCGTCGGCCAGGTCTCCGGCCTCGGCGCCGGCCAGCAGATCTACTCGGTGCGCTTCGTCGGAGACACCGGCTATGTCGTCACCTTCCGTTCGATCGACCCGCTCTACGCGATCGACCTCCGCTCGCCGTCGGCGCCGCGGGTCGCCGGCAAGCTCGAGCTCGCCGGCTACTCGTCCTACCTGCAGCCGCTCGGATCGGGGCTGTTGCTGGGGATCGGGCAGGACGTCTCGAGCGGGGGCAACGAGCCGAACGGGACGCAATTGGAGCTGTTCGACGTGTCCGACCCGAACGCGCCGCGCCTCGTCGAGCGCACCACGGTCGGCAGCGGCTCGTCCTCCGAGGTCCAGTACGACCACCATGCCTTCCTCTACTGGCCGCCGACCGGGCTCGCCGTGCTCCCGGTGCAGATCTACCCGCAGCCGGGGCCCGTCCCGACCGCGGGCACCTTCGCGCCGGCTCCCGGCTTCGTCGGGGCGATCGGCTACCACGTCGACCGGTCGGGCATTTCCGAGGTCGGCCGCATCGCCCACGCGGCGAGCGGCGGCTACCTGCCGACGATCCGCCGGTCGATCGTCGTCGGCGACCGCCTGTTCACCGTGTCCGACGCCGGGGTGCTCGCCTCGGCGCTCGACACCCTGGCCCCGCAGACGTTCGTCGCCTTCCCCGCCTCGGCGATGCCGCCGCCGGGGCCGATCGCCCTGGCGGGCGCCGGCGCGGCGGCCGCGCGCTGAAGCGCCCTCAGGCGGCGGCGAGCGCCGGGGCGACCCGCTCCGGCCGGGGCAGGGCGAACCGGGGGGGCGCGATCTCCAGGTAGTGGTCGAAGGACCAGTCGATCACGCGCTGGCGTCCGAGTGCTCCGATGATCGCGGTGAGCAGGCGGCGGTCGGTGAGACGCCCGACGGCGTGCTGGGCGTTCAGCAGCCAGGCGTACTGCCAGCCGTGCTCGGCGCTGAAGGCGCCGTAGCGGTCGAGCGCCTGGTCGCGGGTCGTCCGTCCCTCGACCACCAGCCGCAGCTCGCGTCCGAGGGCGATGCCGAAGTAGAGCGCGGTGCGGATCCCCTCGGCGGTCAGGGGGAGGCAGTGCCCGGCGGAGTCGCCGGCGAAGAAGACTCCGTCCTCGACGGCGGGGCGAAGCTGATGGGGGATCCAGTTGCCCTGATAGCGGACGGCGTCGACCGCGAGCTCGCCGGCGAGCAGGAGCGTTCCCGCCTTGACGTGGTCGCGCGGCTCGAACGACCCGACGCCGACGCGGAGCTCGCCGCCGGCGGGGAAGCTCCAGGCGTAGCCGGCGCGGATATACCGGCGGTCGATCCAGATCTCGAGCTCGTCGCCCGACCCGTGGGGGTGGACCTCGAGTCCGCGCGACAGGCGGGCCTCGGGTGGCTGGACACCGGACTGCGGCGCCAACAGCCGGCGCCAGCCGAGGGCGTCGACGACGAGCGGCGACCGGAGCTCGCCGCGGTCGGTGGTGACGACGTGCCGCCGGCCCGGGGCGATCCCCTCGACCTTCGCCGTCTCGAACTCGGCGCTCGGCGACTGCTCGCGGAGGAGGCCGCAGAGCTCGCGGTAGTCGAAGGTCGAGAACGTCCACGGCAGGGGGTACCGGAAGGAGTCGTGCCGGGTGTGGATGACGAGCTCGTCGAAGGTCTGGCGGATCGATCCGCCGACGCCCGTGTTCGCGAGCCATTCGGTCGGCGCGGCGCAGGCCGAGGTCTGCCGTTCGCCGATCTCGTAGCGATCGACGATCAGCACGCTCGCGCCGGTGCCCTCGAGCTCGCGGGCGACGGCGAGGCCGGCGAAACTCGCGCCGCAGATCAGTACGTCGCAGTCACGCTCGAGGGCGGTGCGCGCCGTGCCCCGCTTGGTGGCCCTGACCGGCATCCCGTCGGATGATACGGAGGCTCGGGGGCGCCGCTTGGGCGGGCTCCGCTGCGCTACGATCGGACGGTGCAGACACTAATCGACAATCCCTCGGCCACGATCGTCGAGGGCTCCAACGGACTGCTGCTCGAAATCGACGGGCAGATCGTTCCCAACTACGACGCGACCCTTCGTCCATTCGAAGAGGGCGAGGTCGTCACCGGCCACGTGGTCCGCATCGATCAGGACGAGGTCCTGGTCGACATCGGCTACAAGTCGGAAGGCGTCATCCCGGCGAATGAGCTCTCGATTCGTAAGTCGGTCGACCCGCACGACGAGGTCGAGCTCGGTGAAGAGGTCGACGCTCTGGTCCTCACCAAGGAGGACCAGGACGGCCGCCTGATCATGTCCAAGAAGCGCGCTCGCTTCGAGAAGGCCTGGCGTCGGATCGAAGCCGCCGCCGAATCGGGCGAGCCGGTCGAGGGCACGGTCATCGAGGTCGTCAAGGGCGGCCTGATCATCGACCTCGGGGTGCGCGGCTTCCTGCCCGCCTCGCTGGTCGACATCCGCCGGGTGCCGAACCTCGACGAGTACATGGGCACGAAGATCGAGTGCAAGGTCATAGAGCTCAACCGGTCGCGCAACAACGTCGTGCTCTCCCGCCGAGCCGTGCTCGAGGAGGAGCGCAAGGAGATCCGCCAGCAGATCCTCGACCGCCTCCAGCCGGGCTTGGTCGTCGAGGGCCAGATCTCGAACATCGTCGACTTCGGCGCCTTCGTCGACCTCGACGGCATCGACGGTCTGATCCACATTTCCGAGCTCTCCTGGTCGCACGTCAACCACCCGAGCGAGCTCCTGTCGATCGGCGACACCGTCCAGGTAAAGGTGCTCGACATCGACCGCGACCGTCAGCGGATCTCGCTGGGCCTCAAGCAGACCCAGGAGGATCCGTGGCAGCGGATCGTCGACACCTACAACGTCGGCGACGAGCTGGCCGGCAAGGTCACCAAGGTCGTCACCTTCGGCGCCTTCGTCGAGATCCTCGACGGGGTCGAGGGACTGGTCCACATCTCCGAGCTCGCGACCCACCACGTCGAGAATCCGCGCGAGATCGTCCAGCCGGGCGACGACGTCCGGGTCAAGATCCTCGAGATCGACTCCGAGCGCCGCCGCCTGTCGCTCTCGGTGAAGCGGGTCGAGAACCAGATCCTTCCGGTCCGGACGCTCGACCCGGCCGACGGCGACGGCGAGACCGAAGCCGCCGGCGGTGCCGAGACCGACGCGACCGCCGAGACCGAGGCCGCCACCGAAGCGGTCGCCCCGGCAGCCGAGGCGGTCGCTTCGGACGCCGAGCCGGTCGCCCCGGACGCCGACCCGGCCGCGGAGGCGCCGCCGGAGCCGAGCGCGACGGCGGACGACGCCGAGCCCGCAACCGCATCCCTGCCGGACGCCGTCTAGCACGCGACACGCCGGAGTTCCGTTCGTCGGGCTGACCGGCGGGCTGGGCGCAGGCAAGTCGACCGCGCTGGCGGTGCTCGAGCGGCTCGGGGCGGCGATCCTGTCGACCGACGCGGTCGTCCACGAGCTCTACGGGACCGAGGCGGTCCGCGCGGCGGTGGCCGACCGCTTCGGAGCCGAGATCGTCGTCGACGGGCGGGTCGATCGCGCGGCGGTTGCCCGGCGGGTGTTCGCGGAGCCGGACGACCGCGGCTGGCTCGAGGGCCTGCTCTGGCCGCTCGTCGGCGGGCGGGTCGGCGCCTTCCGCGCCGAGGCCGAAGGCCGGGTCCCGGCGCCGGCGGCGGTGGTCATCGAGACGCCGCTGCTGTTCGAGGCGGGGATGGACGCCGCCTATGATGCGACGATCGCGGTGATCGCCGATGACGATCTCCGGGCACGGCGGGCGGGCGAGCGCGGTCAGGAGGCGATCGCCGAGCGTGAGCGCCGCCAGCTGAGCCAGGAGGAGAAGGCCCGCCGGGCGACCTACGTCGTGCGCAACAGCGGCAGCCGCGAGGAGCTCGAACGGCAGCTGGCCGCTGTCGTCGAGGACCTGACGGGATGAGACGGGCACCGACGCGGAGCGCGATCGTCCGGCGCCGCATCCTGGCCGTCGCGGCCGCGGCGGCAGTCGGCCTGCTGGTGGCCTGGCCGGCGCTCCACCAGGAGATTCGCAAGCTGACGCTGCCGCTCGAGCACGCCGACATCATCCGGCTGCAGGCGCAGAAGAAGAGCGTCGACCCGGCGCTGATCGCGGCGGTGATCTATGCCGAGACGAAGTTCAACCCGCGCCCGTCGTCGGCCGGCGCCGAAGGCCTGATGCAGATCCTCCCGGCGACGGCGAAGTTTCTGGCGCACCTGTCGGGGGCGACCACGTTCACGACGGCCGACCTGGGGAAGCCGGCGGTCAACATCGCCTACGGGAGCTACTACCTGCGCTACCTGCTCGACCGCTACAACCACTCGGAGACGCTGGCCCTGGCCGCTTACAACGGCGGCGCCGGCAACGTCGACGGCTGGCTGACGCGGGCGCATCAGCAGGGACAGGACTTCACGGTCGCGAGCATCCCCTTCCCGGAGACACGGGCCTACGTGACGAAGGTCGAGCAGGCGCAGCGCGACTACCGAGCCAACTACGCGGCCGAACTGGGCCTGAGCCCGGCTTCGTAAGAAAGAGGTTTGTGGTCCGGCCGCGGCCGTAGGATGGGTCAGTGGTAACCGCCGAGTCCGCCATCACCGTTCGCGGGCTCGTCAAGCGCTACGGCCAGTTCGAGGCGGTGCGGGGGATCGACCTCGACATCCGGCGGGGTGAGGTGTTCGCGTTTCTCGGCCCGAACGGGGCGGGGAAGACGACGACGGTCGAGATCCTCGAGGGCTATCGGCCGAGAACCGGCGGCGAGGTGTCGGTGCTCGGCGTCGACCCGGCGACCGGCGGCCGGGCGTGGCGGAGCCGGATCGGCATCGTCCTCCAGACGGGCGAGGTGACGCGGGAGTTGACCGTGCGCGAGACGCTGCGGCTGTGGGCGGCCTATCAGCCCGAGCCGCGGGGGGTCGACGAGGTGATCGACCTGGTCGGGCTGAGCGAGAAGGCCGACGACCGGATCGGGCGGCTGTCGGGCGGCCAGCGGCGGCGGGTCGAAGTGGGGATGGCCCTCGTCGGCAACCCCGAGCTCGTCTTCCTCGACGAGCCGACGACCGGCTTCGACCCGGAGGCGCGCCGCCAGTTCTGGGGGGTCATCAGCGGCCTGCGCGACCTGGGGACGACAATCTTCCTGACCACGCACTACATGGACGAGGCGCAGGCGCTGGCCGACCGGGTGGCCATCGTCAAGGACGGCCAGATCGTCGCCGAGGGGCCGCCGGGCGAGCTCGGCCCCGACCGCGACCGGGCCGCGGTGATCAACTTCGTCCTGCCGTCGGGGACGGGGGCCGCCGACCTGCCGGCGGCGCTCCCGGGTCCGACGTCGGTCAACGGCCACCGGGTGACCGTACGCACCGAGCGCCCGACCGCGGCGCTCGGCGCGCTGGCGGCGTGGGCGGCGGCGCACGGCGGCGAGCTGCCCGAGCTGACGGTGGCCCGGCCGTCCCTGGAGGACGTCTACCTCGAGTTGACCACCCCGGCCGGTGGCGGGGCGGGGGCGCCATGAGCGACCTGCGCCGCGTCGGCGAGCAGCTCCGGGCCGACCTGAAGGTGTTCGCGCGCAACCCGGCGGCGATGTTCTTCACGGCGATCCTGCCGATCGTCTTCATGGTCCTGTTCGTGTCGATCTTCGGCAACGGGACCGACAAGAAGCTCCACGTCAAGATCTCGACGCTCCAGGTGCCGGGCTTCATCGCCCTGGCCGTGACCTCGGCCTCGTTCCTCGGCCTGGCCATCGGCCTGGTGCGGGCTCGGGAGGACGGTGTCCTCAAGCGCGTGCGCGGCACGCCGGTGCCGTCGTGGGTGGTGTTCGCCGGGCGGGTCGGCGTGGCCATCTTCACCGCGTTCGGCGTGTCGCTGCTCCTGCTGCTGATCGGAAAGGTGCTCTACGGCGTCGACATCAAGCTCTCGCGGGTTCCGGCTCTGCTGCTGACGCTGGCCGTCGGGGCGACGGCCCTGAGCGCGGTCGGGATCTTCTACTCGTCAGTGATCCCGACCTTCGACGCGGCGCCGGCGATGACCAACGCGGTCGTGCTCCCGCTCTACTTCATCTCGGGCGTGTTCATCCCGACCTCGCAGCTGTCGCACGGGCT
Organism: Solirubrobacteraceae bacterium; assembly: GCA_051001735.1. GTDB lineage: Bacteria > Actinomycetota > Thermoleophilia > Solirubrobacterales > Solirubrobacteraceae > Palsa-513. The sequence continues at coordinate 16,412 of JBPCNA010000182.1, forward strand.
CGCGCAGGTGGCGAGCGTGTTCCCGATCAAGCCGCTCAACGACTGCCTGATCGCCTGCTTCAACCCGCTGTCGACCTACCCGTGGGGAAAGCTGGCCGTGCTTGCGGCATGGGGCGTCGGTGGGCTCGTGCTGGCGGTGCGGACCTTCTCCTGGGTGCCGCGGCGGGACGCCGAGTAGCGAGGGTCGCGCTCGCGGGATCATCTTTCGGAGCGGGGGTTGGCCATTGCGGCCAGGTATCGACCTGAGTGACGTGTAGCCTCGCTAGGGACCATGCCCGCGTTCAAACTCGACCCGATCTTCACCCCGGCGGCCGACCAGCCCAACGCGATCAAGGAGATCGCGGCGTCGATCGAGGGCGGCGACCGCTTCACGACGCTGCTCGGGGCGACGGGGACGGGCAAGACGATGACGATGGCCGGGGTCATCCAGGAGGTCCAGCGGCCGGCGTTGATCATCGCCCACAACAAGGTCCTGGCGGCGCAGCTGTGCAACGAGTTCCGGACGTACTTCCCGGAGAACTCGGTCGAGTACTTCGTCTCCTACTACGACTACTACCAGCCCGAGGCGTACGTTCCGAGCCGGGACCTCTACATCGAGAAGGACTCGTCGATCAACCAGGAGATCGACCGTTTGCGGCACTCGGCGACGGCGGCGGTCCACGCCCGCCGCGACGTGGTGATCGTGGCGTCGGTCTCCTGTATCTACGGCCTCGGCTCGCCGGCGGTCTACGAGATGAACATGCAGGTGCTGCGGCGGGGCGAGGAGATCGACCGCGACAAGCTGCTGCGGAAGCTCGTCTCGATCCAGTACACGCGCAACGAGACGGTCCTCGCGCGGGGCAACTTCCGCGTGCGGGGCGAGACGCTGGAGATCTTCCCGGCCTACGCCGAGACCGCCTACCGGGCGACGCTGTTCGGCGACGAGGTCGAGTCGTTGGCCGAGTTCGACCCGCTGACCGGCGAGCTGATCGCGTCGGACCTCGAGCACATCGCGATCTGGCCGGCGACGCACTACAACGTGGCGGAGGGGACGATCGAGCGGGCGGTCGAGGAGATCGGGCGCGAACTGGGCGAGCGGTGTGCCGAGCTCGAGGCCGAGGGCAAGCTGCTCGAGGCGCACCGGCTGCGCCAGCGGACCCAGTACGACATGGAGATGATGCGGGAGGTCGGCTTCTGCTCGGGCATCGAGAACTACTCGCGCGTACTCGACGGACGCCGGCCGGGCGACCGGCCGTACTGCTTGCTCGACTACTTCCCGAAGGACTTCGTCTGCTTCATCGACGAGTCCCACCAGACGGTGCCCCAGCTGGGCGGTATGTACGAGGGCGACCGGTCGCGCAAGCAGACGCTGGTCGACTACGGCTTCCGGCTGCCGAGCGCGCTCGACAACCGGCCGCAGCGGTTCGAGGAGTACCTGTCGATCACGCCGCAGATCGTCTTCGTCTCGGCGACGCCGGGCGAGTACGAGCGGACGCGGTCGGGGAAGGTGGTCGAGCAGATCGTGCGGCCGACGGGCATCGTCGACCCGGTGGTCGAGGTGCGGCCGACGCGCCATCAGATCGACGACCTGATGGGGGAGATCCGGGTGCGGGCGGAGCGCAGCGAGCGGGTGCTGGTCACGACGCTGACCAAGAAGATGTCCGAGGACCTGTCGTCCTATCTGGTCGAGCTGGGCTTCAAGGCGCGCTACCTCCACTCGGAGATCGACACGCTGGAGCGGATCCAGATCATCCGCGGACTGCGCCTGGGGGAGTACGACATCCTCGTCGGGGTCAACCTCCTGCGCGAGGGGCTCGACCTGCCGGAGGTCACGCTGGTGGCGATCCTCGACGCCGACAAGGAGGGCTTCCTCCGGGGCGAGACGTCGCTGATCCAGACGATCGGGCGGGCGGCGCGGAACATCGAGGGGACCGTGCTGATGTACGCCGACCGGGAGACCAAGGCGATGAAGGCCGCCCTCGAGGAGACCAACCGCAGGCGGGAGATCCAGCTGGCCCACAACGTGGAGCACGGGATCACGGCGGCGTCGATCGTCAAGGGGGTGTCGGACATCTCGGACTTCCTGACCAACGAGTCGAAGACCCCGAAGCGCCGGCGCCGAGCCCGGCAGGAGACCGAGAACGTGGAGCCGCACGAGCTCGAGCGGACGATCATCGAGCTCGAGGAGGAGATGTTCGAGGCGGCGGCCGACCTGCGCTTCGAGTATGCCGCCCGCCTGCGCGATGAGCTCCGCGACCTGCGGCGGGCGCTCGGCGACGTCCAGCGTTACGAAGTGCCGGCCGGAGGCTAGCGATGGCTGTGCCTGATTATCTGGAGCGCCGGTGTCGTTGACGCTGGTGCGACGCGGTCGTGCTGTCGACGACATGTCGTCGGGGAGTGGCGTGCTCGGTTGTCGGGTCGGTTAGCGCAGGCCCTTGGGCTCGCAGCGGGCAAGTTCGCCGATCAGCGTGAGGCGCTGGGCCGAGGCGAGTAGGTCGTGGGCGATCAGGATGAGGGCGAGCCAGACGGGTTGTGCTCGAAGTCTCTGAACGGCAGGTTCCGCAGCCCGGTGTCTTTGTCGTTGCGGATGGGGAGGGCCGGCTACCCCGGCACCGGCTCCTCGGCCGCCACCAGGGGACGTTTGAAGTACCGCCAGGGAAACCACGCTCCGACGGCAATCCAGCCTTCGGCCTCGAGGCGGCGCAGGCGCGGACCGACTGCGAACGGCACTCGTTGGTGCTCCCACGGCCGGTCGGAGGCTTCGACTACGTGGTAGTACGGCCCGAAGTCGACGAGGTGCCAGCCGTCGAGCCCTTCGGATCGCAGTACGTCCATCTCGTCGAACGCCGTCAGCGGCGTGAGCACCCGCCGGACAGGAGTGCCGGGCGCCGTCGCGGCGGCGTCGGCGCCCGGTCCGCTGGAGGCGAACCGCTGCTGGGCGGCTTGCCGGCTGACGCCGAGGACGCGCCCGACGCTGTCCCAGCTGTGGCCGGCGCTGCGCGCGCCGCCGATCGCCTCGCGCAGCAGCCGGCTCGTCTGCTCGGCGCCGACGCGCGTCGCGGCGACGAGCCGCAAGTAGCTCTGCGGGTCGTGCTCGAGCCCTTCTCGCAGGTTCTCGGGGCCGCTGAGGACTGCGTCGCAGACGCCGTCGCGGATGCGCTCCTCGTCCTCGGCGGACAGCGTCGCCGTCGCGAGCGTTGCTTCGACGGCAGGGGCGTGAGAGGGGAGCGTTGTCATGAGGAGCGGTCCGGTCGCAGCGGCTCGAGTTGGTCGAGCGTGGCGGCGTCGTCGCGGCGACGGCGCTGCGCCGCGTGGCGCGTGATGCGATGGTTGAGGAGCAGCACGGTGGACCCTCCGACGATGACGCCGACGAACGCGCCGGCGGCGCTGGAGGCGCTCAGCGCGGTTAAGGTCGCTGCAAGGGCGAGCGCGATCGCCAGCGAGACGACCCCGAGCGCGATCCAGGGACCGTGGCTGCGGAGCGTCGGTGTCCTGCGGCTGGGTGGTGTGGGGGAAGTCATATGTCAAGGATGCCTTGACAGAGCCCGTTTGTCAAGTGTTTCTTGACAAGCCCGCGCCGCTGGCCCCGACCAGCTCGCAATGACCTTTGCGTGGTCGGCGACGCTCGGATGCGCGGGTGGGTGAGGCCCGAGTCCCCGGTGGCGGGTCGGCCGTCTGATTTTCGCACCCGTGCGGGTGCGGTTTGGACGGCCTCGGCCCGCACCGGGTGGGCCCGTCGGAGAAGGAGACAGACATGGCTATCAAGGCATCACGGCGCCCGTCGGAGGAGGAGCGTGCTGAGCGTCGCCGCGCCGATCTGGAGCGCCTCCAGGCGGCGACGCGTGAGCTGTTGTCCTCGGAGGGTTGGCAGCGTTGGGTGCGGGCGCGGGCGGTGTTCCACTCGTATTCGCTTGGCAACTCGATCCTGTTGGCGCATCAGTGTCACGCCCGTCGCATCCAGGCGCGTCGCGTCGCTGGTTTCCGCGCGTGGCTGAAGCTCGGCCGCGCGGTCCGCAAAGGCGGGAAGGGGCTGATGATCTTCGCGCCGATCAAGGTCAAGGACCGCGATGACGACGGTGAGGATGGCGGGAACGCGCGCGTGTTTTTTCGCAGGGCGTTCGTGTTCGCGGACGTCCAGACCGAGCCGCTGCCGGGCGTCGACGCGGCGCCCCTTGAGCCTCCGAGCGCGCCGATCGACGGTGACAGCCACGGGCATCTCCTCGGGCCGCTCGCCCGGCTGGCTTTGGACATCGGGTATCGGATGACGTTCGCCGAGCTCGACGGTGAGCGCGGCGGGTTCTGCGACTACACCGCGAAGCGCATCGTGATCGACGATCGCCAGGCCCCTAACGCGTTGCGCTGCTCCTTGAAGCGGGCTTGGCTCAGGCATCCGGCGGCCCCGGCTCGGGGAGCGTGGGCAGCGCGTCGAGGCCGTCGATGATCCGCAGCAGGTTGACGCGGACCGGCTCGTTCATCGCGACGACGGGGTGCGCGTCCGTGGCTTCGGCGGATGCGATCAGCTGCTCGGTGCGGTGCAGCTGTTGGCGGTGGGCGGGCAGGAACTCGACGGTCGTGTGGAAGTTCGCGCAGGTCAGACACGCGTTGGGGTGCGGACAGGTCTGCTGCAACGGCAGGCCGCAGTAGCCGTTGGGCAGCGTCTGCTTCGCGCGTGCGAGGTTCTCCTTCGCCCACGCGGCGTCGCTGAGCGGACCGTTCGGGGTCGAGGCGGATGACGTCGCCCTGGATGTTGATGCGGTTCTGGTAGCGCTCCCACTCGCGCCTGAGTGTCTGGTCCTTGATGCAAGCGTCGCGGGCTGTCATTTCCGGCGAGTCGTGATCGAGCATCCGCTGGGCCGGCGGGCAGTCGCTCTACGGGACGACCGGGGCCGTCTCGGTCCGGCATGCGGCCGGGCCGGCGACGACGCCGGCCCGCCCGTAAGCTTGGGGTCGATGGACAAGCCTCCGGAGGGGATCAGGCGCCGCGACTTCCCGCGGACTGCGGACGGCTACGACCCTGAGGCTGTCGATGCCCATCTCGAGGCGATCGCCGCGGCGGTGGCCGCCGAGCCGGCCGCCGGCCGGGGTCGGTCGGCCGCCGCCGATCGGGAGGTCGTCGCCGCCGCGCGGCTCCTCCTCTCCCAGATCAGTGCCCTGCGGGTGGAGCTGAAGGACGTGTCGGTCTCGCTGCGGGAACGGAGCCTGAGGATCAGCGACGCGCTCGAGGCGCTGCTCGAGCACGAGGGCGAGCTCGAGGACGAGCCGCCGCGGCTCGAGGTCTCCGCCCCGGCCGAGGAGCCGGGAGGCGCAGAGCCCCGGGAGCCGGCAGGCTGGGAACCCGCCGCGGCGCCCGCGGAGCTCGCGCCCGCGGAGCTCCCGCCGGCTGAGCTTCCGCTCGACGCCGCGCTCGAGGCCGGCGTCGCGGATGCTCGTCTCGTGGCGCTCGACATGGCGCTCGGCGGCAGCGACCGGGAGGAGATCGAGCGGGAGCTCGCCGCCCGCTTCGAGCTTCCCGACCGGGCCGGCCTGGTCGACGAGGTGCTGGCCGCGCTCGGTTGATCGCCGTGGCGCCCCGGGGATGGATCACCCTCGTCGGCCGCGGGGCGGCGAGACGCTGCGGACCTCCCGTTGACCGTGGGCTTCACGCTCATGACGTGTCGGCCGGTCTGAGCCCGGTGCCGGCTCGGAGCCGGAGCCGCATCCGCGGTGCCGGGCCGAAGCGGGTGGTTGCGGTCCCGGCGGCGACGAAGCCGACCGCCGCGTAGAAGTCGATCGCCGCCGGATTGGCGGTGACCTCCAGCCGGTCGGCGCCGCCGACGCGGGCTCGGCCGACCGCGTCGGCGATCAGCGCACGGCCGACGCCCCGCCGCCAGGCGGCCGGCTCGACGAAGAGGCCGTCGAGCTAGCAGGCACCGCCGGCGGCGGCAAGGACGACCGCGAGGTCGAGGCCGACGGCGTCTACGTACTCGCGCACACGGTCCCGCTCGACCTCTCGGGCGAGCTGATCGCCGACTGGCGCGACGGCAGCGTCTGGTGGCTCCGGGGGCGGCGGTGGGAACGTCTGTTCGTCCCACTAGAATCCATAATCCCGTGTCGTCCACCAGTCAGATCGTCGTCTCCGGCGCCCGCGAGCACAACCTCAAGGACGTTTCGCTGGTGCTGCCGCGCGACGCCCTCGTCGTCATCACCGGCCTCTCCGGATCGGGCAAGTCGAGCCTCGCCTTCGACACGATCTACGCCGAGGGGCAGCGGCGCTACGTCGAGTCGCTCTCGGCCTACGCCCGCCAATTCCTCGGCCAGATGGACAAGCCCGACGTCGACTCGATCGAGGGGCTCTCCCCGGCGATCTCGATCGACCAGAAGACGACGTCGAAGAACCCCCGGTCGACGGTCGGCACCGTGACCGAGATCTACGACTACCTGCGGCTCCTCTGGTCGCGGATCGGCAAGCCCCACTGCCACAAGTGCGGCGCCCCGATCGCCGGCCAGACGATCGAGCAGATCGCCGACCAGGTGATGGAGCTGCCGGAGCGCACGCGCTTCCTCGTGCTCGCGCCGGTCGTCCGCGGGCGCAAGGGGGAGTACGGCAAGCTGTTCGACGATCTCCGGACCGAGGGCTACACCCGGGTCGCGGTCAACGGCGAGATCCGTCTGCTCGAAGAGCCGATCGTCCTCGACAAGCGTTACAAGCACGACATCGACGTGGTGGTCGACCGGCTGGTCATGCGCCCCGACGTCCGCAAGCGCCTGGTCGACTCGATCGAGACGGCAGTCGCCCTGGCCGACGGACTGCTCACCGTCGAGCTGGCCCCGACAAGGGACGACCCGACACCGCTCCAGAGAATGACGTTCTCGGAAAAGTTCGCCTGTCTCAAGTGCGGGACCTCGATGCCGGAGCTCGAGCCGCGGATCTTCTCGTTCAACTCGCCCCACGGGGCGTGCGAGCGGTGTCACGGGCTCGGGTCGCAGCGGGAGATCGACCCGGAGCTCGTCGTTCCCGATCCGCAGCTGTCGATCTCGCAGGGCGCGCTCGCGCCGTGGTCGGCGAGCGCTTCGGACTACTACGAGCAGATGACGCTCGGGATCGCCGAGCAGTACGGGGTCGACCTAGAGCGGCCGTGGCAGGAGCTCGACCAGACCCACCGCGACCTCTTCCTCCACGGGACGGCCGGCGTCCCGGTGCAGGTCACCTACAAGAACCGCTACGGCCGGCGGCGGTCGTACGCGGCCCGCTTCGAGGGGATCCTCCCCAACCTCGAGCGGCGCTACAAGGAAACCGACTCCGAGTGGACCCGCGACCGGATCGAGGAGTTCATGAGCGTCCGGCCGTGCCCGGCCTGCGACGGCGCCCGCCTGCGGCCCGAGTCGCGGTCGGTGCTCGTCGCCGGGGCGCCGATCGAGCAGTTCACCGCCCTGTCGGCCCGGCGGGCGCTCGCCTGGCTCGAGGAGGTCGAGCTATCGAAGACCGACCGCCACATCGCCCGGCTGATCCTCCGCGAGATCGAGGAGCGGCTCCGCTTCCTCGAGAACGTCGGGATCGGCTATCTCTCGATGGACCGGGCCGCGGCGACATTGTCGGGCGGCGAGGCCCAGCGGATCCGGCTGGCGACCCAGATCGGGTCGTCCCTGGTCGGGGTCCTCTACATCCTCGACGAGCCGTCGATCGGGTTGCATCAGCGCGACAACGCCAAGCTGATCGGGACGCTCGAGCGGCTCCGCGACCTCGGCAATACGGTTCTGGTGGTCGAGCACGACGAGCAGACGATGCGGGCGGCCGATCACCTCGTCGACATGGGTCCGGGGGCCGGCGAGCACGGCGGGCGGATCGTCGCCGAGGGGACGGCGGCCGAGGTCGAGCTGGTCGCCGAGTCGCTGACCGGCCAGTTCCTCGCCGGGACCCGGCGGATCGAGCTGCCGGCCCGACGGCGGCGGCCGACGGGCTACGTCGAGATCCTCGGCGCGGCGGCCCACAACCTCCGGGGGATCGACGTCCGCGTCCCCCTGGGGACGCTGACCTGCGTCACCGGCGTCTCGGGATCGGGAAAGTCGACGCTGGTCAACGAGGTCCTCTACAAGGCGGTCGCCAACCGCCTCCACCGGGCCCGCCAGCGGCCGGGCCGGCACCGGGAGATCCGGGGGCTCGAGGAACTCGACAAGATCATCGCCGTCGACCAGTCGCCGATCGGGCGGACGCCGCGGTCGAACCCGGCGACCTACACGGGGCTGTTCGACGTCATCCGCGACCTCTTCTCGAAGACGGTCGAGGCCCGGGCCCGCGGCTACAAGCCGGGCCGGTTCTCCTTCAACGTCAAGGGTGGGCGGTGCGAGGTCTGCCGGGGGGACGGCCAGATCCGGATCGAGATGCACTTCCTTCCCGACGTCTACGTCCCGTGCGAGCAGTGCCACGGGCGGCGCTACAACCGCGAGACGCTCGAGGTGCGCTTCAAGGGCAAGACGATCGCCGACGTGCTCGAGATGCCGGTCGACGAGGCGGTCGTCTTCTTCCAGCACATTCCGAAGATCTACCGGCGGCTGGTGACGCTACGCGATGTCGGGCTCGGCTACATCCGTCTCGGCCAGCCGGCGACCACCCTCTCCGGCGGCGAGGCCCAGCGGGTCAAGCTGGCGACCGAGCTGTCGAAGATCGCCACCGGGCGGACGCTCTACATCCTCGACGAGCCGACCACCGGTCTCCACTTCGCCGACGTCCAGCGGCTGCTCGAGGTGCTCCAGCGCCTGGTCGACGCCGGCAACACGGCGGTGGTGATCGAGCACAACCTCGACATCATCAAGTCGGCCGACCGGCTCATCGACATGGGCCCGGAAGGCGGCGACGAGGGTGGCCTGGTGATCGCCTCCGGGACCCCGGAGGAGGTCGCGGCCGTCGCCGGCTCGCACACCGGGGAGTTCCTCGCCCCGTTGCTGGCGCCGCCGCCGGCCAAGGCGCCGGCCCGGCCGCGGCGCCCGCGCCGCCGGGTCGCCGCTCCCAGCTGACCAGCTGCACTGGAAGGTGGGTCGTGTCGACTGTGCGGCCGGACTGGCGCGGACGGCCGCCCCGGGGTGCGTCGGGGCGGGCGGTCATTCGCGTGTGCGGCAGCTCACACAGCGGGCGGAGACGGCCTGTCATGGTGAGCTGACGAGTCGCCGCTCCGTTCCGCCGCCATCCACCGACAACGACGAGGAGCGCACGATGGGGACCACCGTAGAAAGGTCAGCAGGAGGCGGCAGCGGCGCAGTGGCCGGAACGCCGGCGACCGGAGGCGTGCCCGCCGGGCTTGCCGGCGACGCCCCTGCCGGAGCGGCGCAACTCGACGCGAACTTCGCATACCGGGGCGGATGGGTGCTCAACAGTCCCGACGTGTTCCTCAGCTTCTGGGGAGGGTCGTGGGGCGACAAGGCGCACGCGACGCCGAGGGCCAACCTGATTCAGTACATCCAGGATCTCGTGGCCAGCGACTACATGAACATCCTCAGTCAGTACGGAGTCGGCCAAGGTGCGGGACGCGCCGGCACCTACCGCGGGGCATCGGCCCTCACGACGGCGACCGGCGACCTGACGGGCGCCGGCGTCGAGGCGGGAATCCAGTCGTTGATCGATGGCGGGGTCGTCCCCGAGCCGGGGAACCCGTCGAGCATGGCCCTGCTCGTGTTCATGGACGAGAGCATCCGGATCAACGATCCCGGTCGCCGGCTCGTGCTGTGCGAGCCGGCCGGGGACACGGCGTTCGGCTACCACTCGTTCTTCACCACGTCGGCTGGCAACCGGTGCCATTACGCCGTGATTCCGGCGGTCACCGACACCTGTGTCAGGAGCAGCTGCCCGAGCGGCGGGTGCTCGCTCCAGCTCTCGCAGACCCAGGAGCAGCGGCGGACGCAGGTGGCGAGCCACGAGTTCGCCGAGATGGTCACCGACCCTCAGATCAACGCCTGGCTCGGAACCAAGGACAAAGAGAACGGGGACATCTGCAACGGTCAGCCGGGCACCATCTCCGTCGGTAAGCGGACGTGGACCGTCCAGCGCATGTACAGCCGCACCAACGACGTCAACGGCGGGCCGGCGGCGTGCCAGCTCGCCCCGCCGCGGCCGCTACCGATCATCGGGCTCCCCAACGGTCCGACCGCCAAGGGGGACCGGATGCTCCCGGGCCAGGTGCTCCACGGCGGAGACTCGATCACCTCGGCCGACGGACGCTTCCTGCTCGTCTACCAGAGCGACGGCAACCTCGTGCTCTATCGCCTCCTCGACCAGGCGGCGACGTGGGCGTCGGGCACGGATGGCCAGCCGGTCGGCGTCTGCATCATGCAGTCCGACGGAAACCTCGTCGTCTACAACCTCGGCGGGACGGCCGTCTGGGCGTCCGGCACCGACGGGCATCCCGGCAGCTTCGTGATCGCTCAAACCGACGGCAACCTCGTCGTCTACCAGCCCGACAACGTGGCGATCTGGGCGACGAACACCGAGCAGCCGACGCCGCCGAACGGCCCGAAGGCGAAGGGCGACCGGATGCTGCCGGGCCAGGTGCTGCACCCCGGCGACTCGATCACCTCGGTCGACGGGCGGTTCCGCTTCGTCTACCAGGGCGACGGCAACCTCGTCCTCTACCGCCTCACTGACGGAGCGGCGACCTGGGCATCGGGGACAAACGGTACGTCGGCCGCGGTGTGCATCATGCAGACCGACGGTAACCTGGTCGTCTACGACGCCGCCGGGGCGGCGGCCTGGGCATCGGGGACCGAGGGGCATCCCGGCAGCCTGGTGATCGCCCAGAGTGACGGGAACGTCGTTGTCTACCAGCCTGAGAACGTGGCGATCTGGGCGACGAACACTGCGCAGCCGACGCTGCCGAACGGCCCGAAGGCGAAGGGTGACCGGATGCTGCCGGGCCAGGTGCTGCACGGCGGCGACTCGATCATCTCCGGCGACGGGCGGTTCCGCTTGGTCTACCAGGGCGACGGGAACCTCGTCCTCTATCGCCTGGCCGACGGGGCGCCCCTCTGGTCGTCGGGGACGAACGGCCGGTCGGTCGCCGCGTGCATCATGCAGACCGACGGCAACCTGGTCGTCTACGACGCCGCCGGGGCGGCGGCCTGGGCGTCGGGGACCGACGGCCACGGCGGCAGCCTGGTGATCGCCCAGAGCGACGGGAACGTCGTCATCTACCAGCCCGGCAACGTGGCGATCTGGGCGACGAACACCGTGCAGTGATCGAAGCCTGCAGGCCGGGTCGCCGCGGTCTGCCGGCCGCGGCTGCGCCGGCCGAGCGGGCGAGTGCGCGAAGATGCGCCACTGAATGAGCCATGAGTCGTACAACCCGGCGCCGACGGCGGTCGGTCGCGGCGGCCAGGGGGGGCGATCGCGTCCGAGCCGCTCGGCACGCGCTCGCCGCGGCCGCCTCGCCGTCCTCGGCGCCCTGGCGGTGGGCCTCCTGGGCGGGTGCGGCGCGGGCGGCGCCGCGACGACGGCCGGCGATCCGCCGGCGGCGGGCCAGCTCGGCGCCAACGCCGGCAACGCCTCGCCGGGCCGCGTCGCCGGGCGCGGCCGGCTGGCGAACGCCAAGCACAAGCGGATCCCGCCGCCGCCGCCGACCGCGACCGGCGTGAAGGAGGTCTCCGGCAAGCAGGGCTCCCGGCCTGACGCCCTGCCGGCCGCCGCCAGCCAGCCGTTCGTCTCGCCCGGGTCGCAGTCGGACGCCCAGATCCGGGCCGAGCTCGCCCAGGCGGCGAAGGCGGGCATCGCCCTGGCGCCGTGCACGAGTGTGCGGACCTGCAACCAGGCGTCGACCTTCTCGCTCGGGGCGACCGGGAACTGGGCCTTCCCGATCCAGCCGCTCTCGGTGGTCCTACCGCCGTCGACGTGGACGGTGGATCAGGGCATCGACATCGCCACCGGCGGAGGCGCCTGCGGCGGGGCGGCCTACGAGGTGGCGATCACCTCGGGCACCGTCGTCCGGGTCGGGATTCCCGGCTTCGGGCCCTACGCCCCGGTGATCCGCGTCGACGGCGGACCGTACGCCGGCTGGTTCGTCTACTACGGGCACGCCGCCCCGGCGCTCGTCCCGGTCGGAGTCCACGTCAGGGCCGGCCAGCCGATCGCCGCCGTCGGCTGCGGCATCGTCGGCATCTCGTCCGGCCCGCACCTGGAGATCGGCATGAGCCCGCCCGGCGGCGCCGACTGCTGCCCGGCCAACGGGGAGACTGCCCCGGCGATGGGCAGCCTCCTCCAGCAGCTCTACGCCCGGTCGCGCTGAGCCCTTCGTCGCTGGTTGAGCCGGGCCACGCCTGGAACGCGGCGGCCGAAAGCGCGGACGCGCTCTACACGACCAGGCCGTGCCGGATCGTGTTCTCGCTCGTCACCCGCGGCTCGACGAACTGGAGCAGGTAGTCCGGCCCCCCGGCCTTGGTCCCGTTCCCCGACAGATGATTCCCACCGAACGGCTGCCTCCCGACTACAGCCCCGGTGATGTGGCGGTTGACGTAGAGGTTCCCGACCGGCACCTCGGCGATCGCCCGCCGGACGTGGTCGGGATGGCGCGAGAAGAACCCGGCGGTCAGACCGAAGGGGCTCGCCCGCACGGCGGCAAACGCCTCATCGAGCGACTCGACCACTTCGAGGGCGAGCAGCGGTCCGAAGATCTCCTCGGCGAGGATCGGCGAACCCTGCGGAAGCGCGGCCACCAGCGTTGGGGCGACGAAATGCCCGTCGCCCAACACCGGGCGCTCCGCCGTGAGAACCCGCCCAGTGGCCCGGGCCACATCGATGTAGCCCTCGATCCGCTCGCGCGCCGCCGCCTCGATCACCGGCGGGACCTCCGTCGCGAAGTCCGCCGCCTGACCGACGACGAGCAGGTCGATCGCCCCGGCGAGGCGCCGCCCGAGCTCCTCGGCCAACTCGGGCAGCACGAGGATCCGGGCCGCGGCCGAGCACTTCTGGCCGGCGTAGGAGAAGGCCGACTGGATCACCGCCGGGACCACCTCGTCGAGGTCGGCGTCGGCGTCGACGATCACGCAGTTCTTGCCGCCGAGCTCGGCCACCACCCGCTTGAGCCGGCGCTCGCCCGGCTCAACCGCAGCGGCCCTGGCCAGGATCTCCAGGCCGACGGCCTGCGAGCCGGTGAAGGCGATCGTCTCGACGTCTCCGGCGACCAGCTCTCGGCCGACGTCACCGGCGCCGAGCAGCAGTCCGAGGGCACCGGGCGGGACGCCGGCCCGGTGGAGGATCGCCACCATCTCCGCGCCGCAGGCCGGCGACTGCTCGGCCGGCTTGAACACGACGGTGTTGCCCGTGGCCAGGGCGGCCGACGTCATCCCCGCGGGGATGGCCAGGGGGAAGTTCCACGGGGCGATCACCGCGGCGACACCGCGGGCCGCGTAGGTCATCGAGTTCCGCTCGCCCGGCGGTGAGATCAAGTCCCGTCCCGCGGCCAGGGCCACCGCCCCGCGGGCGTAGTACTCGAGGAAGTCGATCGCCTCGGCCACCTCGGCGTCGCCGTCGGCCCACGGCTTGGCGCACTCGCGGACGATCAGCGCCGCGAGGCCGGCACGATCGCGACGCATCAGCTCCGCCGCCCGGCGCAGGACCTCGGCCCGCTCGGTGGCCGGACGCGCTGCCCAGGCGCCCGACGCCGCCCGCGCGGCGCTGAGCGCCCGCCGCGCGTCTCCGGCATCGGCGGTCGCGTATCCGGCGACTACGCGGCCGGGCTGGCCCGGGTCGGTCGACCGGCCGCGCTCGCCGGCCCCCGCCGGCTCGCCGTCGATCAACGAGCTCAACGCCCGCGGTAGGCCGGAGTCGAGCTCGCCCAGGGCGTCCCGGAACCCGGCGCGCACCTCTGGGCGGCGGAGTTCGGACAGCGGCTCGTTGGTGAACGGCGGTACGCCCATCACGGCGCTCGCAACAGTTCGTCGAGCGGCCCGCCGGCGGCCGCCTGGTGGAGGAAGCTGTCGTTGGAGGTGTTCTCGAGCAGCCGCCGGACCAGGTAGGCCATCCCGGCCACGAGGTCACCCACCGGGGAGTACACCCGAACACGAAGGCCGCTCGCCGCCAGGGCCGCGGCGAGATCGTCACCCAGCCCGCGGAGGACCTGGAACTCGACGTCGGCCTCGGCGGCCGCCCGGCGGGACACGGTTACGGCGTGGGCGATCGACCGGAGGTTGTGCGAGCCGATCAGGGGGCGGACCAGCGGACGGGCGTCGATCAGGCGCTCGGTCAGCCGCTCGAAGTTGCGATCCGTCTCCGCCTTGTGCTCGAACACCGGCGGCGTCCAGCCGTTCTGAGCGGCCTGGGCCGCCTCGGCATCCCAGTAGGCGCCCTTGACCAGGCGTACGGCGAGCGGGACGGTCCGGCGCATCGCCGCGGCCCGCTCGAGGACCTCGTCGAGGATCGCTCCGCTGTCGCGGAGGTAGGCCTGGACGACGACGCCGGCCGACGGCGCGTCGCAGAACTCTTCCTCGGCCAGGGTCGCGAGCGCCAGCTCCTTCGCCGGATGGTGGACGTCATACGACTCGGAGTCGATCTGCAGGTGGGCGCCGACCTCCGCCGCCAAGCGCAGGAGCATCCTCAGGCGAGGCGCCGCCGCCAGAGCTCGCTCCGGCGCCTGGGCGCGCAGGAGGGGGGTCAGCGCCGACAGCTTGATCGAGAGGTCGGCCCGCGGAACCGCCGGCCGCCCCGCGGTTGCCGGGCCATCGAGGAGCGGGTTGGCCGGCCACCGTGCCGCCGCCGCGCTGAATACGCGCAGAGCCTCGGCGCAGCGCTCGCCGTAGCGGGCGCCCTCCGCTTCTGTGACCGTCGCTTCGCCGAGCAGATCGAGCGTGCTCGCCTGTCCGGCCCGCCACATCCGCTCGAGCTCTGCGGAGGCCGCCCCTGGGTCGGCGCCGACGATGAAGCGGGACGCCATGTGCCGAACCACCGTCGCCGCCGCCGGACCGAGCAGGGCATCGGGGAGCCGAGCGCCGCCGCGGAGCACCAGCGGCCCGTGCTCGACGCCGGCCAGAAGCGCGCGGAAGTGGTCGGCCAGGTCGTGATTGTCGCGGCAGGCCGGGGCCACGTCGACCAGGCGCAGCAGCGCTGCCTGTAGCTCGCGGTGGCGGCTCGTCCACTCGAGCGTCTCCTCCTCGGCCCGGCGGATCCCGCCCCCGGCGCGCGGGCGGGCGGCGTCGATGGCGCGCCCGGTGCGCTGGATCTCCGCTTCGAGGCGATCGTCGGGCCTGGGCGCCGCCATACGCCCCAGCCTACCCCCGGCCGGGAGCCGATCCGGCCGTGTGACGCGTCTCACACACCGCGGGCGGCCCGTTGACGACGATCGAGTTCAACCAACGAGAGGGGTCGAAATGACGGGATTCATGCCAACGCGCAAATGGTGGGCGACGCTCGTCGCGGGGCTCTTCACGATCGCCGCGATGGCCGTCGGATCGGGCGGGTGGGGTGCCACGGAATGGGCTCAGGTTCTTACCCTCGGAGCGTCGCTGGCCACAGCCTACGTCGTCTCCAACCAGACCACTCCGGGCGGCGTTCCCGCGGGGCCGTTGCAGGTGGCCGGCGGCGAGGAGTAGCACCGCGTCTCGCGCCCTCCCGGCGCCGGCGGCGAGTTCGGCGGCGCCGGGCCGGGCCGGCGGCTTCCCTCCACCGGGGCCGCGGACGGACCGCCGCGGCCTCAACGTCTGCCCGGGGGCGCCGCGACGTCGCCGTGCAGCGTCCGCGCCGTCGCCGACCGCGGAACGTCGGCCTGGTCGCGGTAGGTGCCCAACAGCCGGTCGCTCACCGTGTTGGTGATGCCGTGCCAGAAGTGCTCGTTCTTGTAGTGATGGAGGCGATGGTTGCGCCAGATCGACCGGTAGTAGCGCGAGCCCGGGCGGTAGGCCGTGTGGATCAGGAAGTGCGTCCACTCGTAGGCCCCGACGAGGACGTAGCCGGTCAGCAGCATCGTCGCCAGCGGACCCGCCGCGAGCGGGGTCGAGAAGACCGCCACCAGTCCGGCGCCGAGCGCGGTGGCCGCCGGCACCGCGAGTAGCAGGATGGCCAGCGCCTCGCCGGGCGAGAAGTTGATCAGGTCGAGCGAGCCCGGGTTCTCGTGGTGGGCGCGGTGGGCGCGGGCGCTCGCCAGCTCGACTCGGCGGCCCCGGAGCTCGAAGGGCCGGAGGTGGAGCAGGTAGACATGGATCGCCCACTCGCCGAACGGATAGGCGACGAGGATGAAGGCCGCCGCCGCGGCGTCGCGCCAGCTCGGCGCGCCGAGCGCCACCCGGACGGCCAGGGCGAGGAGGACGGCGCCGCCGATCACCCACGGCCCGTGCTTGACACGGAACTCCCGCCACGCCTCCTCGAGCGTCCCGATCTCCGAGCCTTCACGTCCGCGAGCCGCCACGGCTCCAGGGTAACCGAGGTGTCCCGTATGCTCGGCCGGTGCGCGCGCGGGCCCTCCGGTGAACGCGGCCGAGGCCCACCTCTGGCTGCAGAAGTGGCGGTGGTACGAGCGCAACTCGCTCCCCTGGAATCGCGCTCGCATCCACTGGGAGCTCGCTCGCCGCGGCGCCTTCGCCCGCTGGCCGCTCCACGGTGACGTGCTCGAGGCGCTCCGCGACGGCCGGCTCGAGGTCGGTGCCCAAACCCTCTTCGAGCCCCACGTCTGGATCACCGCTCCCGGCAGCGCCCGGGTCCGGATCGGCGGCGGGACCTTCCTCAACGTCGGGGTGATGGTCGCGGCGGTCGAGCTCGTCGAGATCGGCGACCACTGCATGCTCGCCAACGGCTCGTTCGTCACCGACGGCAGCCACCGCTTCGACGATCCCGAGCGGCCGGTTCCCTGGCAGGGGTTCACGACGAAGGGGCCGACGCGGATCGGAGACAACTGCTGGCTCGGGGCCAACGCGGTCGTCACCGGCGGGGTGACGATCGGCGAGCGCTGCGTGATCGGCGCCAACAGCGTGGTCACCCGTGACATACCCGCCTTCTCGATCGCCGCCGGAGCGCCGGCCGCGGTCCTGCGGCCGGTCACCTACGGCTGAAGTCAGCCGACCACGGTCTGGTAGATCAGGAAAGCGTTCAGCGAGACGACCACCGCGACGATCAGTCCGAGCACCCCGGTCGTGCTCGGGCGGTTGGCGAAGGTGCCCATCACGTCGGCGCGGCGGGTCAGCAGCAGCAGCGGGACGAGGGCGAAGGGGATGCCGAAGGACAGGGCGACCTGCGAGATCACCAGGGTGTTGGTCGGCGACAGGCCGATCGCCAGCACGACGAGCGACGGCGCCATCGTCACCGCCCGGCGGACGAACAGCGGGATCCGGCGGTGGATGAACCCCTGCATCACGACCTGGCCGGCGTAGGTACCGACGCTCGAGGAGGAGAGCCCGGACGCCAGCAGGGCGAAGGCGAAGGCCAGGGCGGCCCCCCCGCCGACCAGCTGGCCGAGTCCGGCGTGGGCGGCGACGATCGAGTCGACGTTGACGCGCCCGGTCTTGTGGAAGAGCGCCGCGGCGACGCAGAGCATGCTCAGATTGATCAGCCCGGCGAGGCTCATGGCGAGGATCACGTCGATCCGCTGGTAGCGCATCACGAACCGCTTCTCGCTGTCGTCGGCGCAGAGCACGCGGTTCTGAGTCAGCGCGGAATGGAGGTAGATCACGTGGGGCATCACGGTCGCCCCGATGATGCCCACGGCGATCAGCAGGCTCTCGGACCCGCCGAGGTGGGGGACCAGGCCGCCGAGCACCTCCTGCGCCTGCGGTCCGACGGCGAACACGTCGTAGAGGAACCCGAGCATCACGATGAAGAGCAGCCCGATGATCGCCAGCTCGAAGTTGCGGTAGCCGCGCTGCTCGAGCGCCAGGAGACCGAAGGCGGCCGCCGCGGTGATCAGTCCGGCGGTGAACAGCGGCACCCCGAAGAGGAGGTTGAGACCGATCGCCGCCCCGACGAACTCGGCGAGGTCGGTCGCCATGGCGATCACCTCGGCCTGGACCCAGAGGCCGAGCGACCACCGCCGGCCGAGGTGCTCGCGGCAGAGCTCGGGAAGGCTCATCCCGGTGGCGACGCCGAGCTTCGCCGAGGTGTACTGGACGACCATGGCCATCAGGTTGGCCATCACGATCACCCAGGCCAGCAGGTAGCCGAACTTGGCGCCGCCCTGGACGTTGGTCGCGAAGTTTCCCGGATCGACGTAGGCCACGGCGGCGACGAACGCCGGTCCGAGCAGCGTGACGGTGCTCCGCACGCGCCCGCGGGCGCGGATCAGCTCGAGCGCGCTCGGGGGGCCGGCCGGCCCGACCGTGTCGGCCTGCCACGCCCCGATCTGCGCAGTGGTCCCCGGGGCCGGCTCGCGCTCGGTCAGCGCCGACGGGGTCACGTCATGACCTCGACGCGCATGGCGCCGGCCAGCCGGCCGCCGAGGATGTGGACGGCTCCGCCGAGACGGACCGAGAGCGGGCCGCCGAATGGCTGCTTGTCGACCACCTCGAGCGGCATGCCGAGGCTGATCTCCTGCGCGGCGAGGTAGGCCAGCATCTCCGGATCCGAATCGGATACACGGACGAAGACGCCGCGGTCGCCCGGCTCGAGCGACTGGAGCGCGTGCGTACAGCCTTCGTCGATCACCAGCTCGCGCGTCGGGATCGGGTCGCCGTGGGGATCGCGATCGGGGTCGCCGAGCTTGGCGGCGATCAGCTCCTCGAGCTCCTCCGACAGGACGTGCTCGAGCACCTCCGCCTCGTCGTGGACCGGTCCCACGGGACGGCGAGCGCCTCGGCGAGGAACAGCTCCAGCAGCCGGTGGTGGCGGAGCACCTCCAGCGCGACGCGCTTGCCCTCGGCCGTCAGCTGCGTTCCCCGGTAGGGGATGTGACTCACCAGCCCGAGCTCGGTCAGGCGTTTGACCATCGCCGAAGCCGAGCCCGGCGTGACGTCGAGGCGCTCGGCGAGCGCGTTGTTGCTGACCGCGCCCGATCCGCGGTTGGCCAGCGAATAGATCGCCTTGGCGTAGTCTTCGACGGCCGCTGAATGCCTTTTCTCCGTCGCCACAACTAAATTATGGCATACCAAACTTCGGGCGGGCCGCAAGCTGCCCCCGGGCCCAGCGCGACCCTCTGCGGGTTGCGGCTGCCTCAGCCGGCGCCGGTGCCGTAGTCGCCCAGTCCGGCCTCGAGCGCCGCGTAGGCTCGCGTCGCCTGCGCCCGCAGGTCGCCGGCCACCGCGTGCTGGTCCTCGCCGGCCAGGAGGCGGGTGAAGGCGGAGCGAAACGTCAGGCGGTGGGTCCAGGCCAACGTGCGGGCGACGACGGCGGGCATGAGGTCGCCGGTCCCCTCGCCGGCCTGGGCGGCAATCACCGGCGTCAGCACGGCCGACTCCTCCTCCCAGGCGAGGTGGAGGCGGTTGCGCAGCGACGCGCTGCCGGCGACGAGTCGGGGAATGGCGAGGATCGAGTCGACCGGATCGCGCTCGACCCGACCGAGGAAGTCCATCGTCGTGCGCCGGAACGGGGCGACGATCGACTCCCCGGCCGGGCGTTCGCGGATCGCCGCGACCAGCGCGGCCCACCGTTCGTCCGGCGCGAAGACGAGGTCCTCCTTGGCCGGGAAGTAGTTGAAGATCGTCTTCTCCGAGACGTCGGCCGCCCGGGCGACATCGGCGACGGTGACGGCGTCGAACCCCTCGGCCCGGAACAGCGTCATCGCCGCGGCGGCGATCGCCTCGCGCGTCTGCCGCTTCTTGCGCTCGCGTAGCCCTTCAACCACCACGACGGATGCCTCCATTCTCCCCAATCTATCGTACGGTCGCACGACTTTTACAGTTGCTGTAAGATTTGTGGCCGAGTATGGAGCGGAGCGGCCCAGCGATAGAGGTAAGGGACCTCAGAAAGTCCTTCGGCGAGATCGAGGCCGTCCGCGGCGTGAGCTTCGAGGTCGCCGCCGGTGAGGTCTTCGGATTCCTCGGGCCGAACGGCGCCGGCAAGACGACGACGATCAACATGCTCTGCACGCTGGCCAAGCCGACCGGCGGGAGCGCCTCGGTCGCCGGACACGACATCGTCACCGAGCGCGACGACGTCCGCCGCAACATCGGCCTCGTGTTCCAGGACCCGACGCTCGACGGCTACATGACCGCCGAGCAGAACCTCCGCATGCACGCCGAGCTCTACGGCGTCGAGCGCGGGCTCATCCCCGGTCGGATGCGGCAGGTCCTCGACATGGTCGGGCTCTGGGACCGGCGCGACGCGACGGTACTGACCTTCTCGGGCGGGATGCGCCGGCGTTTGGAGATCGCCCGCGGCTTCCTCCACTCGCCCCGCGTGCTCTTCCTCGACGAGCCGACGATCGGGCTCGACCCCCAGACACGGAGCTCGATCTGGCGCTACATCCGTGACCTCCAACGCGCCGAGGAGATCACGATCTTCATGACCACCCACTACATGGACGAGGCCGAGTTCTGTGACCGGATCGCGATCATGGACCACGGCGAGATCGTCACCCTCGACACGCCCGACGCGCTCAAGGCGCGGGTCGGCGCCGACCGGGTCACCATCCACACCGCCGACGATGCCGCCGCGGTCGCCGCAATCGCCGCCCACTTCGCCATCGAGGCGCAGATCGTCGAGGACGCCGTCACGTTCTACGTGTCCTCGGGCGAGCAGTTCGTCCCGCGCCTCTTCGCCGAACTCGGGGTGCCGATCCGCTCGGTGAGCGTCTCCCGGCCGACGCTCGACGACGTCTTCATGTCGCACACCGGCTCGACGATCCGCGACGCCGGCGACTCGGCGGGCAAGGACCGCAACCGGATGATCCTCCAGGCGATGTCGGGCGGCCGCCGGTGAGCACCACCGAGACCGAAGCGGCGGCCGCCGCCGGGGCCGCGCCGATCGCGCGCGTCGTCGTCCCCCCGCGCAGCTTACGCAGCGAGCTGCGGGCGGTGAAGATCGTCTTCCGTCGCGAGGTGATCCGCTTCGTCAACGACCGCATGCGCATTGTCACCGCCCTCGTCCAGCCGCTGCTCTTCCTCTTCATCCTCGGCTCTGGACTCCAGCAGCTCTCGCAGTCGGGGACGCACGGCGTCGACCTCAAGACGTTCATCTACCCGGGGATCCTCTGCATCTCGGTGATGTTCACCGCGATGTTCTCGGCGGCGTCGATCGTCTGGGACCGCGAGTTCGGCTTCCTCCGCGAGATGATGGTCGCCCCCGTCCGGCGTAGCTCGATCGTCATCGGCAAGTGCCTCGGCGGGGCAGCCGTGGCCAGCCTCCAGGGCGTCATCCTCATCTGCCTGGCCGGCGCTGTCCACGTGCCCTACGACCCGCTGCTGCTCCTCGGGATCTTCGGCCTCCAGCTGGTGCTCGCGTTCGCCATCACGGCGTTCGGCGTGATGGTCGCGGCCCGGATCAAGCAGATGCAGGCCTTCATGGGTGTCATGCAGATGATCGTGATGCCGATGTTCTTCATCTCCGGCGCGCTCTTCCCGGTTGCCCACCTCCCCGGCTGGCTCGCCTTCCTCAACCGCATCGACCCGCTGACCTACGCTGTGGACCCCATGCGGCGGCTGGTCTTCAGCCACCTCGACATCAGCGCCGCCGCCCGGACCACGCTCGACCCGGGGGTGACCTGGTGGGGCTGGCATCTGCCGGCCGTGTTCGAGGCCGCCGTGGTGCTCGTTCTCGGGCTCGCGATGCTCGGGGTGGCCATCTGGGAGTTCGGCACCGCCGAGTGATCGGCCGGCCGCGGGGGCTCGGGCCGCCGCTTGCAAACGAGGCCGGTGTGTGGTTTCGTAGCCGGGCCGCTGGGGAGCGGAGGGGTTAAGAGAGATCGCGAGGCTCGACCGTGGCGTCCACCCCTGAATCCAGCGACCCACTCAAAGGCTCTGCCGAGCCGACCAGCGCGCCGAAGGTGCTCGCATCGCCCGCCCCGAAGACGCCCGACGACGTCAGCGCCGGGGCCAACGCCCTGATCGAGGCGCTGGCCGCCGCCTCGAAGTCGGTTGCCGAGAGCCGCGCCGACCCCAACGTGGCGATCGTCTTCGCGCTCGGCTGGCAGATCGCCGAGCTCTACCGCCCCGATCCGCCGACGGAGAGCGCGTCTCCGCTTCCCGGTCTCGGGGCGCTCGGCTCGGAGGACCGCGCCCTGATCAGCCTCGCGCAGGTCGACGTCGCCCTCCGCCGTCTGGCCGAGCCGATCGAGAAGCTCGGCCTCACGCCGCCGACGACGGACGCGGCCCGGGCGGCGCTGGCCGCCGGAAACTTCCCGGCGGCGATCCTCGAGCTCCACACCGCGCTGGTCTCGATCCTGATCGCCGCCGACTTCAAGCTCGGCAAGGCCTACGAGTTGGGACGGTCGATGGCCGACACCTGCCGCGAGCCGCGGAACCTCGACGAGGTGCTCGCCGGCCTCCGACCCGCCCGGATCGCCGCGCTCCGGGCACGGATCAGCGATCTGACCAGCGTCCTCCCGCCGCACGCCGGCCACGGCGTGCGCGGCTCCATCGACGAGTGGGTCGCCTGGGCCGGCGCGCTCGAGCGCCAGGGCGGCGGCGTTGCCGACGAGGCGCTGGTGATCGACCTGCTGCGGCGCCAGGGGGAGCGCTGGCGAGCCCTCCTCTCGGCCGAGAAGGCGGCCACCGACGTGCTCGAATTCGAGCATTACCTGACGGCCGGCGAGGGCCTGACGAAGCAGTTCTCGACGCTGGCGCGGAGGTTTCTCCGCCGCTCCTGGGGCGCCGTCCTGCTCGTCCTCGTCCTAGTCGGCGCGGCGGTCGCGTTCATCCTGACCAATCCCGATTCGACGGCCCACGTGACCGCGGGCCTCGGCGGGCTGCTCGCCACCGTCGGCATCACCTGGAAGGGCGTCGGAGTGTCTCTGGGAAGGGCGATGGGGCGGCTCGAGCAGCCCCTCTGGGGGGCCGAGCTCGACGCCGCCGTCACCGAGGCGATCCGGCTCGTCCCCGGCAGCGCGGCGAGCGCGGGGTTCACCCCGCCGCCGAGCGGACGAACCGCTTCCTAGGGAAGCTCCCGTCCGGGAGCCGGCCCGCCCGGAAACCGCTCGCTACACCGTCGGCCGATTCGCGGCGCGTCTACAGCTCGCTGCGAAAGCGCTCGAGCTCGTTCGGGTCGATCGAGTAGGTGTGCTCGGCGGTGGGGAAGCGGCCGCCCCTGACCTCGTCGGCGTACTCGCCGACCGCGGCGACCATCGCCGCGCGGAGGTTGGCGTAGCGCTTGGCGAAGCGGGGGGCGTGGCCGTCGTAGATGCCGAGGAGGTCGTGGAGGACGAGGACCTGACCGTCGGTCCCGGCCCCGGCGCCGATGCCGATCACGGGAATTTCCATCCGCGCCGTCAGCTCGGCGGCCACGGCGGCCGGGATCGCCTCGAAGACGACGGCGAAGCACCCGGCCAGCTCCAGCGCGAACGCCTCGCGGGCGACGTCGAGTGCCCGGCCGGCGGTGCGACCCTGGGCCCGGTAGCCGCCGAGCGCCGTGGCCGTCTGCGGTGTCAGCCCGACGTGGCCCATCACCGGGATGCCGGCGCCGACGATGGCGCGGGCCCGGGCAGCCTGGGCGGCGCCGCCGCCCTCGAGCTTGACCGCGTCGCAGCCGGCCTCCTTGACGAACCGCTGGGCGGTCCGGACCGCCTGCTCGTCGCCGGCCTCATACGAGCCGAAAGGGAGGTCGCCGACCAGCAGCGGCGTCGCGCAGCCCCGGCGGGCGGCGGCGGCGAGCATCAGCATCTCCTCGACGGTGACCGGCACGGTCGACGGGTAGCCGAGCACGGTCATCGCGCCGGAGTCGCCGACGAGCACGACGTCGACGCCGGCCGCCTCGGCGACCTGGGCGGTCGGGTAGTCGTAGGCGGTGACCATCACGATCGCCTCACCGCGCCGCTTCTTGTCGGCGAGCTCGGGAAGGCTGACCGGGAGGCGGTCGCCGCGGAGGGAGGTCTGAGGGACGCTCGACATCAGCTGTAGAGCGCCGAGGCGCAGTCGTCGATGGCGAGGACGTCGTTCGCGGAGTTCACGTGGACGATCCGCGGCCGGTAGTCGGCCAACTCGTCCTGGTCGTACTGGGCGTAGGCGATCACGATCACCGTGTCGCCCCGGTGGACGAGCCGCGCCGCCGCGCCGTTGACCTTGATCTCTCGCGAGCCCCGGTCGCCGGCGATCGTGTAGGTCTCGAAGCGGGCGCCGTTGTCGACGTCGACCACCGCGACCTGCTCGTACTCGAGGATCTCCGCGGCGTCGAGCAGGTCGGCGTCGATGGTGATCGACCCGATGTAGTTGAGGTCGCACGCGGTCACGGTCGCCCGGTGGATCTTCGCCTTCAGCATCGTTCGTTGCATCTGCTCAGCTCCTCGGGTGGACGATTGTGTTGTCGATCAGACGGGCCGGCCCGACCCGGGCGGCCACGGCAAGTAGGACGGGTCCGTCGATCCCGCCCACGGCGGGGGTCAACGTCTGGGGAGACACGAGCTCCACGTACTCGGGCTCGATCTGGTGGTCGGCCAGGGCCCGGCGGGCGACCCGGGTGAGCTCGCGCGGGTCGCCCTCCCCGCCGGCCACGGCCTGCTCGGCCGCGCGCAGGGCGCGGCTCAGGCCGACCGCCCGCCGCCGGTCGGCCGGGGCCAGGCGAACGTTGCGGCTCGACATGGCCAGCCCGTCGGGCTCGCGCACCGTCGGGCAGACCTCGATCCGGACCGGCATGTCGAGGTCGCCGACGAGGCGCTTGACGACCGCGACCTGCTGGGCGTCCTTCTGGCCGAAGTAGGCGACGTCGGCGCCGACCATGTTGAAGAGCTTGGTCACGACCGTGGCCACCCCGGCGAAGTGCTCGGGACCGCGGTGGCGCCCGCACAGGCCGTCGCTGACCCCGCCGACGGTCACCGTGGTGGCGAAGCCCTCGGGATAGACCTCGGCGACCGGCGGGGCGAAGAGGATGTCGACGCCGGCGCCGGCCGCCAGCTCCGCGTCGCGTCGGTCATCGCGCGGGTAGGCGGCCAGGTCGTCGCCCGAGTCGAACTGCGTGGGGTTGACGAACAGCGACATGACGACGACGCCGCACTCGCTGCGGGCGCGCCGGACGAGCGAGAGGTGACCCTCGTGGAGGGCGCCCATGGTCGGCACCAGGCCGACCGGCCCGCCGCGGGTGCGCGCGGCCGCGACGACGCGGCGAAGGTCGGAAACGGTGGTGGTCTTCCTCATCGGTCCAGTTCCCTTTCCGGGGATACCGGCGGACACGGCGGCCAGGCGGGGTGCTCGCATCGAATCCGTCCTCCAAACGGAGTGACGGTCCACCAACAGGATACCTCACCCCAAACAGGCCCCGCCGTTACTCCGGGCGGCCCACGACTACGATCGGAGTCGTGACCAGCGCCCCCGAGCGACGCCAGGCCCTCAAGCGCCTCTACGAGCAGGCCTCGGCCTGCACGCGCTGCCCAGAGCTGGCGGCGACCCGCAAATCGGTGGTCTTCGGGGCGGGTAACGCCGACGCTGATCTGATGTTCGTCGGCGAGGCGCCGGGGGCCAACGAGGACATCCAGGGGCTGCCGTTCGTCGGCGCCGCGGGCAAGCTGCTCGAGAAGCTCCTGACCGAGATCGGCCTGAGCCGGGGCGACGTGTTCATCTGCAACGTGCTCAAGTGCCGGCCGCCCGGCAATCGCGATCCCCTCCCCGCCGAGATCGAGAACTGCCGCCCGTACCTGCGCGAACAGGTCGAGCTGATCGAGCCGAAGGTCATCTGCACGCTCGGCAACTTCGCCACGAAGCTCCTGCGGGAGGACCCGACCGGGATCACCCGCGTCCACGGGCGCCCCGAGGTCCGGGCGATCGGCGGTCGGTCGGTGCGGATCTTCCCGATCTACCACCCGGCGGCGGCGCTCTACACGCGCAGCATGCTCGAGACCCTGCGCGAGGACTTCGCCCGCCTGCCCGCCCTCCTCGCCCTGCCGGCGCCGCCGCCGCCTCCGCCCGAGCCGCCACCGGTCGCGGCACGGGAGCCCGAGCCGC
This sequence comes from Solirubrobacteraceae bacterium, assembly GCA_051001735.1. Classification (GTDB taxonomy): domain Bacteria; phylum Actinomycetota; class Thermoleophilia; order Solirubrobacterales; family Solirubrobacteraceae; genus Palsa-513. The sequence continues at coordinate 42,347 of JBPCNA010000182.1, forward strand.
CGCCCCCGCCCGCCCCGCCGTCGCCTGCGCCGGCGACGGCGCCGCCCGAGGTCGAGCCGGGCCAGCTCGGCCTCTTCTGATGGAGGTCCACGAGACGACCGACGCCGCGGCCACCGCCGAGCTCGCCGCCGGCCTCGCCGTGCGCCTGCGGGTGGGCGACGTCGTCCTCGTCGAGGGGGAGCTCGGCGCCGGGAAGACGACCTTCGTCCGCGGAGCCTGCCGGGCGCTGGGGGTCGAGGGAGCGGTCACGAGCCCGACGTTCGCCCTGGCCCATCGCTACGCCGGCGCCGACGGCCTGATCGTGGCCCACCTCGACCTCTACCGGCTGAACGGCCTCGAGGCCGAGGACCCGGATCTTCTCGACGACTACCTCGGCCCGGACCGGCTGACCTTCGTCGAGTGGCCGCGGGCGGAGCGGGCGGCCTTCGGGACGGTGCGGATGCGGGTCCGGCTCGAGCACCTCGGCGGCGACGGTCGCCGGATCGAGGTCGAGGCATGATCGCCCTGGCGCTCGACACGGCGACCTCCTCGACCGTGGTCGGCCTGCGGACGGCCGCCGGGACGACGGCGGAGGCCCGCGACGACGTCTCCCCGGGTGAGCGGCCGCGCCACACCCAGCGGCTCCTGCACCTGGCCGCCGGGCTCCTCGACGCCGCCGGCCTCGGCTTCGGCGCCGTCGAGCTGATCGTCGTCGGGATCGGCCCGGGCACGTTCACCGGCCTGCGCATCGGCATCGCCACGGCGCGGGGGCTCGCCCAGGCGACCGGGGCGTCGCTGGTCGGCCTCGGCTCCCTGCGCGTGGTGGCGGCGGCCGCCGGACCAGGGCCGGTGCTCGCCCTGATCGACGCCGGCCGGGGCGAGGTCTTCGCTGCCGGCTACCAGGGCGGCGCCGAGGTGATCGCCCCGACGGCGGTCGCGCCGGAGCGGCTGTCCGAGCTCACCGGCGGCCGGCGGTGGCTGGCCCTGGGAAGTGGCGCGCTACGATTCCGGGGGCAATTCATAGACGCAGACGTGACCGTCCCGCCGGACGAGTCGCCGTTGCACCGCGTGAGCGCCGCCACGATGCTCGGGCTCGCGTTCGACGGAGACGTCGATGCCCGCGGCGCGGTCACCCCCCTTTACCTGAGGCTGCCCGACGCCGAGCTGGCGTTGCGCGGCACAAGGCCATGACCGTCGCCGAGATCCGCCCCTTCGTCTACGCCGACCTGCCCCAGGTCATCGGCATCGAGCGCCGGGCCTTCCCGACGCCGTGGTCGCTGGCCATGTTCGTGCTCGAGCTCTCCAAGCCGTCGGGGCTGTGCCTGGTGGCGACGCGCAGCCAGCGAATCGTCGGCTACACGGTGTGCTCGCGCTACGACACGGTCTGGCACGTGATGAACGTCGCCGTCGACCCCGACCTGCGGCGCCAGGGGATCGGCCGCGCCCTGCTCAACGAGCTCTACGAGCGGGTCACCGACCCGAACGCCCAGTTCACGCTCGAGGTCCGGCGGTCGAATCGGGCGGCGATCGAGCTCTACGAGAGCGACGGCTTCCGGACGGCCGGGCTGCGGCGCCGCTATTACCAGGACAACGGCGAGGATGCGCTGATCATGTGGCGGACGCCGTCGACGCTCGGCGGGCGGCTCGACGACGTGCCGGCGGCCGACCCGGTCGCCCACCACCGGCCGTGATCCTCGCCCTCGAGACGAGCTGCGACGACACCTGCGCCGCCGTGGTCACGCCGGACGGGCGGATCCGGTCGAGCATCGTCTCCTCGCAGGGGATCCACGACCGCTACGGGGGCGTGGTGCCGGAGATCGCGGCCCGCCACCACCTCGAGCTGATCGACGCGGTCACCGCCGACGCGCTCGAGCGGGCGGGAATCGGCCTCGACGACGTGACGCTGGTGGCGGCCACCCAGGGCCCGGGGCTGATCGGGGCGCTGCTCGTCGGGCTGGCCGCCGGCAAGGCGATCGCCGCGGCCCGCGAGCTCCCGTTCGCCGGCGTCGACCACCTGCGCGGCCACGTGGCGGTCGCCTTCCTCGAGCCGGACCCGGTGGAGCCGCCCTTCGTCTCGCTGATCGCCTCGGGCGGCCACACGCTGCTGCTGCGGGTGGACTCGCCGGAGGGCCAGCCGGAGGTCCTTGCGCGGACGCTCGACGACGCCGCGGGGGAGGCCTTCGACAAGGGGGCGCGGATGCTCGGGCTCGGCTACCCGGGCGGAGCGGCCCTCCAGCGGCTGGCGCAGGGCGGGGACCCGGCGGCGTTCGCCTTCCCGACCGGCCGGAGCGCCGACTTCTCCTTCGCGGGTCTGAAGACCGCCCTGCTCTACAAGCTCCGCGAGCTTCGTCTCGATTTTCTTGAGGTCGGCGCCGCGGGCGCGGCGGCTCGAGGGGATGGCCGCCGTGCCGACCTGGCGGCGTCGTTCCAGGAGGCGATCGTCCGGGCGATCTCCGGTCGGGTGGAGCTCGCGCTCGAGCGCACCGGCCTCGACCGCCTGGCGATCGGCGGGGGCGTCGCCGCCAACGGCCCGCTGCGCGAGCGGCTGGCCGGTCTCGGCGCCCGCCTGTCCCTGCCGCCGCTCGAGTTGTGCACCGACAACGCAGCGATGATCGCCGGCGCCGCCCGCTACGCGCCGGCCCTCGCCTACCCGGACTATCTCGGCCTCGAGGCCTACGCGACCGGGGAGGGGCCGCTCCGGTGACTCGCCTGGTCGAGCTCTACGGCCACGCCGACTGCTGCCTGTGCCGGACGGCGCTGGAGGTGCTCGCGCGGCTGCGGCGCGAGCTCGACTTCGAGCTCGTCGAGCACGACATCACGGCCGACGACGCCCTCCATCGCGCCTACTTCGAGCGGGTCCCCGTCGTGGCCCTCGACGGCGACGAGCTGTTCGACTTCCGCGTCGACGAGGCCGTTCTCCGCGCGCGCCTTGCCACGCGGGTCGCCGATGGCCATGATCTAGAGTCAACACGATGATCCACGGTGAGCTCGCGACCGAGGCGGACTACGAGCGCGGCGTCCCCGAGGGGTCCGGCGAGCGGCTGTCCCTCGGCGTGGCGGCTCGCCTCTCCCGCTACCTCCAGGTTCTGACCCAGGCCAAGAAGATGGGGCGGGAGACGATCTCCTCCCAGGAGCTCTCGGACTACACCCACGTCAACTCGACCCAGATCCGCCGCGACCTGTCGGGGTTCGGGAAGTTCGGCAAGCGCGGCGTCGGCTACAACGTCGACTCGCTCGTCGGGCAGATCCGCCGGATCCTGCGGACGGCCGGCCAGCACAACATCGCCCTCTTCGGCGCCGGGCATCTCGGCAAGGCGATCGCCTCGTCGGATATCTTCGCCGACCACGGCTTCCGGGTGGTGGCGATCTTCGACTCCGACCGCGACGTGGTCGGCCAGCGCGTCGGCGCCCAGGTCGTGCGCCACAACGACGAGCTCAAGACGGTGATCGAGCAGGAGGACATCGTCGTCGGCGTCCTTGCGGTGCCCACCCAGGCGGCCCAGCAGCTGGCCGATGACCTGGTGGTCGCTGGGGTGAAGATCATCTTCAACTACTCGGAGGCGCTCCTGACCGTCCCCCCGGATGTCACCGTCCACACGTCGAGCCCCGCCGTCGACCTCCTCTACGCGCTCTACTTCTACCTCACCTGACCGATGGGCTCGCCGATCGACCTCAGCCGGGCGTTCGAGGTGTTCGAGCGGGCTACGGACTTCACCGTCGGCATCGAGGAGGAGTTCGCCATTCTCGACCCCCGGACGCTCGACCTCGCCCCTCGCTTCGAGGAGCTGCGTGACGCGGCGTCGGCCACCGACCCGCTCCTCCACGAGCACATCACCGGTGAGCTGATCGCCTCGGAGATAGAGATCATCTCCGGGCGCGGCGCCGACGTCCACGACGCGATCGCCCGCCAGCGCGAGCACCGGCGGCGCCTGTTCGCCCTGGCCGACGCCCACGACGCCGGCCTCGGCGCGACCGGGACGCACCCGTGGGCCGACTACCGGCGCCAGCCGATCATCGATACCGACCACTACCGCCGGGTGGCGGCCGACCTCCGGTACGTCGCCTGGCGCAACAACACCTTCAGCCTCCACGTCCACGTGGGCGTGCGCGACGCCGAACGGGCCGTACGCGTCTGTGACCGCCTGCGTCCCGTCCTGCCGCTGCTGCTCGCCATCTCGGCCAACTCGGCGTTCGTCGACGGCCGGCCGGCCGGCCTCCACTCGGCGCGGAGCCAGACCTTCACCCGGAGCTTCCCCCGCTGCGGCGTCCCCGACGCCTACGGCGGCTGGGCGGCCTACCGCGAGTACGTCGACTTCCTCGTCCGCACCGGCTCGATCGTCGAGTACACCCAGGTCTGGTGGTCGATCCGCCCCCACTTCTCCTTCGGGACGGTCGAGGTGCGGATCTGCGACGTCCAGTCGACGGCCGGCGAGTCGGACGCCCTGACCGGGCTGATCGTGGCCTGCGTGGCCCAGGCGGCGCGCGACCTCGACGAGGGCATCCCCGCCGCGGATCTGCCGCCGCGGCTGATCGAGGAGAACATGTGGCGGGCGATCCGCCACGGCCTCGACGGGCGGATGCTCGACCTCGAGCGGTCCGTCGAGTACCCGTCGGCCGAGATCGGCGACCGGCTGCTCGCCTGGACGGCCCCGGTCCGGGCCGAGCTCGGGATCGAGCCGGCGCTGCCCGAGGCCAACGGCGCCCAGCGCCAGCGCCGGATGCTCGAGACGGGCGCGACGATGGAGGAGGTATACGCCAGTTGCGTGCGGGAGACGCGCGCCACCTATTCCGAGGAGGTACCAGCATGAGCACCCCCGAGTCCGAGCCGACTGAAGAGGAGCTGCGGGCAGCGTGGGAGGAGCAATTGCGCCACATCACCGTGGCCGACGTGCTGATCCAGACGGCCGTGTCCCTCGTGAACCTCGCCGGGCGTCGGCTCGGGCTCGGCCCCGACAGCGAGGAGGAGCGCGACCTCGCCCAGGTACGCGACGCGATCGATGCGGTCCGCGCGCTGATGCCCGTGCTCGAGCGCTCGGACGCCCCCGAGACGCTCAAGCCGCTGCGCGACGCCGTGGCCCAGCTCCAGCTCGAGTACGCCAAGCAGGCCGCCGCCACGCCCGGCGCGGCGCCGCCGCCACCGCCCGAGCGGCCCCAGGACGAGGGTCCGGGGACCGGGCCGGCCCCGTCCGAGAGCCGGCTCTGGGTGCCCGGCCGCTGAGCGGCATATCCGCCGCCCGGCTCGCTATACTGCCGACGCTTCATGCCGGGTGGCGGCCGCAGCCCCCGGCATGTCTGTGTTGTGGGACGGCTGCCGCGTGACGGCACCGCGGCAAACAAACCTGTGAGGAGTTCCGTTGACTGAGTTTCTGAGCAACCACGGCGTCGTGGTGGCCCTGGTATGCGCAGCGTGCGCGGTCATCTATGGTGCCGTGACGGCCCAATCGCTACTCGCGCTCTCGCCCGGCAACGAGCAGATGCAGCGGATCTCGGCGGCCGTCCAGGAGGGCGCGAAGGCGTACCTCAACCGCCAGTACACCTCGATCGCCATCGTCGGCGTCGTCGTCTGCGTGGCCCTGTTCTTCGTCCAGGACGTCGCCGTGGCGGTCGGGTTCGCGATCGGCGGCATCCTCTCGGGTTCCGCCGGCTACATCGGCATGAACGTCTCGGTCCGCGCCAACTGCCGGGTGGCCGAGGCCGCCCGCGGCGGCGTGTCGCCGGCCCTGAACGCCGCCTTCCGCGGGGGCGCCATCACCGGCCTCCTCGTCGTCGGTCTCGCCCTGGCCGGCGTCGCCGGCTACTACGGCGCGCTCACCTCTTTCTTCGGCGACTCCCCCAAGACCGCGGTCGACGCCCTCATCGGCCTCGGTTTCGGCGGCTCGCTGATCTCGGTCTTCGCCCGGCTGGGCGGCGGCATCTTCACCAAGGCGGCCGACGTCGGCGCCGACCTCGTCGGCAAGGTCGAGGCGGGGATCCCCGAGGACGATCCGCGCAACCCGGCCGTGATCGCCGACAACGTCGGCGACAACGTCGGCGACTGCGCCGGGATGGCGGCCGACCTGTTCGAGACCTACGCCGTGACGGCGGTCGCCGTGATGCTGATCGGCGTGCTCACCTTCCACGAGCAGGTCCAGGTCGCCCTCTACCCGCTGGTCCTCGGCGCGGTGGCGATCATCGCCTCGATTCTCGGCACGTTCTTCGTGCGCACCCGCACCGACAACGTCGAGGGCGCGCTCTACAAGGGCCTGATCGCCTCCGGCGTGATTGCCGCCGCCGCCTTCTACCCGGTCACCTACTGGCTGATGGGGAGCCTCGGCTACCGCGCCACCAACGCGCCGGTGACCACGCCGAGCTCGACCGACCTCTACCTGTGCTCGCTGATCGGGATCGGCGTCACGGCGCTGCTGTTCGTGATCACCGACTACTACACCTCGACCCGCTTCTCGCCGGTCAAGAAGACGGCGGCGGCCTCGGAGACGGGTCACGCGACGAACATCATCCAGGGCTTCGGCTCCGGCCTCCAGGCGACGGCGCTGCCGGCGCTCGTGCTCGTGCTCGGCGTGCTCGGCTCGTGGAAGCTGGCCGGCGGCGGCACCGTCGGGATCTACGGCATCGGCGTCGCGGTCATGGGCCAGCTCTCGCTGACCGGCCTGATCGTCGCCCTCGACGCCTTCGGGCCGATCACCGACAACGCCGGCGGCATCGCCGAGATGGCCGACCTCCCGGAGGAGGTCCGCGAGGTCACCGATCGCCTGGACGCCGTCGGCAACACGACCAAGGCGGTGACCAAGGGCTACGCGATCGGCTCGGCGGTGCTCGCCGCGGTCGTCCTCTTCGCCGGCTTCCAGCAGGAGCTGATCGACAAGTCGCACGCCGTGATCTCGTTCGGCATCGACCAGCCCCCGGTCCTGATCGGCCTGCTCCTCGGCGGCCTGATGGTCTGTCTGTTCGCCTCATTGTCGATGGAGGCCGTCGGCCGGGCCGGCGGCGCCGTCGTCGAGGAGGTGCGCCGCCAGTTCCGCGAGAAGCCGGGGATCATGCTGGGCACCGACGAGCCCGACTACGCGACGTGCGTCGACATCGTCACGAAGACGGCCCAGCGCGAGATGATCATCCCGGCGCTCCTCCCGATCGCCATGACCCTGATCGTCGGCCTGATCGACGAGCAGGCGCTCGGCGGCCTGTTGATCGGCGTGATCGTCGTCGGCTTCTTCTTCGCGGTGATGATGACGGCCGGCGGCGGCGCCTGGGACAACGCGAAGAAGCTGATCGAGGACGGGGCGCACGGCGGCAAGGGCTCTGACGCCCACGCGGCGGCGGTCACCGGCGACACGGTCGGCGATCCGTTCAAGGACACCTCCGGCCCGGCGATCAACCCGATGATCAAGGTCGCGAACATCGTGGCGATCCTGATCATCCCCATCATCACCTAGGGCAGAGCGCGGCGCGTTCCGCGGACGGGCAGCGGCCGTAAGCTTCGGTGGAGATGGAAGATCCCACCGGGGCCCGGCCGGGGCTGGCCGCCACGCTGCACGACCGTGCGACGCGCGTGCTGTCGCTGGCCATGCTGGTGATCGGGATCGCGCTCGTCGCCCAGCTGACGCCGCTCAGTGCCGTGCTCGGTGTGCTCTTTTTCGCCGCCGGCTCCGGCCGGCTCTACGTGAGCACGCGCATCCGGGGCCGCGCCCGCGACGGAGCCGGCTGATGGCCGGCGAGAAGGAGCCGGCGCCCCCGACCCCGCGGAGTGCGCTGATCCTCCGGCGGAGCCTCGGCTCGCCGGCGCTGTTCGCGATCGTCTGGACGTCACTGGCGAGCTCGATCTATTTCTCCCTCGGGGTCGTCGCCGGGCACGCGCTCGGACTGACCCCGCTCGTCTTCCTGGGCACCGGCGTCTTCTTCACGCTGACCTCCCTGACCTATGCCGAGGGAGCCGCGCTCCACGGCGACCGCGCCGGCTCGACCGTCTTCGCCCGCTACGCGTTCAACGAGCTCGTCTCCTTCGTCGCCGGCTGGGCGATCCTCCTCGACTACGTGATCCTGATCGCCGTCGCCTCGCTGGTGGCGACGAGCTACATGGCGGCGTTCTACGCGCCGATCGGCCATGGCGTCCCACGCCTGGTCGTCGCCCTGACGATCATCGCGTTCGTCGCCTACAGCAACGTCCGCGGCTTCTCGACCCGGCGCACCCGGCGCATCGCCGGCATCGTCGTCGCCGACCTCCTGATCCAGCTCGTGGTGATCGGCGTCGGCCTCGTCCTCTTCTTCAACGTCCACACGATCACCGACAACATCCACCTCGGCGTCGCCCCGAGCTGGTCGAACGTGATCTACGCGCTGACGATCACCACGGTGGCCTTCACCAGCCTCGAGTCGGCGGCGGGCCTCTCGGGCGAGGTGACGCTCGGACCCCGCGGGCTCCGCCGACTTCTGGTCAGCGCCAACGCCTCGGTCTACATCATCTACGTCGGCATCGCCCTGGTCGCGGTGACGGCGATCCCGGTGATGAACGGCTACACGGCGCTCGGCGACCGTCACCTCGGCGCGCCGGTGCTCGGCATCGTCGAGCGCTTCCATCCGGCCGGGCTGGGCGACTCGCTGAAGTACGTGGTGGCCGCCGCGGCCGCCACCACGCTCGTCGTCGCCGCCAACTCGGCCATGCTCGGCCTCTCGCGGCTGGCCCTCTCGCTCGCCACCAACCGGCAGATCCCGAGCGCGATCGGGCGCCTCCACCGCGAGCGCTCGACGCCCTTCGTCCTGATCGTGGTCGCCGCCGTGCTCGCGGCGACGCTCGTCATCCCGGGGGACCTCGACTTCCTCGTCGGGATCTACGCGTTCGGAGCCATGCTCGCCTTCACGATCGCCCACCTCTCGATCTGCGTGCTCCGCTTCCGCGAGCCCGACCGCCCGCGTCCGTTCCGGATTCCCGGATCGGTGCGCGTACGCGGCCGCGATCTGCCGCTCCCGGCGGCCGCCGGCGCCGTCCTCTCACTCGGGGCCTGGATCAGCGTGATCGTGCTTCATGACGGCGCTCGCTACGTCGGCTCGGCGTGGATCCTCGGCGGCATCGCCCTCTACGTCGCCTACCGCAAGAGCGCCGGCAAATCGGTCCTCGACCGCGTCGTCGTCCCCGAGGCGGTGCTCCGCCACGAGCGCCCCGAGCGTGACTTCGGCTCGATCCTCGTGCCCCTGTTCGGGACCGGTCTGGACGACGACATCGTCCAGACCGCGGCCCTCCTGGTCTCGGGCGAGCCGATCGACAAGGCGGCGATCGACCGGGCGACGATCGAAGCGATCTGGATCTTCCAGGTGCCGATGGCGCTGCCGCTCGACGGCCGCCTCCCCGACGAGCAGCTCAAGCACGCGCGGGCGGCCCTGGCCCGGGCCAAGGCCGTCGGCGAGGAGTACGCCGGCGTCCACGTGGCCACCGCCACCATCCGCGCCCGGCGGACCGGGCACGCGATCGTCGAGGAGGCCCGCCGGCGGGGGGTCGAGGCGATCGTCCTGGCCGCGGAGGAGTCGCCTCGGATTCGCGGTGGCGCGCTGCTCGGCGGCCGCAGCGGCCTGGGGGAGAGCGCGATCGGGGCGATGACTCGCTACGTGGTGACCAAGGCGCCCTGCCGGGTGATCCTCACGGCGCCGCCCAATGCCGCTTCAGAGCCGCCGAAGCCGGCGGCGCCGCCGGCGCCGCCCGATCGCCTTCGCCCGGGCGCGACGGCTGCCGGCGCCCGGGGGAAGCGGGGAGGCGACGGGCCGATTGGCTAACATGCGAGCCAATGTTCGTCCTCATAGTCGGTGCCGGGCGAGTCGGGTCCGCAGTCGCCAAGCGCGCGCTCGCCGGCGGCCACGAGGTCTCGGTGCTCGACGAGGATCCCCTCTCCCACGAGCGGCTCGATGAGATCACCGGGCGCGGGTGGGAGGACGCCGGCGGCCGCTTCACCGTGGGAACCGCACTCGAGGTCGACGCCCTCGAGGAGGCGGGCATCGAGCAGGCCGACGTGTTCATCGCCTCGACCGACGGCGACAACACCAACCTCACCGTGGCCCAGATAGCCCAGCGCCGCTACGGCGTCGAGAAGGTGATCTGCCGGGTGATGGACCCCGCGCGCGCGGCCTGGTACGCCGAGCAGGGGCTCCACACGATCTCCCCCACCCAGCACGCGATCGAGATGTTCGCCCGCGCTCTCGACCTGGCGGCGTAGCCTCGTGTACGTCATCGTCGCCGGGGCGGGCAAGGTCGGCTGGAACCTGGCACGCGAGCTGATCGACAAGGGCCACGAGGTGACCCTGCTCGAGGCCAACCGCCGCCGCTACCTGGTCGTCGAGGAGGAGCTCGAGCACGCCGTCCAGTACGGCGACGCGACCGAGCTCTGGGTGCTCGAGCGGGCCGGGATCTCCCGGGCCGACCTGGTGATCGCGGTCACCGGCGACGACGAGGACAACATGCTGGTATGCCAGGTGGCCAAGGAGAAGTATCTCTGCGACCGGGTCATCGCCCGCGTCAACAACCCGCGCAACCTCCAGCACTTCAAGCTGCTCGGGGTCCAACCGGTCGTCTCGGCCACCGACCTGATCCTCCGACTGATCGAGCACGAGGTGCCCCGCTACGGCCTCGTCCACCTGCTCGCACTCGAGGAGGAGCGCCTCGAGATCATCGAGCTCGAGGTGCTCCCCAACGCCCCGGCGGCCGGCACCCGGGTGGTCGACGTCGGGCTGCCCGAAGGGAGCCTGGTGATCTCCGTGCTGCGCCACGGCCAAGGCTTCGTCCCCAAGGCCGACACGGTGATCGAGGCGGGCGACGAGGTGCTGCTCGTGCTCGACCCCGGGCTCGAGGACGCGATCACGCCGTTCTTCTCGCCCAACGGCCAGCGCTGAGGGCGCCAGCGCCCGGAATACTGGGGAACAGGGACTCGAACCCCAAATTCCTGCTCCAGAGGCAGGCGTGTTGCCGATTACACCATTCCCCAAGGGTGCCCGGCCAGTATAAAAGCTCGGGCCCCGACTACGCCGCCGGGCGCAGCAGCGCACGGCGGCTGAGGCGCAGCCGCCGCCGGCGCGGCTCGGGGACCGAGCCGAGCATCGTCCGCAGGTCGCGCTCGTCGCAGTCGTCGAGCAGGCGGCGCAGCTCGAGCGCGCCGCCCGTCGCCCGCAGCAGGGTGCCCGGCCAAGCCGACTGGCGGTAGGTCGGGTCGTCGCGGATGCGCCGGTCCCAGAGCCAGGAGCCCGAGTTCCAGAACGTGTAGTGGCCGTAATGCGACTGCCGGGCGGTCAGCGGCGTGTGGGTGTGGGCGAAGACCACCGTCCCCGGCGGGACGCTGAGATCGAGGCATACCGCCTCCATCGCCGCGAGGATCTGCCCCGTCGGCGCGTCCATCGGCTCGAGCATCTCCTCGGCGTTGCGCCGACGGGCGAGCCCGTGGGCGAACCCGACGGCCTGGCGGGACGCCTTGCCCGGCGCGCGGGCGACGGCGCCCATGCCGATCAGCCAGCGCTCGAACTGTTGCTGGGCGCGCCTGCCCTGGGGCAGGTTGGCCATCTCGTACATCAGCTCGTAGAGCGGCGAGATCAGCGACTCGTAGTCGCCGATGGTCAGGCGCTCGGGCCGCTGCTCCTCGCCGGTCAGCGACCAGGCGAGGCGGTCCATCATCCGCCAGCCGAACGACTCGATGTGGGGGGCGATGTAGTGGCCGTGGATGAAGCGCATCCCGTCGAGCTCGCAGATCGGGTAGGAGGTGATCACGGCGACGCCGGGGCAGAGGGCGCGGAGCAGGCGCTCGGCCGGCATCACTCGAAAGGGAGCCGGGTCCGGGTCGCCGGTGAGCTCGGCCAGGCGGCGCTCGTCCCCGGCCAGCGCGACCAGATGGTGGTCGTGGTTGCCGGGCAGGAAGTGGATCCGCTCGACGTGGCGGTTGACCAGGGAGAGGAACGGTCGCGCGGCGGCGACGGCTTCCGCCAGCGAGGCGAAGACGAGCTCGAGGAGGTCGCCGTTGATCACGACCTCGTCGGCCCACTCGAGCTCGGGCTCGATTCGCTCGAGCGCGAGGGGCGACCGCAGCAGATCGTCGCCGCTACCGAAATGACAATCGGAGATGATCAATCGCCGGACGCTCATCGCTCCCCCACGATAAGGGGATCGACGGCGCCAATCGCCGGCTTGAGACGACGGAGGCGAGGGGGCCGGCCTGCTTTACTTCCGCCTCCGATCCCGCAGCGCCCGGCCGGGCGCCGTGTGCGCAACAACGAGGAGATGAACGATGGCGGACGTGACCATGATCGACCTTCCCCAAGAGGTGATCCCCGCGGAGTTCGGCACCGCGGTCCAGGAGTACGCCGACAAACCCGTCTTCCACGGCAACGGCCCCGACAACTACTTCTGCGCGACCTGCGGGAACCTGCTCGCCGAGACGATGCCCCCCGGTCAGATGCGCAAGGTGCGCATCCGCTGCGCCAAGTGCCAGACCACCAACGGCGTCGAGATCCCGAAGGCCGTCCCCAAGAACTGATATGGAGAGCGTTTTGTCAAGTGGGGGTCGTCGATTTCTCGCATTCTGCGCTTCGTGAGGGAAAGGCTGTGGTCGGCTGGGCGGGTGGCGGTCCGGCAGGCTGTGCGCGACGCGCGGTC
>JBPCNA010000183.1:0-6864 GCA_051001735.1 Solirubrobacteraceae bacterium
CTGCCTGTCTTAGGGTGGGGGGGGCGGGAGTGGTGGTTCCTTGATTTCGTCCGCGTTCCCGAACGCCTCGGGTTTCCCCCCTCCTTCCCCCCCCCCCTCCGCCGCGGGCTTGCCCGCTCCGTCCGCCGACCCCGCCGCCGCGGGCTTGCCCGCTCCGTCCGCCGACCCGGCCGCCGCCGCCGGATCCGGCTCCGAGGAATCCACTTCTGGCGCCGCGGCCATCGTCGGCTCCGTCAACGGTTTCGGCTCGGGTTTCTCCTCGACTTCCCTCGGCGGTTCCGGCTTGCGCTTGAACATGCCGAGCATGCGGTCGGTGACGAGGAAGCCGCCGACCACGTTGATCGTCCCGAAGGCGATGGCGATCACCAGGATCACCTTGTTGAAGAGGTCGTTGCCCGAGAAGCCAATCACCAGCAGGCCGGCGAGCACGACGATCCCGTGGATCGCGTTGGTGCCGCTCATCAGCGGCGTGTGGAGCGTGTTCGGGACCTTCGAGATGACCGTGAAGCCGACGAAGCCGGCCAGGACGAGGATCGCCAGGTTGGTGACCAGCATCAGTCGGCCGCCTCGACGGCCTGACGCGCCCGCTCGTGGACGATCTCTCCGTCGCGGGTGATCGCCGCCCCCGAGATGATCGCGTCGTCCCAGTCGAGCGCCAGGTCGCCGTCGTCGCCGGTGAACAGCTCGACCAGGGCCTGGACGTTGCGGGCGTAGAGCTGGGACGCGTGCTCGGGCATCTCGGCCGGGAGGTTGAGCGGACTGACGATCGTCACGTCGTGCTTGATCACCGTCTCCCCCGGCTCGGTCAGCTCGCAGTTGCCCCCCGCCTCGCCGGCCATGTCGACGATCACGCTGCCCGCCTTCATACCCTCGACGGCCTCGGCGGTGACCAGGCGCGGCGCCGGGCGCCCGGGGACGAGAGCGGTGGTGATGACCACGTCGAAGCCCTTGATCGCGTCGGTCAGCGCCTGCTGCTGCTGCTGCTTCTCCTCGTCGGTCAGCTCCCGGGCGTAGCCGCCCTCGCCGGCCGCGTCGATGCCCAGGTCGAGCCACTTGGCCCCCAGCGACTGGACCTGCTCGGCGACCTCGGGCCGCACGTCGTAGCCGGTGGTCTGGGCGCCGAGGCGGCGGGCCGTGGCCAGCGCCTGGAGGCCGGCTACGCCGACGCCGAGGACGAGCACCTTGGCCGGGGGGATCGTCCCCGCCGCCGTCATCAGCATCGGGTAGAAGCGGCCCATCTTCTCGGCCCCGAGCAGGGCGGCCCGGTAGCCGGCGACGTTGCTCTGCGACGAGAGGGCGTCCATCGACTGGGCGCGGGAGATCCGGGGAATCGCCTCCATCGCGAAGGCGGTCGCCCCCGCCTCGGCCAGGGCCTTGGTCGTCGCCGGGCTGGTCAGCGGGGCGAGGAAGCCGATCAGCAGGCTGCCGTCGCCGAGCTGGGCGATCTCCTCGGCACTCGGCGCGGCCACCTTGACGACGACGTCGGCCTTCCAGACCTCGCCCGCCTCGACGATCTTCGCTCCGGCGGCCGTGTAGAGCGCGTCGGGGATGATCGCCCGCGCCCCGGCCCCGGCTTCGACGATCACGTCGAGGCCGCGCCCGGTCAGCTTGCGTACGACCTCGGGCACGAGCGCCACCCGGCGCTCCCCCTCCACGGTCTCCTTGGGTACTCCGACCAGCACGGGCGGAAGCCTAGACGGTTGCCCTGCCCTCAGACCGCCCCGACCCCGCCGTGACGAGCGCCGAGGTCTCGGGAGCCGCGGCCGCGCCCCGGCCAGGGTCTCGACGAGCCGCCCCTCGCCTACCGGATCGGCAGCGACCGGCCGGCGAGCGCGGCGAGCGCCTGGGCGGTGACCCAGACGGGCGACTGGGTGCTCTGCGGCGAGTAGCGCACAGCGCCGTTGGCGGCGGTCAGCGACCGCAGGTAGGTGTAGGCCGACCCGTGGCGCAGGTGGCCGGGGTCGCGCCCGGCGGCGAGGAGGCCCTGGATCGCGAAGGCGCACGACTGGGCGTTCGACGGGCCGCCGGGCGAGAGCGGGAAGCCGGCGTCCGGGTTCTGGTGGGCGGCGAGGAAGGCCGCGGCCCTCTGGGCGGCGCGGCCCGACCGGCGGGCGCCGCCGGCGACGAGCCCCTCGAGCGCGCCGGCCGTGTCGTCGACGCCGCTGCTAGAGCCGCGGGCGAAGAAGTTGAAGCCGCCGTCGCCGTTCTGCTGGCGCGCCAGCCAGCCGAGGGCGCGGCCGACGTGGCGGTCCCCGGCCGGGCGCCCGGCGGCGCGGAGGGCGAGGATGCCGAAGGCGGTCAGGTTGACCTGGTGGCCGAAGGACCCGTCGGCGGCCTGGGCGGCGGCCAGCCGGGAGACCATCCCCGCCGGCGGGGCGACGTGGGCGGCGCCGAGGGCGAGGATCGTCCGCTCGAGGTCGCCATCGCCCGAGAGGCTCCGGAGGTTGGCCAGGATGAAGGTGATCGGCGAGTGGCCGCCCCGCTGGACGCGGCGCGGGTCGCGCCCGGCGGCGGCCAGGCCGAGGACGGCCCAGGAGGTGTAGAGCTGGTTCGACGACTGGCCGGGGCTCGCCCCGAAGCCGCCGTCGGAGTTCTGGGCGCGGGTCAGGTAGACGACCTGCCGCTGAAGCGGACCGGCGGCCAGGGCGAGCGGTGCGGCCAGCGCGAGGATGAGCAGGACCGCGGTGACCGGGATCCAGCGGACGTCGAGCCGGGCGCGGAAGCGCAGGAGGGCGCGGACGAAGGCCGGGCCGAAGGCGAGGCAGAAGACGACGTTGCCGATCACGTGGGCCAGGTCGAACGGGAGCGCCGAGCTCGAGATCACCAGGTAGTGGTCGAAGGTCAGGTCGCCGGTGAAGGTCACCCAGGTCGAGAAGTTGAGGATCAGGCCGAAGACGACTCCGGCGAGGCCGCAGGCGGCGGCCAGCGGCACCCGGCCGAGGCGGCGGCCGCTGAGCCGGCCGAGCCCGGCGCCGCCGAGCCCGATGACACCCCAGGCGAGCATCTGCCACGGCGTCCACCCACCCTGGCCGAAGAAGAAATTCGAGGCCAGGGCGCCGACGGCGCCGACCGCGAAGCCGGGAGCCCCGCCGAGGACGTAGCCGGCGAGGAGCACGATGTCGCTCACCGGCTTGATGTCGGGGACGGCGCCGAAGGCGATCCGGCCGAGGGCGGCGAGCCCGGCCAACGTCGCCACGAGGGCGAGCACCTTCGAGGACGGACGCGTCCGCTCGTACCAGACGAACCCGGCGGTCAGGGCCACGGCGAGGAGGAGGAATGACGCGACCTGCCAGCCGATCATGCCGGGGCCCCCAAGCGGTCGGTGAGGCGCCGGCGCAGCAGCGCGCCGCCCTCCTCGGGCAGGAGGACTCCGCCCGAGCCGCCGAGGATGCGGGCCGTCTCGGTGGCGAAGTACCAACCGCCGCTGAGAATCTCCCCGACCGGCCCGTCGGCGATCACCCGCCCGTCGGCCAGCAGCACGGCCCGCCCGGCGAAGGCGGCGGCGAACTCGGCGTCGTGGGTGGCGACCAGCACCGCCGACCCGGCGGCGGCGTCGGCGCCGAGGCGATCGGCGAGGTCGCCCTTGGCGGCGCGGTCCATCCCCCGCGTCGGCTCGTCGAGGCAGACCACAGCCGGCGGGGGACCGCCGCCGGCAACGATGGCCAGGGCGAGGCGCTGGCGCTCCCCGCCGCTGCAGTCGCGGGGATGACGGTCGGCGAGCCCGGCGAGCCCGGCCGCGGCCAGCGCCGCCGGGTCGAGCTCGTCGCCGACGCGCTCGGCAAGGAAGTAGTCACCCGGATTCTGGAGGAGCAGCGCCACCCGCCCGCCGCGCTCGATCCGGCCCCGCGTCGGCCGGGTGAGCCCCTGGGCGTGGCGCAGGAGCGTCGACTTCCCGGCGCCGTTTCGCCCCATCAGGGCGACCGTCTCCCCCGGCGCGATCACCAGATCGAGGCCGCGGAGGATGGCCGGCCCGTCGGCCAGCTCGTGCCAGACACCGTCGAAGCGGAGGGCGGGCGGCTCGGTCGGGGCGGCCCGGCGCCATTTGGGCTTCTGCTTTGGAGCGCGGACGGTCGCCTCACCGGGGCGGCCCGGATCGGCCGGGCGGGGTTCGGCCAGGAGGCCGTGGGCACGCAGGGTGGCCCGGGCCTCCTTGACGCCGGACGGCGCCGGGCGCATCCCGGCGCACTGGAAGAGGCGGGCGCCGGGGGTCTGGAGCGGCGGGGCGGCCTGGGCCGCCCAGGCGAGGAAGTCACCGGGGGCGGCGTCGCAGGCCAGGGCTCCGCCGGCGAGAACGAGCACGCGGTCGGCGGCCGAGAGGCAGCGCTCGAGGCGGTGCTCGATCATCACGATCGCCGTGCCCCACTGCTCGTTGAGGCGGCGTAGCAGGGAGATCAGCTCGTCGCCGGCCACCGGGTCGAGCTGGGAGGTCGGCTCGTCGAGGAGGACCAGCTCAGGGCGGCCGGCCAGCGCCGCGGCGAGGGCGACCCGCTGGAGCTCGCCGCCGCTGAGCTCGCGGGTCGTGCGCTCGAGCAGCCGCTCGATGCCGAGGGCGAGGGCGGCCTCCTCGACCCCGCGGGCCACCGCCGAGGCGCCGTGGCCGCGGTTCTCGAGGGGAAAGGCGAGCTCGGCGCGGACGGTGCCCATGAGGATCTGGGTCTCCGGGTCCTGGAAGAGGGTCCCGGCGACGGCGGCGATGTCGCCGGGACCGTGGTCGCGAGTATCGAGGCCGCCGACGGTGACGCGGCCGGCGAACTCGCCGCCGTGGAAGTGGGGAACGAGGCCGCAGGCGGCGCGCAGCAGCGTCGACTTGCCACCGGCCGAGAGGCCGGCGACGACGCAGAACTCGCCGGGCTCGATCGCGAAGGTGAGATCGCGCAGGGCCGGGGCGTCCGCCTCCGGGTAGGCGTAGGTGACGGCGTCGAAGGCGAGGACCGCGGCGGTCATGGGTCGATGCCCCGGCGGTCGGCGAACGGGAGCAGGGCGGCGGTCATGGGTCGATGCCCCGGCGGTCGGCGAACGGGAGCAGGGCGATCAGGATCAGGGCGGCGGCGAGGGCGACCTCGCCGGGGCCGAGAGCGATGGCGAGCCTGGGGTCGGCGTCGAAGGCGGCGAGGCCGCCGAGCTTGGCGGCGACGGCGGCCGCGACGAGAGCGAGGCCGGCGGCGGTGAAGGCGACGTCGTGGCGGGAGAGCGGCGTCGGCCGGCGGGGCGGGCGGCGGCCGAGGGCGTAGCCGCGCACCTCGAGCGTGGCGGCGACATCGAGCGCCCGGTCGAGCGCGCCGGTGGCGACGGCCCGGACGATGGCGACCCGCCGGTGGCGGGGCTCCTCGGCCCGGCAGCGCTGGGCGTCGGCGAGGCGGCGGCCGTCGGCCTCGAGCAGCGGCACGAGCCGGGTGGCGAGGGCGGCGGTGAGGGCCGAGCGGAGCGAAAGGCGGCGGAAGCCGCGAAGGAGCTCGTCGGGGTTGACCGCGGCGGTGGCGAGCATGGCGACGAAGACGGCGAGCAGCATCTGGAGGCCGAGGGCGGCGCCGTAGACCAGCGACTCGGCGGTGATGTCGATCTCGCCGAAGGGCGGTAGGTAGCCGAGGCGGGCGACGACGGTGAGGCCGTTACGGCTGATCAGGGCGTTGATCGCGGCGATGGCGACGACGAGGATGAGCATGGGGACGGCGGCCCGCCGTACGTCGCCGGCCACTCCGGCGAGGCGGCCGGCGGCGAGGACGACCGCGAGGAGGACGAGCAGCTCGAGCGGATGGACGAGGATCAGAGCGCAGAGGACGAGCCCGACGCAGTAGGTGGCGCCGGCGGCGGCCCGCGCGGAGTGGAGCGGGCTCGCCCGCCGGCGGTAGGCAAGGGTCAGCCCGGGGGTCACGGCCGGGTCACCCGGAGGGCGCGGTCGGGGGTCACGGTGCGGCCACCGGGAGGGGGACGCCGAGGTCGTGGGAGATCGCGAGGGCGAAGCGGTCGTGGAGGGCGCCGGGCTCGAAGGCCTGGGCGGCGGCGGCGACGCCGGCGGCGTCGGTGCCGGTGACGATCCAGATCGGTGGGGCGTCGTTGAGGCGGGTCGCCGCGATCAGGCCGCTCCCGGGCCCGACGGTGCGGACGGGGGCGCCGCGGGCGTCGAGCAGGGTGAGGGCATGGCCGTCGGAGGCGACCTTCACATAGACGCCGCTGGCCGCGGGTCCGGTCTCGAGCCGCCGGGCGGCCTCGTCGTCGCGCAGCCGCGGCCAGGTCCCGACGAGGACGCGTAGCGACTGGTCCTTCTCGGCGAGGCCGAGCCCGCCGCGGGCGGCGGGGATGCCGAGTCCGGTGAGCTCGTGGGAGATGCGATCGCAGGCTGGGCTCGCGGGGTCGATGCACTCGATCCGCACCGGGAGGCGCTTGCCGCCGGTCCCGTGGAGGAAGGGCTCGGGGAACGAGCCGACAACGGCGGGGATGCTCATGGCCGCGCCCCAGTCGTGGCGGTCCCACCAGATGTGGTCGCCGTCGTGGAGGGTCGTCGCGGCGGCGCCGCGGCCGGCCTCGATGCCGTTGACGTAGTAGAACCAGTCGACCGGGCGGCCGGCCTGTTGGCCGCCGGCGACGCCGTCGATCGAGGCGACGAAGCCGCCGCCGAACTTCGTCGTGACCTTGGCGTTCCGCTCGAGCAGGCGCATCGCGGTATCGGAGCCGTGGATCGCCGGACCCGTACTCTCGGCGAGGCTGGCGGCGCCGAAGTCCCGGGTGACGGTGAGCTGCACCCCGGCCGGGGTGCCCCCGGCACCGAGGCCGCACCCGCCGAGGAGCAGGCAGGCGGCGTACCCGGCGACGGCCCGGCCCCGCGCCGGGAGGATGCGAGCGCGGCCTGGCGCCACGGCGGCGGCC
>JBPCNA010000184.1:0-33635 GCA_051001735.1 Solirubrobacteraceae bacterium
GCGCGGCGGCAGGCGAGGACGCCGCCGGCGACGGCGACCGTCAGCTCGGCCGCCGCCGTCGCGACGGCGGCGCCGCGCGCGCCGTCGAGCGGGATGAGGACGGCGAGGAGGCCGCCGAGCAGGAGCACGGCGCCGGCGTTGAGGACGACGAGCTCCCGGTAGCGCCGCTGGCTGAGAAGCACGTTACCCCAGAGGCTGCCGACGAAGGCCGCTCCGAGGGCCACCGCCGAGATCACGAGGACGCCCGAGGCGGCGCGGAAGGCCTGGCCGCCGATGACGTCGATGGCGAAGGGCGCCCCGACGGCGAGCCCGACGGCGAGCCCCGTCCCGATCACCACCGACGCGGCGAACACCCGGCCGACCGCGTAGTCGAAGCGCGCCTGGTCCTCCATCGCCGCGCGGGCGAAGACGGGAAGCGCCGTCCCGATCAGCAGGCCGGGGATGGCGATCAGGCCCTCGACCACCCGGAAGGAGGCCGAGAAGAGGCCGAGCTGGTAATCGCCGGAGAGCAGGTGGAGGAGGACGATCGCCTCGCGGAAGTAGAGCGTCGAGGCGATGATCGCCGCCGAGTAGGGGAGCACCATCCGCAGCAGCCGGCGCGCGCGCTCGGTGCCGAAGGACGGGAGCAGCGAGCGGCCGCCGCGGACGAGGAGGCCGGCGGGGACGACGACGACGATCCCCGCCCACACCGGGACCGACGCGAAGGCGAGCAGCCCGGCGCCGACGACGACGAGGACGACGATGAAGAGGGCGCTCGCCACCTGGCGCAGGACGTCGAGCGCCGCCACCCAGCCGAAGCGGAGCTCGACTTGGAGCATCGACGAGTAGTTGTCCTGGGTCGCCTGGAGCAGCAGGCCGACGCCGGCGATGGCCACCCCGGCGGCCACCACGGGCGGGTAGCTCACGACCGCGAAGACGAGCATCAGCGCGAGGCCGGCCACGCTCAACAGCACGCGCAGGCCGAGGATCTCCCGGGCCAGCGGCCCGCGCTCGGCCGGGGCGATCAGCGCGAGCTCGCGGATCCCGAGCTGGGTGATGCCGAGGTCAGAGACCCCGCCGACGATGGCCACCAGCGAGAGGATGCTCACGTAGCGCGCGGTGTCGAGGACGCCGAGGTGGCGGAAGAGCAGCGCGGCGGAGAGGACGCTGAGCACCGAGGCGACGAGGAACCCGACGACGCGCAGCGCTCCGCCGCGGACGACGGCGGCCCCGGCGGCCGGGGTCGAGAGGAGGTCGGCGTCCGCCGTCATCCGGCGCCGACCTCGGCGAGCCGCGCCGCGAGCGACGCGGCGGCGCGCTCGAGCGTCCACTCGCCCGCCGTCTCCAGAGCCCCGCGGTGGAGCCGCTCCCAGGCGGGCGGGTCGCCGAGCAGCGCGGCGAGGGCCTCGCCGAGGAGGCGGGCATCCCGCTCGACCAGGCGGCCGTTGCGCCCGTCGACCACCGTCTCCTTGTAGCCCCCCTCGCGGACGGCCACCACCGGCGTCCCGCAGGCCATCGCCTCGAGCGGGGTGTAGCCGAACGGCTCGAGCTCGGCCGCGCAGAGCACGGCGCGCGCCCGGCCGTAGAGCGCGACGAGTTCGCCGTCGTCGATCCGCCGGTGGAGGACGAGCTCCACGCCGAGCTCGCGGGCGCGGCGGCGGAGCGCTTCGGCGTGAGCCTCGTCGCCGCGGTCGGCGACGATGTCGAGCGCCGGCCGCGCCTCCTGCGCAACGTGGCCGACCGCCTCGACGGCGAGCAGGTGGCCCTTGGCGGGATGGAGGGCGCCGACGGAGAGGACGCGCCCGGCGCGGGGCGTGCCGGTCGGGCGAAAGGCGGCGCGGTCGACGCCGAGGTAGGCCAGCCGGGCGTAGCGGCCGTAGGCCCGCTTGATGCTCTCCACCGAGAACACGCTGTTGGCGAGGATCATCGTCGCCGCCCGCGCGGCCTCGATGTCGCGGCCGTCGAGCAGCGAGCCGAACAGCGCCATGTGGGCGCGCTGGGCCAGCCGTCCGGCCCGGGTCGGCCGCCGGTCGCTGTGGCGGACGCTGTACTCGTTGCCCCCGCGGCGCGGCTCCTGGCAGTAGTAGACGCTCGGGGTGCGCAGGAGCGCCAGCAGGTAGGGCGAGCAGGCGTAGCGGCAGTGGTGGACGAAGGCGAGGTCGTAGCCGCCGGCGTCGATCTGCGCGGCGACGTCGCGGGCGTGGCGCATGAGGCTCCGGCGCAGCCGCGCGTAGCGGACGAGCTCGGCGGCGACGAGCGAGCGGGAGAGGAGCGGGCCGGGGTCGATCCGCAGCGGGAACGAGTGGTAGCGGCCCACCAGCGGCCGCAGGTCGAGGTAGTCCTCCGCGGCGGTGTCCGGGGCGAACGCGTCGACCTCGTGTCCGGTGGCGACGAGCTCCCGCGTGTAGTCGTAGAGCGCCCGCTTTGCTCCGCCGGAGGGGAGGTTGTGGTAGACGGCGATCCGCACTCAGGCCATCCGGCCGAGCGCTTCGATCTGGGCGAGGGTCACCCCGCGCATGTCGGCACCCCCGGCGTGCGCCCGGTACCAGTCGACGACGCTGGCGAGCGCCTGCTCGAGGCCGACGCCGGGTCGCCAGCCGAGCCGGGCGCGGGCGCGGGAAGAGTCGAGCTTGAGGTAGCGCGCCTCGTGGGGGTGGGGGCCGGGATCGCTCGCCCACCGCAGGCCGCCGGGCCAACCGTCGGCGAGGCGCTCGACGACGCGGCTCACCGGCCAGGCATCCTCCTCGGGCGGGCCGAAGTTCCACGCCCCGGCGTGGTCGGCGGTCTCCCAGAGCGACTGGGCGAGGAGGAGGTAGCCGCCGAGCGGGTTGAGCACGTGCTGCCAGGGCCGGATCGAGTGCGGGTTGCGGACGCGGAGTTCGTCCCCGGCGACGGCGGCGCGGGCGAGGTCGGGGACGAGCCGGTCCTCGCCCCAGTCGCCGCCGCCGATCACGTTGCCGGCGCGGGCCGTACCCACCCGGGGGGCATCGCGGCCGGCGAAGAACGAGCGGCGGTAGGCGCTGGTGACGAGCTCGGAGCACGCCTTCGAGGCGGCGTAGGGGTCATGCCCGCCGAGCGGCTCGTCCTCGCGGTAGCCCCACTCCCATTCGCGGTTCTCGTAGCACTTGTCGGTGGTGACGTTGACCACGACGCGGACGCCGGGCTGCCCGCGCACCGCGTCGAGCAGGTTGACCGTGCCCATGACGTTGGTCTCGAAGGTCAGGCGGGGCTCGGCGAAGGACCGCCGGACGAGCGGCTGGGCCGCCATGTGGATGACCACCTCCGGCCTGGCGGCGGCGAGCGCCCGGGCGAGGGCATCGGGGTCGCGGACGTCGGCGGCGACGGTCTGCATCCCCTCGCCGACGGCGGCCGCGGTGAACAGCGACGGATCGGTGGGCACGCCGCCGGCGACGCCGGTCAGCTCCGCGCCGAGCCGCTGGAGCCAGAGCGAGAGCCAGGCGCCCTTGAAGCCGGTGTGTCCGGTGAGGAGCACGCGGCGCCCCTGCCAGAACGCGGGGGAGACCGCGGCCGGCCGGGCGACCGCCCCATCGTCGATCGGCCGAGCGGCGCTGTCTCCCACGGCCGAGGAGGATAGTCGGCCGCGCGTGCTCGACCGGCCCGCCCGGCGGGCGTCTGACAGACTCCGTCCGCGTGAATCTTGCCGAGATCCGGGACCGCCTAGCCCAGCTGACGCCCGCCGCCCGCGCCACGCGCCGGGTCCGCCGCGACCTCGCCGAGCGCCATCTGAGCGGTGCCGGCCTGGAGATCGGCGCGCTCCACTGCCCGCTCCAGATCCCCGCCGCGGCCTCGGTGCGCTACGTCGACCGGATGGACTTGGCCGGGCTGCGCGGCCACTACCCCGAGCTCGAGAGCAAGGCGCTGGTCGAGGTAGACGTGATCGACGACGGCGAGACCCTCGCCGCCCAGCCGGACGCGAGCGTCGACTTCGTGATCGCCAACCACTTCATCGAGCACACCCAGGACCCGATCGGGACGATCGGCAACCACCTGCGCGTCCTGCGCCCGGGCGGAATCGTCTACATGGCGGTGCCCGACCGCGAGCAGACGTTCGACGTCCTGCGCGCGCCGACCCTGTTCGAGCACGTGCTCCGCGACCACCGCGAGGGACCGGGCTGGTCGCGTATGCCCCACTTCGAGGAATGGGCGCGGTTCGTCGACCGGGTGCCCGAGGCCGAGGTGGCCGGAAGGGCGCGGGAGCTCTCCGAGATGGACTACTCGATCCACTTCCATGTGTGGACACCCGACGAGTTCGCCGCGATGCTGACCGGCGCCCGGCGCGAGGCGGGCCTCGACTTCGACGTCGCCGAGCAGCAGGTCAACGGGATCGAATGCGTGTTCATCCTCCGGCGCGCCTGATGGGCGTCCCGCTGTTCGACACGAGGACGCCGCTCGTCCCGCTGCGCGGGGAGATCGCCGACGCCGTCGCCCGGGTGATGGAGGACGGGCTCTTCATCCTCGGTCCGGAGGTGACGGCGTTCGAGCGGGAGTTCGCCGCCTTCTGCGGGGTCGGCCACGCGGTCGGCGTGGCCAACGGAACCGAGGCGATCACCATCGCCCTGCGGGCGATGGGCGTCGGCCCGGGAGACGACGTGGTCGTCCCGTCCTTCAGCTTCTACGCCACTGCCGAGGCCGTCCCGCCCACGGGGGCCCGGGTCGTCTTCTGCGACATCGACCCCGACACCTTCTGCGTCACGGCGGAGACGGTGCGGGCGGCGCTCACCCGGCGGACGAAGGCGGTGATCGCCGTGCACCTGTTCGGCAACGTGGCGCCGGTGGCCGCGATCGAGGCGCTCGGGGTGCCGGTGCTGGAGGACGCCGCCCAGGCGGCGGGCTCGACGGCCGCGGATGGGCGCCCGGGATCGCTGGGGCGGGCGGCGACCTTCTCCTTCTTCCCGTCCAAGAATCTCGGCGGCTTCGGCGACGGCGGGGCGATCGTCACCGCCGACGCCGAGATCGCCGAGCAGGCGCGGATGCTGCGCTTCCACGGCTCGCGCGACAAGGTCGCCTACGAGACGATCGGCTACAACTCTCGCCTCGACGAGCTCCAGGCGGCGATCCTCCGGGTGGCCTTGCCGAGCGTCGACGGCTGGGCCGACGGCCGGCGGGCGGCCGGGCAGCACTACGCGGAGGCCGGGCTCGGCGAGCTCGTGCGGCTGCCGACCCCGACGAGCGGATCGCGCCCGGCGTGGCACCTCTACGTCGTGCGCAGCGAGCGGGCGGACGCGCTGGCGGTGAGGCTGACGGCGGCCGGCATCGGCTGCCGCGCCTACTACCGCACGCCGATCCACCGCCAGCCGGCCTTCGCCGACCCGACCGAGCTGCCGGGGACCGAGGAGGCGGCCCGCACCCACCTGGCGATCCCGATGAGCCCGGTGCTCAGCCGGGCGGCCGCCGACGAGGTCGTCGCGGCGGCCCGGGGGTGATGCGCCTCCCGGGCAAGCTCGGCACCGGCATCGAGGTGGCCCGCGAGGAGTGGGGGGCGCTGCGGCCGAAGCTCGCCCGCCGGGACTGGCGCTTCACGCTCGCCGGCCAGGAGTACCCCTACCTCACCCACTACTACAACCACACCTGGCGCAACGAGCGCGGGGTCGAGCTCCCGGTGGCCATGCGCCTGCTCGACGCCCACCGGGGCGAGCCGACGCTCGAGGTCGGCAACGTCTCGCCCTGGTACCGCCGCCACGACCACCAGGTGGTCGACAAGTACGAGGTGTGGCCGGGGGTCGAGAACCTCGACGTGGTGGACATCCCGCCGGGCGCCCGTTACGCCCTGATCCTGGCGATCTCGACGCTCGAGCACGCCGGCTTCGACGAGCCGGAGCAGGACTTCGGCAAGCCGCGCGCCGCCGTCCGGCACCTGATGTCGCTGCTGCGCCCGGGCGGCACGCTCCTGGTGACGATCCCGCTCGGCCAGAACCCCGGGGCCGACGATCTCTTCTACGGGGCGCCGGCCTTCGGGGAGGCCCACGCCATGCGCCGGGTCTCAGAGGACGGTCGCTGGGAGGAGACGACCTTCGCGGGCGTCGCCGGCATCGGCTACGGCACGCCGTATGAGTGCGCGAACGCCGTGGCGTTCGGGTTCGGCCGGGCCGGCTGATCGGACGGCCGGCGTGAAACGGCGGCCGCAGTGAGCTGGCGGCCAGCCAAGGGGCGATCTCGCTCGGTCGCGCCGCGGCGGCGAAACGCCGCACTCGGACCGTGGCGGTGGTGCCGTCACCGCCGCCACTGTCTCGAGTGGGGCTCGACTCAGCCCTGGCTCGGCGCCGCGTCGTAGATCGTGAAGGCAGCGGCGAAGTGCAGGATTCGCGGGTTGACGGTGGGGGTCAGCGGGGCGGTCAGGCTGCCGGCCGCCGTCCCCGCGTGGGCCGGGCCATCGAAGTCCCGCTCCGTGACGGTTCCGGTCAGC
The DNA here is from genome assembly GCA_051001735.1 of Solirubrobacteraceae bacterium. Taxonomy (GTDB): domain Bacteria; phylum Actinomycetota; class Thermoleophilia; order Solirubrobacterales; family Solirubrobacteraceae; genus Palsa-513. The sequence goes on from JBPCNA010000184.1 coordinate 6,404, forward strand.
GATCCACACCCGCACAGCAGCAGCGTGCCAGTGGTCACGCCATCGGAGCTGATCACGCGGAAGGTGCCGGTTCCCCCGGTGCCGCTGGCGGTGAGCACGCAGTGCACCGGCCTCGCGCCGTCGTCAGTCGAGGTCAGGCTGCAGGCCCTCGAGATGACGTGGAACGCTCCGCTGCGCGGGCTGACGATGTCCACGCCGGACACGACGATGTGATCGGACGCCGCCGCGGTAACGGTGGCGCCGGCCGCCGGCACCAGTCCCGCCGCGGCCGCGCCCAACGCCACCACGGCACCCAGAGCCGCGACGCCGCATCTTGCTCTCGACATGGTGTGACTCCCTCGATTGGAACGACGAATGCCCTGACCGCTGCGGAGCATAGCCGGGTCGTCGGCGACGAACGCGCCGCCCACGGGACTCGCGATGACCCGGACCGGACGGGTCCTGGCCGAACCAGGTCCCGTTCCGGAGCCCCCGCCTGACGAACCGCTCAGGCGGGTTGAGGTTCGGCGACGGGGTCGCGGAACACCCGGTCGGCGCCCTCGGTTCGCGGCCGGGGCGGGCGCAGGACGACGAGGGCGACGACCACGCCGATGGCGACGACGCCGGCGGCGATCGTGAACGCGAGGTGGTAGCCGCCGGTGAGGGCGTCGGCGATCGGTTGTCCGTGAGCGGTGAGGGCGTGGGTGTGGTTGGTGGCCACGGTGCTGAGGACGGCGAGGCCGAGGGCGGCGGAGACCTGCATCGAGACGTTGACGATGCCTGAGCCGAGGCCGGCGTCGCGGGGCGGAACGTCGGCCATGGCGATGGTCAGCAGCGGCATGAACGAGCTGCCGGCGCCGAGCCCGAGGAGGAAGTAGGCGAGGAAGATCGTCGGGAAGTAGCTGGCATGGGTACCGGCGGTCGAGAGCAGCAGGAGCGCCGCGGCGCAGGCGAACAGACCGGGAACGAGCGTGCGGATGGCGCCGATCCGGGCGACGATGCGGGCGGTGACGCCGAGCGAGAGCACGGCGACGGTGAGCGTCATCGGCAGGAAGGCGAGGCCGGTGGCCACGGCGCTGTATTGGAGGACCTGCTGGAGGTAGAGGGCGCCAAGGAAGAACGTGGTGAACATGCCGGTGACCAGGAACCCGCGGACCGCGCTCGACCCGATCAGGCCGCGGAGGCGGAGGATCCGCAGCGGCATGATTGGGTTGGCGACGGTGGCCTGAACGCGGAGGAACGCCGCGAGCAGGGCGATCGCGAGGCCGCCGAAGACGATGGTGTGGGTCGAGGCCCAGCCGTACATCGGGACCTCGACGATCGCGTAGACGCCGGCCATCATGGCGGCGGTGACGAGGATCGAGCCGAGGACGTCGACGCCGTCCTTCAGACCGAGGCCCTCGTTCTCCTGGATCAACCGCTGGCCGAGCAGCAGGGTGACGGCGCCGATCGGGAGGTTGATGAAGAAGATTCAGTGCCAGTTGATCGCCTCGGTGAGGAGGCCGCCGGCGAGCAGGCCGATCGACCCGCCGCTGACCACGACGAACATGTAGGCGCCCATCGCCTTGGCGCGCTCGAGCGGCTGGGGGAACTCGGTGACGATGATGGCGAGGATCACCGAGACGGAGAGGGCGCCCCCGGCGCCCTGGACGAAGCGGGCGGCGATCAGGAGGATCTGGTCGTGCGCCAACCCGCAGACGGCGGAGGCGAGCGTGAAGAGGAGGACGCCGCTGAGGAAGACGCGCTTGCGGCCGATCAGGTCGCCGAGGCGGCCGGCCATCAGGAGGAAGCTCCAGAAGGAGATCAGGTAGGCGTTGATCACCCAGGTCAGGCTCGACTGGGTGAAGCGGAGATCGTGCGCGATCAACGGGAGGGCGACGTTGACGACGGTCGTGTCGAGGACGCTCATCAGCTGCCCGAGGCAGACGACGACGAGCGCTATCCAGCGGCGGCGATCGCCCGACGATGACGCGGGGGCGGCGACGGAGGCGGTGAAGGGCAAGACGGCTCCTACGGTGGTGGTGATCATCGGTGCCCCGAGGTGCTTCCCTTTGGCAATGATCATCACTGTAGCAAAGATGATCATTGTCTATAAGATCGTCTTTCCAGGCGCTAGGATAGGCGTATGCCCAACAGTGGCGGCCCACCCAGCCCGATGGCCGCGCTCCTCACCCGCCTCGCGAAGCTCGTCTACCGCCGGAGCTCCGAGGAGGTCCTCGGCATGACGCTCCGCCACTTCGTCACCCTCAGCTACCTCCGCGACCACCCCCGGCTGCCCCAGCAGGACCTCGACGAGGTCCTCTGCATCGGCGCCAACAACCTCGTGCTCCTGCTCAACGAGCTCGAGGCCGCCGGCCTCGTCGAGCGCCGCCGGGACCCGGTGGACCGCCGCCGCCATGTCGTCGATCCGACGCCGGCAGGCGTTGCGGCGCTCGCCCGCGCCGAGCGTAACCAGGAGAAGATCGAGGACGACATCTTCGCCACGCTCAGCACCGACGAGCGGGCCAGGCTGCGCCAGCTGCTCGAGCGGGCACTGGCCGCCGGAGAGCCTACGACTCCGGTCGAGACGGCGGCGGCCGCCGCCGCCGCGACGACGTAGTCCTCCTCTCCGCTACGTCGAGGGATGGGTGGGTGCGGGGGCACTGGGCCGTAGGCGCGGACGGCGAGAGCGGGACGACGCCCGGGCCGCGCTGCGGCCGTAACGGGACAGACCTCGGTAGCCGAGCCGGGCAGGTCCGGCCGGCACCGGGGCAGAGGCGACCAGTCCGGCTATCGCCCACCAGCCGGGCCACAGTTCAGGAGGTTTTCTATGTTTGCACCGATTTTCGGAGTCAACATAGAAAACCTAGGCGCCGGGGTCTCGACGGGCGGGGTGATCGCTCGGCGTCTCGCCGCGCCGGCGTCGCCATCCCAACCGGGCCGCCTCGATCACGCTGATCTCGGCGAGTCCCGGCGGCCCCGACCTGCCGCCCCGGGGCACCGAGCCCAGAACCACTTCCCGGCCGACGGTCGACCGGGCGGCGAGGCCGCCTTACGGGGCGAGGCGATCGTCTTCCGGCTCGACCCGCGGCCGCCGGGCGAACCGCCCCGGCCGGCGGCCGGCGACCGGCGCCCGGGCGGCCACCTCCTGGAGCCGAAGCTCGAGGGCGTCGCTGACCGGCGGCAGCTCCGGCTGCAACCCGCCGCCCGCCAACCCGCCGCCCGCCGGCCCGACGCCGGCCGCCGGGTAGCGCTCAGGGTGGCGCTCGCGCTCGTCGCGTTCGAGCTGCCACGCCAACTCGTCCCGCGCGCCGATCGGGCCCCGCCGGGACGGGGCGACCGCCCGGCCGTCGGCCGCTCCGTAGCTGGCCGGATAGCGGTCGCGATGCTCCTGCGCCAGCTCGGCGGCGATCTCGTCGCGCTCGGCCAACGGGTCGCGGCCGACCTCGCGGTGGACGGCTGCCGGACGCTCACGGGCGAGCCGCGCCTCGACCTGCTCGCGGATCGCCTCGCCCTCGGCGATCAGTTTCCGCTCCTCACGCGGGCGTGACCGGTCGGCGCGGACCTCGGCCTCGGCCGGGTCCTCGGCGGCCGGCCGGCGGCCCGGCACCCGTCCGCCGCGCAGGCGCGACCGCTCACGCAGCCGGGGCACCGCCGTGACGGCGGCGACGACCAGGAGCGCGACGAGCACGATGACGACGACGACGGCGATGGACATTCTTCTCTCCTCAGGTGTGAAGGGTCTGCCCGAGGGTTACCCGGATCGCGCCCGGTCATCCGCCGATCGACGGATGATCGACTCAGCCGCGGGCCCGCCGCCACTCGGCAAGCGCCCGAAACGGGGCGGTCAGCTTCCAGCTGTGGCCGTTGTAGACGACGTCGAGCTCGCGGCGCAGGCGGATCAGCTCGCGGCGGTGGGCGTCGGCGTCCTGGCGCACCGCCGCCCATTCCCGCGGCTCGTCGGGCTCGGGCTGCTCGAGCTCGCCGGCGCTCGGCGCGACCGCCCGTTTGCGCATGACGACCGCGCTCTGCCCGTACAGCGGCGGCGCCCCGTCCTGGCCGCCCGTGCGGAAGTCGGCGATCTCGAACGCACGCCCCCAGTGGGCCTCCAGCCACCAGCGCGAGTGGAGCACCAGCGGGCCGCCGGTGTCCCAGCTCGCGTACGGGTAGAGCACGTTCATCCCGATGATGTCCTCGCTCACCGGCTCGTCGACGAAGCTCGTGTGACCGGGGCCGAACACCGTCACGATCAGCGTCCCCCCCGGCTTCAGCAGGCGATGGAGCTCCAAAATCCAGGCACTCCACGCATCCGTCAGGTGGGTGAACACCGAGAAGGCCCAGATCAGGTCGAAGTGCTCGCTCGGGACGTCGAGCGGCGGCCAGGCGCCGTTGGTGCGCAGATGGAGCCCGGGCGACCGCGCCGCCAGCCAGTCGATGCTCGGCCGGTCGATGTCGCACCCCCAGAACTCGCACCCGGGGTCGGCGGCCGCGGCCGGCACGAGGAGCCGCCCGACGCCGCAGCCGAAGTCGAGGGCCCGCCGCCCGGCGAGGTCGTAGCCGTCTCCGAGCAGCGACTTGACCAGCCGCCACTGCTCGCGGCCGCGTTCGGCGAAGACGTCGGCCGGACGCTCGTCGCCGACGACCCAGCCGACCCGGCGCATCAGCTGCTTCGGCGGGAGGCGCGGGCTCACGATCGCCACCGCTCGAGCAGGTCCGCCGCCGGCACCTCGCGGACGATGCGCGCCGGCACGCCGCGGACTACGGCTCGCCCCGGGACGTCGCGGGTGACCACCGCCCCGGCCGCCACGAACGCCTCCTCGCCCACCTCCACGCCCGGGACGATCACGCTCCCCCCGCCGATCCGGCAGGCCCGCCGCAGCGTGGCCCCACGCAGGCGGTAGTCGGCGCCGTGGCGCGACATCGTGTCGTCGTTGGTCGTGCACACCCCCGGGCCGACGAAGACGTCGTCCTCGACCACCGAGCCCGCCGTGATGTAGACGTTCGTCTGGATGCGGACCCGGTCGCCGACGCGGACGTCGTTATCGAGGACGCTCCCCCGGCCGACCACGCTCCGGCGGCCGACCGTCGTGCGCTCTCGGACGTAGGCCTGGTCGCCGAGGATGGCGTCGTCGGCGATCGTCGCCCCGGCGAAGACGATCGCTCCGCTGCACACGGTCACCCCACGCCCGAGGCGCAGCCCGGCCACCGCGGCCCCGGCGGAGCTCGAATGCCGGGCCAGGCGCGGCGGCTTCCCGAGCACGGCGCCGTCCTCGATCGTGCAGCCGTCGCCGACGACCGTCCCGGCGTGGACGGTCACGTGGGCGCCGAAGCGGACGTCCTCGCCGATCTCGACCCCTTCTCCGACGTGGAGGTCCGGCCCGCGGTCGTCGCTGCGCAGCGTCATCGCCGGGAGGCGGTCAGAGCGGCCTGGAGCCGTTCGAGGACGCCGACCACGCGGAGGCCCGACGCGCCGTCGGAGACCGGCGTGCGGCCTTCGCGGACGCATTCGACGAAGTGCTCGCACTCGAGCCGCAGCGGCTCGGTGTTGGCGATCCGCGGGCTCGTGACGTCGCCCGAGCGGGTGATGTACTCGCCGTAGCTCTCGGCCTTCTCGTCGAAGCCCTTGTCGTAGATCGTCAGCTTGCGCTCGGACGCCATGTCGTCGAAGGTGGCCATCCGCCGCGACCCGACGACGGTGAAGCGGCGCTCCTTATGGGGGTCGAGCCAGCTCAGGTGGAGGTGGGCGGACAGCCCCGACGGGAAGCGCAGGAAGGCGAAGACGACATCCTCGACGCCGGCGCGCATGTAGGACTCGCCGCGGGCGTCGACCTCGTGGGGCTCCTCCCCGGCCAGGTGCAGGAGAACCGAGACGTCGTGGGCGCCGAGGCTCCAGAGGGCGTTCTCGTCAGCCCGGAGCTGCCCGAGGTTCAGGCGGTTGGAGTAGATGTAGTGGATCTGGCCGAGCTCGCCGTCGTCGGCCAGCCGCTTGAGCTTGCGCACCCCCGGGTGGTACTCGAGCAGGTGCCCGACCATCACGATCCGCGCGGCCGCCGCCGCCGCGGCGACCACCCTCTCCGCGTCGGCCACCGACTGGGCCAGCGGCTTCTCGACGAAGCAGTGCTTGCCCGCCGCGAGCACGCGGACGGCGAGATCGGCGTGGGTCTTGACCGGCGTGGCCAGGACCACAGCGTCGAGCGTCGGGTCGGCCAGCACCTCGTCGAGCGACCCGGTGAAGCGCGCCGAGCGGAAGATCGGCGCGAGGCGCCCCCGGACGTCCGGGTCGCCGTCGCAGCACCAGCGCAGGTCGCACCCCGGCACGGCGTCGAAGTTCCGCGCCAGGTTCGGACCCCAGTAGCCGAGCCCCGCCACGGCGACGGAGACCGCGCGACTCACAGGCGCTGCACGTTGGCGACCCCGCGCCGGTGGGTCGCCCCCCGGAGGTCGATCAGGCATGGGACGCGGGCGGCGATGCCGTCGTAGTCGAGCCCGGCGTGGGCGGTGACGATCATCGCCAGGTCCGCCCCGTCGAGCGCCTCGTCGAGGGGCAGGGAACTCAGGCCGTAGTCGGGGAGCGCCGCCACGTGGGGGTCGTGGTAGGCGAGATCGGCGCCCAGGCCGCGCAGCAGCCCGATCATCTTGAGCGCGGGCGACTCGCGTACGTCGGCCACCCCCGGCTTGTAGCTGACCCCGAGGAGGACGATCCGCGACCCGCGGACCGCCATCCCCCGGTCGTTGAGCGCCCGCTCGACCTTGCTCACGCAGTGGTAGGGCATCTGCTGGTTGATCTTGCCGGCCAGCTCGATGAACTCGGTCGACATGTCGAACTCCCGGGCCCGCCACGAGAGGTAGAACGGGTCGACGGGGAGGCAATGCCCGCCCATCCCCGGACCCGGCTCGAAGCGCATGAAGCCGTAGGGCTTGGTCGACGCCGCGTCGATCACCTCCCAGATGTCGATCCCCATGCGATCCGTCAGGAGGGCGAGCTCGTTGACCAGGGCGATGTTGACCGATCGGAAGATGTTTTCGAGCAGCTTCGCCAGCTCGGCCGCCTCCGGTGTCGAGACGCGGACGATCGTGTCGCACACGAGCCCGTAGAGCTCCTCGGCCCGGTCGGCGCACGCCTCGGTCAGGCCGCCGACCACCTTCGGCGTCGTGCGCAGGGTGAAGTCGGTCCGGCCGGGATCGACCCGCTCCGGCGAGAAGGCCAGGTTGAAGTCGCGGCCGGCGGCGAGGCCCGACTCCTCGAGCAGCGGCTGGAGCCGCTCGCGCGTGGTGCCGGGGTAGCTCGTCGACTCGAGCACGATCAGCTGGCCCCGGCGGATGACCGCGGTGAGCCCGCGGGCAGCGTCGACCAGCGGCGTCAGCTCCGGCTCGCGGTTGCCGGTCAGCGGCGTCGGCACGCAGATGAGGATCGCGTCGGTCGAGACCAGGCGGGCGTAGTGGGTCGTCGCCTCGATCGCCGCGCCGACCGCCCTCAGGTCCTCCGACTCGACGTCCTCGATGTAGGAGCGCCCGTTCGAGATAGCATCGATCTTGCGCTGGTCGACGTCGACGGCGACGACCTCGGCTCCGGCCCGCGCGAACGCGACGGCAAGCGGCAGCCCGACATACCCGAGGCCGATGATGCCGACCCGCATGCTCAGCGGCAAGAGTCTGCGGTGGCCATGACGCCCGGGAGTCTAGTCTCGCCGCCGGCTGGCGCTACTCCGCCACTTTCGCCGCGCAATTGCGTTGTACAGGCAGGTAATCCACTAATGCCGACCCTCACACCCACGCAAACGCCGACGCCTCTACCCCGGGCCGACGTCCTCGGAATACCGCTCGCGCTGTCGGATTACGAGGGCACGATGGAGTGGATCGACGCGATGATCGCCAGCGGAAGCCGCGGCTATCTGACCGCCGCCGCGGTGCATCTGGTGATGGTCGCCCAGGAGGATCCGGCGACCCGCGACGCCGTCCTCGGCGCCTCGCTCGCCGTGCCCGACGGCCAGCCGCTCGTCTGGGCGCTCCACGCGCTCGGACACAGCAAGGACTCCTCGCGCGTCTACGGACCCGAGCTGATGGCCCGCTACTGCGAGCGCTCGATCTCCACCGGCATGCGCATGTACCTCTACGGCGGCCGCGACCAGGGCGCGTTGGTAGCCCTCGCCCGCAACCTCCGCGAGCGCTATCCCGGGATCCGCATCGTCGGCGGCTACGCCCCTCCGTTCACCCCGCCGACGCCGGACGAGGACGACTGGATCGTCGACCAGATCAACTCCTCGGGCGCCGACATCGTCTGGGTCGGCACGGGCCAGCCCAAGCAGGAGAAGTGGATGCTCCGCCTGCGCGAGCGCCTCGACGTCCCGATGCTGATCGGCGTCGGCGCCGCCTTCGACTTCCACGCCGGACTCGTCCCCCAGGCGCCGTCCTGGATGCAGAGCCTCGGCCTCGAGTGGACCTACCGGCTCGGGCACGAGCCCCGCCGGCTCTGGCGCCGCTACGCCCGCTACAACCCACGCTTCGTCATCGGCTTCGCCCGCCAGTATGCGGCCCACCGCAGCCGGCTGGCCGCCCGGGCCTGACGTCCGCGGCCGCAGGGCGGGGGCGGGCTCGCCCGGGTCCGTCGGGCTGGCTGCGCGCGGATGTCCGCCCGGCGCCGCCGGGCCCGAGCCCGAGCCCGAACACGAACGCAAGAGGCAACAGGACCGTGTCCGCGAGCCGTGCTGCAAGGAGCGCGATGAACGCCCCCGTTTTCACCGAGTCCGCGGTGACCGCGGACGCCGCTGCGGTGATCGCGCTCCTCTTCCAATCGAAGCTTCCGGACGAGGGCATCGCGTCGCGGGTCAACCGTCGGGTTCGGGTCTTCCTTGGGGTCTTCGAGACGCTCCTGACGACGGCGCTCTCGGTACTCGCCGTCGGGATCGGATACCTGCTATTTCACCCCCTTCTGACCGACACCCGTACCATCGGCGACGGCGATCGACGCTTGGTCGAATGGCTGCTCCTGTTCCTCTTCACCGGGTTAGGCGTCATTGCCGTCATGAACCGCGTCGTCAGATTCGCCTGGAAGGAGGCAGAGGCGCCATACCTCGATCCAGAGTTGGACATCGAGGTGATAGCCGGCATCCTCCTCGCCGTTCCCCTCGGGATGATCTGCACCGCCTCGCTCGTCGTCCTTCCCGGCCAACTCGCCATCCAGTGGCTCGTGCTGCTGATCCTGGCATCGCTTGCCGCGGCTTATCCGCTCGTCTCGTCACGGTTCTCGACATGGATGAGCCGCCGGTGGGCTGCGCGCTGCCACAAGCGGCTCCCTCATGGTTATGCGCCGAGCGCCGGACACGTTCTTCTGCCCGACAACTGTCATCACGTCTCGGTCACCGTCTATCGATCGACCGCCGACACCGCCCCCGAGTGGCTCCCGTGGCGCGACGCCGTGGAGGTCCAACGCCACTGGAACGGGATGCGGGCGAGGTTGATCCGCGACGCGACGGGCGATCCGACAAAGCTCCCCGCCAAGCTCCAACTCCGGCGCAAATCGGCGAGGTCGGGTTTCTATGTCGTCGGGGCCGATCCGCCTACGCGCGTTCCGCTGGGTTTCGTCGCCTGGGGCCACGCCGGTCCTGTATTGCGAAACGGCGACGCACCGGCCCCAGAGCAACGCGCGCCGCCCAGCCGGCGCGCCCGCGCGAGTGCCCGCATCGTCCGCTTGGCTCGACGACTGTCAGGCGGAGTGCCCGGGGCTTGACCGATCCGGCCTGGTCTCCTGCATCAGGCGGCCACCCGCGCCCGCGCCCACTCCCAGCTCAGACGGAGGCCGTCGTCGAGCTCGGTGCGCGGCACCCACCCGGTGGCGGCCCGAAGCCGCGAGCAGTCGAGGTGGGTGGCCGGGACGTCGACCCCGCGCCGGGGCAGGTGCTCGATCCGCAGGGGCGCGCCCGCGATCCGCTCGAGGCGGTCGAGCAGCTCGGCCAGCGACCACGAGCCGCCGGAGCCGACGTTGAAGATGTCCGCGCCGTCGGCCTCGAAGCCGGCGCGGACGGTCGCCTCGGCGGCGTCCTCTACGTAGAGCAGGTCGCGCCGAGTGGCCGGGTCGCCGTAGACGTGGAGCACCTCGCCGCGGGCGAGGGCATCGCACCACGTGGCGATCACGCCCTGCCCCCGGCGGGGGAGCTGGCCCGGCCCGTAGGGGTTGGCGTAGCGGAGGATCACCGGCTCGAACCCGTGATGGCGGGCGTAGAACGTCGCGTAGCGCTCCACGGTGAGCGAGTTGTGGCCGTGGATGCTGATCGGCTCGGTCGGGTGGTCCTCCCTGGTCGGCCGCGGATCGACGGTGCCGTAGACGGTTCCGCCGGACGAGGCGAGGACGATCCGCCGCGTGGCCGTCGCCCGCATCAGATCGAAGAGCGCCGCCGCGGGCACGACGAAGCTGGTGATCGATCCGCCGGGGTCGGTGTGGGCCATCGTCGGCGTGCTCGTCCCCCCGAGGTAGAAGACGACCTCGGCCGCGTCGATCAACTCGACGAGCCCGCGACCGGCCGGCAACGTTCCCTCGACGCAGCGTATCGCCCGGTCCTGGGCGCCGACCCCGCGTTCGAGCCAGTCGTTGAACGACCGGCTGTAGACGGTCACCCGGTGTCCCGCGTCGGCGAGCCTGACCGCGACGTGGGACCCGAGGAAGCCGCCGCCGACGACAAGGCATTCGCTCATATGCCGGAGTCGGGCGGGGTCAAGGGGCATCCACGCCGACGACGGCGCGGATCCGAGTCTACGCCGGCCGGCGCCGGCGGGCCGTCCCTCCCGCGGAGAGGTTGCTCCCCCGGTAGTAGCCTCCGGGATCGATGACCTACGACGTCTCGATCGTCGGCCTCGGCCGGGTGGGCCTGCCGCTGGCGCTCTGCTTCGCCGACCGCGGCCTCTCGGTGATCGGGATCGACAACGACCCGGCGCGGCTTCACGCGCTGCGCTCCGGGCAGATGCCCTTCCGGGAGACCGGAACTCAGGAGCTGCTCGACCGGGTCACGCTCGCGCTCTCGGACCGGGTCGCCGACGCCGCCCAGGCCCGGCACATCGTGATCACCCTCGGGACGCCGTCGTTCTCCCACATCGAGATCGACATGCGCGACATCCGCCAGGCCCTCGACGACCTGCTCCCGGTGCTCCAGCCGGGGCACTCGCTGATCCTCCGCTCGACGATCGCCCCCGGGACGACCGCCTTCGTCGCCGGCTACCTGCGCAAGCACCGGGGCTTCGACATCGGCGAGGACGTCTTCGTCGCCCACGCCCCCGAGCGCATCGCCGCCGGACGCTTCCTCGAGGAGATCGACAGCCTCCCGTGCATCATCGGCGGCGTCGGCGCCGGCTCGGGCGAGGCCGCCGCCCGGCTGTTCGAGGTCTTCGTCGCCCCGATCGTCCAGACCACGCCGGTCCAGGCCGAGCTCGCCAAGATCTGGACGAACATCCTCCGCTACGCGACGTTCGCCCTGCCCAACCTCCTGATGATGGACTGTGAGCAGCACGACGCCAACGTGTTCGAGGTGATCGAGCTGATCAACCGCGACTACCCCCGCGGCGGGATCGCCCGGCCCGGGTTCACCGCCGGCAGCTGCCTGCGCAAGGACTTCACCTTCTCCGAGGAGCGCTCGGCCGCCCCCGGGATGCTGCTCGCCGTCTCCCGCGTCAACGAGTCGGTCCCGCTCTTCCTGCTCTCCGGGGCCAAGCGACGTCTCGGCGGGCTCGAGGGGCGGAAGGTCGCCGTGCTCGGACTCGCCTTCAAGGCCGACACCGACGACGAGCGCGACTCGCTCTCGCACAAGCTGATCCGGCTGCTCGAGCGCGAGCTCGCCGACGTAGTCGTCCACGACCCGATGGTCGACACGCCGACGGCGTCGTTCGCCGACGCCGTCGAGGGGGCCGACGCGGTGATCGTCGCCACCAACCACAGCGTCTTCCGCACGCCGGCCGCCCTCTCGGCGATCCCCGACGAGGCGATCGTCATCGATCCGTGGAACTGCTGGGGCGCCGGGCAGGTGTTCGCCTACGCCGCCGAGCTGCGCGACCTGGTCGTCGTCGAGGCCGGTAGGGCGGCGCCCGCCGCGTGAGCCGGGTTCTGGTGACCGGCGGCGCCGGCATGATCGGCTCGGCGATCGTCCGGCGGCTGCTCGGCGACCCCGACTACGAGGTCCGCGTGTCCGACCAGCGCCCGCCGCCGCTCTGGATGCGCGAGGGCTGCGAGGTCCACACCGGCGACCTGCGGTCGCTCGAGCAGGCGCGGCTGGCGGTGACCGGATGCAGCCACGTGATCCACTGCGCGGCGATCGTCGGCGGGATCGCCAACTTCCACCGCCTGCCCTACACGCTCACCGAGGTCAACAACGCTCTCTACAACGCGGTCATCCGCGCCTCGCTCGACGCCGACCTCGAGCGCTTCGTCTACGTATCCTCGTCGATGGTCTTCGAGCGGGCGGCCCTCTATCCGACGCCGGAGGACTACCTCCCCGACTGCCCGTTCCCCGTCTCCGCCTACGGCTTCTCCAAGCTGACCGGCGAGGTCTACTGCCGGGCCGCCCACGACGAGCACGGGCTTCCGTTCACCATCTGCCGGCCGTTCAACGCCTACGGCCCGGGCGAGATGCCGACCGACGAGCCGGGCATCGCCCACGCTGTTCCCGACCTCATCCGCAAGGTGCAGGCCGGCCAGCGCCCGCTCCAGATCTTCGGCTCGGGCGAGCAGACCCGGACCCTCACCCACGTCGAGGACATCGCCGACGGCATCGTCGCGGCAATGGGCTCGCCGGCCGGCCTGGGCGAGGACTTCAACATCTCCGCGGCCGACGAGCTGACGGTCGCCGAGATCGCCCGGATCATCTGGGAGGAGTGCGGCGCCGACCCGGCGGCGTTCGAGCTCGAGCACCTGCCGAGCTTCGCCGTCGACGTCCAGCGGCGCTGGCCCTCGGTCGAGAAGGCGCGGCGCCTGCTCGGTTGGGAGGCCCATGTCGACCTGCGCGTGGGCATCCGGGCGACGGCCGACTGGCTGGCCGAGCAGCCGGCGGCCACCGCCGGCTGAGGCCTTCAGGTCGAGCGGAGGCTGTCGAGGTGGGTGAATCACGGTGACAGGCGGTTGGCGCCGCGACGTGCTCGGGGGCGCCGGTGGCTGAGCCACGGCGCGGGGCGACGGCCGCCCGGGCGATCCGCGCCGTCGTGCGCGGCGCCCGCGCCGACTTCCGCGAGGCGACCGTCGGCCGGGCGAGCGAGCTCGGCGTGATGGGTTGGGTGCGCAGCGACGAGGACGGCGGCCTGCTCGTCCACGCCGAGGGCGAGCCCGGAGCGGTCGACGAGCTCGTTGAGTTCCTGCGCGAGGCACCGCCGCCCACCGGGGTCGAGATCGAGGAGGTCAAGCGCGAGGGCCACGAGCAGTTCGCCGTCCGCGGGGTCAGCGCCGGGGCGTTCGTGTTCCAGGAGCACGCGGCGACGGCCCATCACTTCGACCTCCGCCTGGAGGTCGCCGGGGTGATGCGGTCCTGGGCGGTCCCGAAGGGGCCGTCGCTCGACCCGGCCGCCAAGCGGCTGGCCGTCGAGGTCGGCGATCACGCGAAGCCCCACAACACGTTCGAGGGGGCGCTCAACGGGGGCGGAGTGATCGTCTGGGATCACGGGACCTACGAGCAGGGCGGCCGGGTGCCGTGGCCGGAGGCGCTCCGGCGCGGCCACGCCGTCTTCGTCCTCCACGGGGACAAGCTGTGTGGCGGCTTCGCCCTCCAGCGAACCAGGGCGGGGCCCAAGGCGCAGTGGCTGCTGATCAAGCGCCGCGACGAGTTCGCCCGCCCGGACTCGGACATCGTCGCCGAGTGCCCGCGCTCTGTCCTCAGCGGACGGACGCTCGACGAGATCTTGGCGTCCGCTCGATAATCTGGACTGGTTCCAGAATCGTGGCATACTCTTGGCGGATGCCGCCGACCGCAGAGCTCGAGCACTTGTTGCGCGGGGCTTCCCTGCGCGTCACGCGTCCTCGCACGGCGGTGCTTGCCGCGGTGCACGGCCATCCGCACGCCGACACGAACTCGATCATCGGTTTCGTCCGCCAAGAGCTCGGTGAGGTGTCCCAGCAGGCCGTGTACGACGTGCTCGGAGCGCTGACGGCCGCCGGGCTGGTCCGCCGCATCGTGCCGCCGGGCTCCGTGGCGCGTTACGAGTCGCGAGTCGGCGACAACCACCACCACGTCGTGTGCCGGTCGTGCCGTGCGATCGCCGACGTCGACTGCGCGGTCGGCACGGCACCCTGCCTGTCCGCATCCGGCCACCACGGCTACGCGATCGACGAGGCCGAGGTCATCTTCTGGGGCCTCTGTCCCCGATGTTCGACCGCAGACGACTTCCTTGAGCACACCCCTGATCCCGGAAAGGGCTTCCGTGTCTGATAATCCTGACGCCGTTGTTGGAGAGATGAACGAGGAGAGCGCGGGCGGCTGCCCGGTCGCCCACGAACGCGCCCCGCACCCGACCCAGGGCGGGGGGAACCGCGGCTGGTGGCCGGACCGCCTCAACCTGAAGATCCTCGCGAAGAACCCCGCCGTGGCCAACCCCTACGGCTCGGAGTTCGACTACGCCGAGGCGTTCAACACGCTCGACCTCGCGGAGGTCAAGAAGGCCATCGACGACGTGCTGACGACCTCGCAGGACTGGTGGCCCGCCGACTTCGGGCACTACGGCCCGTTCATGATCCGGATGGCGTGGCACAGCGCCGGCACGTATCGCATCAGCGATGGCCGTGGCGGCGCCGGGGCGGCCCAGCAGCGGTTCGCGCCGCTCAACAGCTGGCCGGACAACGGGAACCTCGACAAGGCCCGCCGGCTGCTGTGGCCGGTCAAGCGGAAGTACGGCCGGAAGCTCTCGTGGGCCGATCTCATCGTCCTCACCGGCAACGTCGCCCTCGAGTCGATGGGCTTCCACACGTTCGGGTTCGCCGGCGGCCGTCCGGACGTCTGGGAGCCCGACGAGGACGTCTACTGGGGTCCGGAGACCGAGTGGCTGGGAGACGAGCGCTACACCGGCGACCGCGAGCTCGAGCAGCCCCTCGGCGCCGTCCAGATGGGCCTGATCTACGTCAACCCGGAGGGACCGAACGGCAACCCCGACCCGTTGGCCGCGGCCCACGACATCCGTGAGACGTTCGCCCGGATGGCGATGAACGACGAGGAGACGGTTGCGCTGATCGCCGGCGGGCATACGTTCGGCAAGACCCACGGTGCGGCCGACCCGGAGCAGTATGTCGGCCCCGAGCCCGAGGGCGCGGGGCTCGAGGAGCAGGGCCTCGGCTGGAGGAACACGTACGGCTCCGGCAAGGGCGCGGACACGATCACCAGCGGCCTCGAGGTGACTTGGACGTCCACGCCGACGGCCTGGTCGACCAGCTTCTTCGACAACCTCTTCGGCTACGAGTGGGAGCTGTCCGAGAGCCCCGCCGGGGCACATCAGTGGCAGCCGAAGGACGGCGCGGGCGCGGGCACCGTCCCCGGTCCCGCCGAGACGCAGCCGTTGCGTGCCCCGACGATGCTGACGACGGACCTCGCACTCCGCTTCGACCCGGCGTACGAGAAGATCTCGCGCCGCTTCCATGAGAACCCCGAGGAACTCGCCGATGCCTTCGCCCGGGCGTGGTTCAAGCTGACGCACCGCGACATGGGGCCCATCGCCCGCTACCTGGGGCCTGAGGTCCCGACGGAGACGCTGCTGTGGCAGGACCCCGTCCCCGCGGTGACGCACGACCTCGTCGGAGCGGACGACATCGCCGCCCTCAAGATCCAGATTCTCGGCTCGGAGCTGTCCCTCGCGCAACTCGTGTCCACCGCATGGGCGTCGGCCTCGACGTTCCGCGGCGGCGACAAGCGCGGCGGCGCCAACGGGGCGCGGATCCGTCTCGAGCCGCAGAACGGCTGGGAGGTCAACAACCCCGCCGAGCTGACGACGGTGCTGTCCACCCTCGAGGGGATCCAGGCGGCCTTCAACAGCTCTCAGCTCGGGGGCAAGCAGATCTCGCTCGCCGACCTGATCGTGCTCGGCGGCTCCGCGGCGGTCGAGTTGGCCGCCGGGAACGCCGGGCATGACGTCGAGGTCGCCTTCACCCCAGGCCGCACGGATGCGTCACAGGAGCAGACCGACGCGGAGTCCTTCGACGCGCTCGAGCCGACTGCGGATGGTTTCCGCAACTACCTCAGGAAGGGACATCGGCTGCCGGCCGAGTATCTCCTGCTCGACCGGGCGAACCTGCTGACGTTGAGCGCCCCCGAGATGACCGTGCTCGTCGGTGGTCTGCGCGTCCTCGGCGCAAACCACGGGCAGTCGCTGGCGGGGGTCCTCACTCGGACGCCCGGGTCGCTGACCAACGACTTCTTCGTCAACCTGCTCGACCTGGACACGACGTGGACGGCGACCTCTGAGGAGACATTCGAGGGCCGCGACGCCGCCACCGGCGAGCTCCGGTGGACCGGCACCCGCGCCGACCTCGTCTTCGGCTCGAACTCCGAGCTCCGGGCGCTCGCGGAGGTCTACGCCAGCGACGACGCGGCGGAGAGGTTCGTCCACGACTTCGTCGCGGCATGGGTCAAGGTCATGAACCTCGACCGGTTCGACGTCGCCTGATCTCGACCCGCTCCGGCGCGCTCGCGCCGCAGGCTCGCCCGTCGGCGCAGGGCAGCGGCAGAGGCAGAGGCAGAGGCAGAGGCAGAGGCAGAGGCAGACGCAGGGGCCGGGGGAGGGGGGCAGGGGCAGGGGCAGGGGCAGGGGCAGGGGCAGGGAGCCGCTCGGCGAGAGCGGCTCCCCGGCCCCGCGGGCCGGTCAGTCGTCGAGGTGCCTGGCCAGCACCTCGTCGAGCCGCGTGTAGGTCTCGTCGGCGCCGCGCTGCATGCCGGAGTTGAGCATCCCGTCGCGCTCCTCGGTCGTATGGAAGAGCGACGTCGTGACGAGCCGGGTGCGGTCGCCGAGGTCCTCGAACGTCGCGGTCTCGACGACCACGTGGCCGGGCATGCCCTCCCACTCGAACGTCTGCACGATCCGCTCCGGCGGAGTGACCTCACGGTAGGTCCCCCGGAAGGCGGTCGGCTCGGCCTCGGAGCTGTCGATGACGAATCGCCAGCTTCCCCCGGGACGGACGTCCATCTGATCGACGATCGCCTTGGTACCGCGCGGTCCCCACCACTCGGGGATCAGCTCGGGATCGGTGATGGTGGCGAACACCCGGTCGCGCGGCGCGTCGAAGACCCGCTCCACGCGGATTTCTCGATCGCTCGGCGTCGTAAACGTGGCGGTCGGCGCCTGATGCGGTCGCTGGTCATGGCTGGGTTCCTTTCGTGCGTTCGAGGAGCTCTTCGAACCGGTCGAGCCGTTCTTCGAGCATCTGGCGATAGCCGTCGATCCACTCCTGGACGTCGTCGAGGCGCCTAGCCCCGAGGCGGCAACGGCGGGTCCGGCCCACCTTCCTGGTGGAGACGAGCTCGGCGTCCTCGAGCACCCGGATGTGCTTCTTCATCCCGGTCAGGGAGATCCCGAACGGCTCGGCGAGCTCGGTGACGGTGGCCGTCCCGCTACCGAGCCGCTCGAGGATCGCTCGACGAGTCGGGTCCGCCAGCGCGGCCAGGGCCTGGTCGAGAGCTTGATACTGAACCATATGGTTCAGTATTACACGGCGTCCGGATCCGCGCAAGCCCGTTTTGAACTCCTCACCTCCTGGGTGCGCCCGACGGGTTCCCGGAGCCCTCCCGCGTGACCTTCGACATCAAGCCGCACGGTGAGATCGTCCGGCTCACCCGAAGACCTGAGCGCTTGCGGCGTCAGTCCGCCGGGCCGTGGACGGTCAACGTGAACGCCGCCGGGTCGGCGCTCGACGGCGCCTCAACAGGGAGCGACCGCAGGCGCCGCTGGAAGGCCCGCGCGACCCGCACGGCGTGCGTCTTGGCCAGCTCGGCTCGCTCCCCGGCGAACAGCTCGTCGGCCGTCTCGCGCCAGAGGACGAGCCAGCGCTCGAAGTGCCCGGCGCGGAGGCGCACCCGGGCATGAAGGGCGGCGTGCGGGTTGAAGGCGCTGCCGCTGTAGGTCTGGGACCCGAGGAGGATCGTCTCCCAGAAGGAGGCGATCACCGGGACGTGGGCCTCGAGCTCGAGCTTCGCGACGTCGGCGAAGATCCAGCCGATGATCGGGTCGACCAGCGCCCGTCCGTAGAACGCGCGCACGAGCCGCTCGCAGTCCGCGCGGTCCTCGATGTCGTGACGATTGCCGTCCGGGCGCATGCCGACACTATGACGCCACGAAAGCCCAGCTCCCGCGGCGCCGGCGTCGGGCTCGACCTCGGCTCCGCGGGCGGATCAGATGCACGACGACAACGCCGCTGCTCGGGCCGGGGTCCCTCCAAACTGGTGGTCGATGTCTTCCCGCGAGAATCGCGCGACACCCCTCAGCCGAGGATGGTGAAGGTGATC
The DNA here is from genome assembly GCA_051001735.1 of Solirubrobacteraceae bacterium. GTDB lineage: Bacteria > Actinomycetota > Thermoleophilia > Solirubrobacterales > Solirubrobacteraceae > Palsa-513. Next base: position 24,811 of record JBPCNA010000184.1, read on the forward strand.
GACCTCCGGTGGAGGCGCGGGTGCGGGTCGACAGTGACGGTGGGGGCCGCCTCCACGAAGGCGAGGTACCGGCCCGGAGGGAGCCGCCGGCCGTGGAAATAGCCGGTGAAATCGACGCTCTGACGCCCCGCCCTTCCCCGGGCGCGCCGAAGCCTCCCGGCGAAGGTCTGGGCGACGCAGTCGGGGAAGCCGGTCAGCCGGGGGCTCGGCAGCCGGCAGTCGCCCGGACCGCCGAGCTTGCCAGGCCTCAGGCGTACGATGGAGACAGTCGCCGCCGCGGGAGTCGAGAGGTTGAAGCGGAAGCTCGTCACAGGTCGGCGCCGTCCGACGGCCACGCGGAACGACCGCTGCGTCATCGACAGTCCGCTGACCACCGCCCTCGACGCCGTCAGGTCGGCCGAGACGCGTCCGATCGTGCCGCGCCCGTACTCGGTGACCCAGATCGCCCCGTCCGGTCCGGCGGCGACGTCGTTCGGACTGTCCCCGGTGTCGCTCGGCAACGGGAAGATTTCGGTCACGCCGGCCGGGGTCAGTCGTCCGATCATCCCGGGCGCCGACGGCGCCCCGGGCAGCGCCATGCCGCTCTGGGTGAACCAGAGGGCGCCGTCGCGCCCGCGCGTGATGCCGAAGGGGCCCGGGGCGGCGTCGAACTCGGTCAGCGCCCCGGCCGCCGTCATCCGACCGATCTTGTTGGCCGCGCGCTCGGTGAACCACAGCGCCCCGTCCGGACCCACGGTGATCCCCTGCGGGTCGGTGGCGGCTCCCGGAGCACCCGCCGGGAACTCGGTGACCCCGTGCGTAGTCGGGTCGATCCGCCCGATCCGCGCCCCGCCGGACTCGGTGAACCACAGCGCGCCGTCCGGCCCCCCGGTGATCCCGACCGGCGCCGAGGCGGGCGTCGGGAGGGGGTACTCGGCGAACGCCCCGTCGGTGGCGACCCGCCCGACGGCGTTGCCCGCCCGGTCGGTGAACCACATGGCGCCGTCTGAGCCCGCGACGAGGTTCTCCGGCTCGCTCGCCGGGGTGATCGCATACTCGGCGAGCACCCCGGCCGTCGTGATCCGGCCGATTCGACTCGCCTTGGCCTCGGTGAACCACAGCGCACCGTCCGGCCCGACGGCGATGCCGACCGGATAGCTCCCCGGCGTGACCTGGTAGTCGGCGAAGTTCCCGTCGGCCGTGACCCGGCCGATCCGGTCGGGCCGCGACTCGGTGAACCACAGTGCCCCGTCCGGCCCGGAGACGATGGCCGCCGGCGTGGCGGCGATGGTCGGGGTCGCGGGGATCACGTACTGCCCGAGGACCGCCCCCTCGACCCCGGCAGCCGTCGCCGTGAGTCCGGCGGCCGCGAGCGCCCCGATCACGGCCGAGCGACGGAGCAGTCGCACGCCCCCCGGGCGGCCGGCCCGCCCGGAGCCAGTCGAAGCCGCGCGCGGACGATCGAGAAGGAGCACCTTCCAACCGTAACGATGCGCACAGGCTCAAGGTGGCGGGGTTGCGCCGGCCGTCCGGGCCCGCATCCGGGAACACCCTTCTTCTCGGGCAATCGGCACGGTACGGTTCGGCTGACGAACCACATTCGCTAATGGCGCACGTTGGTCGTCAAGCACGAACGACGTTCTACACGAACGACGTTCGGCTTGTCAGGTAAACTTCCGGACATGGCCCCCGACGCCGCCGCCGCGACCGACCCGCCGCCGCGCGCGCCGCCCCCGGCGATGCCCCCGGCGCCGCGCCTGCGCCGCGGCGATTCCGACGGCGACGGGAAGCCGACCGCGACCCAACCGCCCCGCCGCCGGCGGTCGCTCAGCCGGCAGGCAATCGTCGACGCCGCCCTGAAGATCGTCGACGCCGAGGGCCTCGACGCGATGACGATGCGCCGGGTCGGCCAGGAGCTCGAGACGGGCGGGGCGTCGCTCTACGCCCACGTCGCCAACAAGGACGAGCTGCTCGAGCTGGTGATCGACCGGGTGATCGGCGAGCTCGAGATCCCCGGCGAGCCCGACCGGGAGCGCTGGCAGGAGCAGCTCAAGCAGGCGGTCCGGTCGATGCGGTCGACGCTGGCCGCCCACAAGGACATCGCCCGCGGCTGCCTGGCGCGGATCCCCCTCGGCCCGAACGCGCTCCGCGGCAGCGAGGCGATGATCGGCGTGATGAGGGCCGGGAGCCTCCCCGACCAGGTGATCGCCTACGCCTGCGACCTCCTCCCGCTCTACGCCACGGCCGTCGCCTACGAGGAGAGCCTCTACGCCGTAGCGGTCCCCTCCCCGGCCGAGATCGAGCGCTTCGTCGCCGACCTACGCGACTACTTCGCCGCCCTGCCGCCTGCGGTCTACCCGAACATCGTCGCCCTCGCCGGCCCGCTGACCGCCGGCTCGGGCGGTGACGAGCGGTTCGAGTTCGGACTCGACGTCCTCGTCCGCGGGCTGGCCTCCGTCGCCGCCGACGCCCGGCCCGCCGCCGGTCAGCCGCCGCCGACGGCGACGGGCGCGTAGGCGGCGGCGAGCGCCTCGTCGCCGAACCGGTCGGCGGTCGCCTCGGCGGTCCGGTCGGCCCAGCCTGTCGTGGTCAGCACGCCGAGGACGAGCACCGCCGCCCCCAGCCCGCCGATGATCCACCAGGCCGGACGGGTGGCCGCCGCGAAGCCGACGCCCCCGACGCCGGACGCCCCGGCCACGGCCCCGGCGATGGCCACGCCGAGCGTCGCGCCGACCTGGCGGCTCGTCGAGGCGACCGCGGCAGCCACTCCGGCTTGGGAGCCGGGCATCCCGGAGACCGCGGTGTTGGTGATCGGCGGGTTGACCAGCCCGAAGCCGAGCCCGAAGACGAAGTAGGAGGCCAGCAGATAGGCGAGCGACGTGTGGGCGCCGAGGCCGGTCAGCATCACCGCCGCCGCGACGAACGCACAGCCGGCTACGACGAGCGGCAGCCGCGCTCCCCGCCGAGCCACGAGCCGACCCGAGAGCGGCCCGAAGACGACCGTCATGCCCGCCATCGGCAGGACGTAGAGGCCGGCCTCCAACGGCGAGAGCCCGCGGACCTCCTGGAGGTAGAGGGTGTTCAGGAAGAGGAACCCACCGAGCGCGGCGAAGGCGCAGATGGCGATCATGCTCGCCCCGGAGAACGGCGCGCTCGCGAAGAAACGGAGCTCGAGCAGCGGCTGATCGCGATGGAGCTCGTAGCCCACCAGGGCGACCAGGGAGGCGACGGCGACGCCGGCCAGGCCGAGAATCGGCGCCGACGTCCAGCCGTAGCGCCCGCCCTCGATGATCGCCGAGGTCAGCGACCCGAGCAGGGCGATCACCAGCACCTGCCCGACCGCGTCGATCCGCCGCGGCCGCGGAGCCCCCGACTCGGGCACGAACCGGGCGGTCAGGAGCACCGCGAGCAGGCCGACCGGGACGTTGACGAGGAAAACCGACCGCCAGCCGACCGAGTCGACCAGGGCGCCGCCGATCACCGGACCGAGGGCCAGGCTGATCCCGATCACCCCGCCCCAGAGGCCGATCGCCTGGGCGCGCTCGCGGGGATCGTCGAAGACGTTGCGGATGATCGACAGCGCGACCGGGTTGAGCATCGACCCGCCGATGGCCTGGAGGACCCGGGCGGCGACGAGCAGCTCGAGGCTCGGCGCCAACGCGCAGATGAGCGACCCGATCGAGAAGACGACGAGGCCGATCTGGAAGAGGCGCCGGCGCCCGAGCCGGTCGGCGGTCGAGCCGGCCAGCATCAGCAGGCTCGCCAGCACCAGCGTGTAGGCGTCGATCGTCCACTGCAGTCCCGTGAGGGACGCGTGGAACGACCGGTGGATGGCCGGGAGCGCGACGTTGACGATCGTCGTGTCGAGACCGACGATCAGCAGACTCATGCAGCAGATGCCGAGGATCAGGAGGCGCCGGCGCCGATCGAGCGGCGGACCGGCCTGCTCGGCGACATCCGTCATATCTCGATGCTAGTCCGCCCCCCGCCCCTCGCCCCTCGCCCTCGCCCTCGCCCTCGCCCCCGCCCCCGCCCCTCGGCCGTCGGCTCAGGGCTTGGGCGCCGGCACCGTCGCCGACACGGTCAGGCGGAGCCCGTCGCGCAACTCGGTCGACGCCGCCCACCCGAGCGCCGCCTGCGCCCTCGTCACGTCGAGGCAGCTGTGCATCAGCTCGCCGAGCCGCGGCGGCTCGAACAGCGGCGAGAAGTCGCCGGCCCCGGCAAGCTCGCCCATCGCCTCGACGAGATCGAGGACTGAGCTCCCCCGGCCGGTCCCGATGTTGATCGGGCCGCTGACCTCTCGGCGGGCCGCCGCCGCGAGGTTGGCCTCGACGACGTCGCCGATGTAGACGTAGTCGCGCGTCTGGAGGCCGTCGCCGTAGACCGTCGGGCGGGCGCCGAGCATCAGCCGACCGCAGAACATCGCGACCACCCCCGCCTCGCCGAGCGGATCCTGGCGCGGGCCGTAGACGTTGCCGTAGCGGAGGGTCACCACCCGCAGTCCGTAGAGGCGGGCGTAGAGGTCGCAATAGCCCTCGGCCGACAGCTTGCTCTGGCCGTAGGCCGCCCCCGGGCGCGCCGGGGCCGTCTCCGGCGTCGGCCGGAGCTCCGCCTCGCCGTAGATCGCCCCGCCGGTCGAGCTGTTGACCAGCCGCACTCCGTCGATCCGGCGCGCCCCCTCGAGCACGTTGATCGTCCCCATCACGTTGACCTCGGCATCCCAGGCCGGCCGCGAAAGCGACTTGCGCACATCGATCTGGGCGGCGAGATGGAAGATGACGTCGGGCTGGTCCTCGTCGAAGGCGGCGTTGACGTCGTCGGCGTCGAGGACGTCGATCACCCGCAGCCGGGCGCCCCGCTCGAGCGCCTGGTGGAGGTTCGCCTCGCGCCCGGTCGAGAGGTTGTCGATGACGGTCACCTCGGCGCCCGCCCCGAGCAGGGCATCGGCCAGGTTCGAGCCGATGAAGCCGGCGCCTCCGGTGACGACCGCTCGCACCGTCAGCCTCCGCCGCGCCGGCGGCCGGGAGACGGGGATGCGGTGAGGCGGCCGACCACGAACGGCCATCCTACGAGTGATCCCCGCCGTGCGCTCGCGCCGGGCGGGTAGCCTCAGCCGGTGCGGCGGACAAGCCTGATGTCGTTGACCGCCGCCCTGGCCTCCCTCGCGGGCCCGGCGCCGGCGGCGGCGCAGGCGGCCCGCGCGCAGATCACTAGAGCGACCCGTAGATCGCGGCCAGCGCCGGCGCGACGACCTCGGCCGAGACGAGCGACCGCGCCCGCCGCAGCGCCCGCTCGCCGGCCGCCGCGTCGCCGTGCAGCCGCGTGATCGCCTCGGCGAGGGCGGCCGGGTCTCCGGGAGCGACGAGGCCCTCATCGCCGAGGAGCTCCGGGAGGGCCCCGACCCGCGAGGCGGCGACCGGCAGGCCGGCGGCCATCGCCTCGGCCGCCGCGAGGCCGAACGTCTCGGCCGAGCGCGACGGAACGACGGCCACGCCGGCGGCCGCCCGCAGCCCGGCCAACTCGGCGTCGCTGACCCGGCCGACCAGGCGAGCGCCGTCGAGGCCCTCCCGCAGCGGCCCGTCACCCGCCACCACCAGCGGGACGCCCGCCCGGCGGCAGGCCTCGATCGCCACGTCGACCCCCTTCTCGGCGGCCAGGCGCCCGACGAACAGGGCGTGGCCCCCCTCGCCGACGCGCGAGCCGGCGACGAACTCTCGGATCACCGGCGGAAGCACGTGGGTCGCTCCGAGCGGCGCGCCGAGTACCTCGAGCCGCTCCGCGGCGAAGCGACTCGGCACGACGAAGGCGTCGACCTGGGCGGCGAGCCGCCGCTGCCAGAGGGCGAGCCCGGCCCCGTAGACCGCCGCCTCGGACGCGCTCCCCCGGCAGCGGCGGAGCACCCCGGGAAACGTGTTGCGCCCGTGGCAGCGGGTGCACTCCGCGCCCTCGGTGAAGCAGACCCCGACCGCGCACACCAGGCGGTACTGGTGGAGGTGGAGGACGACCCGCGCCCCCGCCTCGCGCGCCGCCGCCAGCGCCCGCCAGCCGAAGGCCGGGTTGACGTTGTGGGCGTGGACGACCCGCGCCCCCGTCCGCCGCACCGCCCGGCCGACCTCTGCGGGATCGAGCCCGCCGCGGAGCATCCCCGTCGCCGCCGCCCGGCGGCCGAGGTCCGCCGAGTCGCGCTCCAGAATCTCGGCATCTTCGGACAGGTGCTCGCGCACGAGCCAGAGCAGGTCGGCGGCGACGCGCTCCTCCCCACCGAGCGTCCGGTAGCGGTTGTGGAGGAAGAGGATCAAGAGTCGAGCCTAGACTCTCGACGGGAGATGCCCCCGGCCGCCTCGATCATCGTTCCTACCCGGGGGAGGCCGGATTATCTGGCGGTCGCGCTCGCTTCGATAACGCCCCAGGCCGTCGCCGCCGGGGTCGAGGTGCTCGTCGTCGAGGACGGCCCCGTCGGTCCGAGCGCCGCCCTCGCCGAGCGGCACGGCGCCGCCTACCGCTCGCTCGGCGCCCACCGCGGCCTCAACGTCGCCCGCAACGCCGGGCTGCGGGCCACCGACGGCGAGCTCGTCGTCTATGTCGACGACGACGTCGAGGTCGGCGCCGGGTGGCTCGACGCCCTGATCGCCGCGGCGCGAGCCGAGCCGGACGTCGACGTCTTCACGGGGCCGATGCGCGCCCGCCTCGACGGCGGACCGGGCGGCTGCGGCCGCGAGGCGCCGCCGATCACCTCGCTCGACCTCGGCCCCGACGACGCCTGGGCCGACCACGCCTGGGGCGCCAACATGGCGATCCGCCGGACCGCCTTCGCCGCCGCCGGCGAGTTCGACGAGCGCCGCTCGGGGGGCGGCGACGAGGAGGAGTGGCAGAGCCGGCACGGCGGCCCGATCCGCTATGTCGCCGCCGCCGGGCTCGATCACCGCCGGACCGGCGCCGACGCCCGGCTGCCTCGGCTGGCCCGGGCCGCCTTCGGCCTGGGGATCGAGGTCCGCCGCTTCGACGCCGAGCGGACGCCGCCGCGTCCGTCCGCCGAGCTGCGCGTCCTCGCCGGCTGCCTCTGGCACACCGCTCGCCGCCGCTGTCCGCTCGGGCTGGTCAGCGTCGCCCACAGCGCCGGCCGCGTCTGCGCCTGCGTCGCCGGGATCATCACCGCCGCTCTCGGGGGCGACGCCGGCGGAGGCGGGCCGCCGGGCGGGGCCGCCGCGCCGGCCGTGACCCCGGCAGACGACTTCCTCTCCGGCGAGAGCGGGACCGTCGGTGGGCGGCGAGACGTCGTCCGCGCGCTGGCCGACCGGCTCCTCGACGTCTCGCTCCTGCTGCGGACGCGGCGGCTCGGCGGGCCGCGGCGACGGGTGCTGGTGGTGACGGTCGTCCGCGAGGAGCACCGGGCCCTGGTCGCCCGGGCCGCCGCCGAGCTCGGTCGCTCGCGGCATCTGGTGACGCGGGCCGTCGGACCGCCGGGGTCCGGCGGCAAGTTCGAGAACGTCAACGCCCTGCTCGCGGGACACGCGGCGGACGGCTACGACTGGATCGTCGTGGTCGACGACGACGTCGAGCTGCCCTCGGGCTTCCTCGACCGCTTCCTCGGACTGGCCGAGCGCTGCGACCTGCGGCTCGCCCAACCGGCCCACCGACTGCGCTCGCACGCCGCCTGGCGGCTGACGCGTCGGCGGACCGGCAGCCTCGTGCGGGAGACGCGCTTCGTCGAGATCGGCCCGGTCACCGCGCTCCACCGCGACACCTTCGCCGCACTGCTCCCCTTTCCCGGGCTGCGGATGGGCTGGGGGCTCGATGCCCACTGGGCGGCGCTCGCCGCCGAGCACGGCTGGCGGTTGGGAGTGGTCGATGCGACGCCGATCGGCCACCGGTCGCGGCCGGCGGGGGACGCCTATCCCCGCGCGGAGGCGATCGCCGAGGCGCGGGCCTTCCTCCGCGATCGACCGTATCTGAGCGCGGCGGAGTCCCAACGGACGCTGGCGGTGCATCGCCGGTGCGGGTAGCAGTAGTCGCAGAGTTCTATCCTCGGGCGGCTGACCCGGTGCTCGGCGTCTGGGCCCACCGCCAGGCGGTGGCCGCCCGCGATGCCGGGGCCGATGTCAGCGTGTTCGTCCTCCACCGGGTTGTTCCGCCGGCGGACTCCTTCACGGGACACGAGCTCCGCCGATTGCTCGAACAGCCGTCGGTCGAGGTCCGCGACGGCCTCGTCGTGCGCTACGTCCGCTACTTCTCGCCCCGGCGCGGGCGCGCCTATGCCACGTGGGGGGCGTGGGCGGCGCCGGCCCTGGCGCTGGCGTTGCGGCGGGCCGGACCGTTCGACGTGATCCACGCCCACAACGCCGTCCCCGCCGGCGACGCCGTCCTGCGGGCGCGGGTCCGGGCGCCGCTCGTCGTCTCCGTCCACGGCGGGGACGTGCTCTGGACGAGCACGCGGGTCCCGGGGGGGGCGGCCGCCGTCGGACGGGCGCTCGGCGGCGCCCGCCTGGTGCTGGCCAACAGCCGGGGCATCGAGCGGCGGGCCCGCGAGCATGGGGCCCGGTCGACGCGGGTGGTCACCCTCGGCACCGACGTTCCCGCGGCCGCCGGGCTCCCGGGGCGGGCGCCGGAGCCCCTGCTGGCGACCGTCGGGCACCTGGTCGCCCGCAAGCGCCACGCCGACGTCTTACGGGCGCTCGCCCTGCTGCCCGACATCGACTACCTGGTGATCGGCGACGGGCCCGAACGAGGGGCGCTGGCCGACCTCGCCGTCGAGCTCGGCGTGGCCGACCGGGTCGGGGGGGTGGGGCGGGGCGGGTCGAGAGAGGACACCAGAGGAAGAAGGGCTGGCCAGCCGGTTGTGGCGCCAT
>JBPCNA010000185.1:0-4961 GCA_051001735.1 Solirubrobacteraceae bacterium
CCCTCTGCCATTCGCCGTTGGGGGCGACCGTGTGGCCGCCGCGGCGCTGGCGCTCGGTGGAGAGCTGGAGGAGCTCGCCGGCGACCCCCTGGGCGGCGTGGCGGGCGCGCGCCTTCATCGTGTCCCAGCGCGTACCGCCGAGCTTGGAGAGGGGCGGATGGTCGCCGCCGGCGCCGACGTAGCGCGAGATCCGGGCGAGCTGGTCGGTCGGGACGTAGACGCGGTCGTCGCCCTGATACTCGAGGTAGAGGTAGTCGCGGGTGACGCCGGAGACGGTGCGGGTGTCGAAGCCCGCGAAGCGGGCGATCCCGTGGGCTTCGTGGACGACGATGTCGCCGGTCCGCAGGGAGACGCCTGACCGCAGCGCTCCGCGGCGGCCGACCGACGGCGTCGACTGCTGGGCCCGGCGCCGGCGGTAGAGCCGGTGCTCGGGGATCACCGCGAGCCCGAAGCTCGGCGCGACGAAGCCGTCGCGCAGGCTCGCGTGGGCGAAGCTGAGGCCGCCCGAGGCGGTGGCGGCGCCGGGCGCGTCGAGCCAGCCGGCGCTGAGGCGGGCGAGGTTATGGGCGGCCCGCTCGCCCTCGCCGCGCCGCGGCCAGGTGACGACGGTGCGGTAGTCCGAGCGCAGGAGCTTCTCGAGCCCGGCCTCGGCCTCGGCCAGCGAGCGTGCGGCGCTGCCGGCCGCCTGGGCGTGAAACTCGAGCGGGGCGGCCCCGCTGACCGAGTGCAGGCGGACGTGGGAGCGTGCGGCGAGTTCGCGCTCGATCTCGGCGGGCGGCACGTAGAGGTGGTGAGCATCGGCGTCGTGAAAGGCCGCGCAGACGTCGGTCCAGTGGTCGCGGAGCGTCGGCCCGAGCTCCTCGGCGGCGGCGATCAGGACCGGCGTCGAGCCGGGGACGAGGTCGAGCAGCGCGCCAAAGCGCTCGACCGGGAGCAGCTCGGCGATGTCGGGGCGCTCGTCGCCGAGGTCGACGAGGTCACCGGCGTCGATCCGGTGGGCGAGGGCGAGCTCGGCGGCCGGCGCCACCTCGACGGCCTCGAGCGAGTCGAGCGAGCGCTGGGTGAAGGTCGAGAAGGTCCGCAGCGACTCGATCTCGATGTCGAAGAGCTCGACCCGCACCGCCCGTTCGCCGGTCGCCGGGTAGACGTCGAGGATCCCGCCGCGCACCGCGAACTGGCCGCGGTCGTCGACCTGCTCGACCCGCTCGTAGCCGCTCTCGACGAGGGCCTGGCTGCATTCGTCGAGGTCGAGGAGCTCGCCGACGCGGAGCTCGAAGGAGTGGGGCCGGAGCGCCGGGTCGGGGACCTTCTCGGCCAGCGCCGACGCCGAGACGACCACCACCGGACCGTCGCCGCCGCCGTCGGCCAGGAGCGCGTCGAGGGCGGCGATGCGCAGGCCGACGAGGTGGGGCGGCGGCGCGAGGTGCGACTCGTAGGTGACGCCGCGCGAGGGGTAGTAGCGGACGGGGCGGGGGCCGAGCCAGCCGGCCAGGTCGCCGGCCAGATCGCGGGCCGAGCGATCGTCGGGGGCGACGACGATCGCCGGACCGCCGTGGCCGGGGGCGCCGGGTACGGCGTCGAGCAGCGCGGCGAGGAGGAACGGCCGGAGCGCGCTGGCGCAGAACGCGTCGCCGCCGGACCGGGCGAGGCCGACGGCGGCCTCGTCGCGGGCGATGTGGCTGAGCAGGCCGCGGAGCGCCGTCACGCGCGCCTCCGGCGGCGTCCCGGGGCGGTCGGTCGATGGGGTGAGCGGACCACGGCTCAAAGCGAGCGCTCGCCCGAGACGATCTCGACCACCGCGTCGGCCGCCCGCTCGACGAGGGCGCGCACGTCGCCGGCCGGCTCGGCGAAGCGGCCGAGGACGTGGGCCGAGACGATCTCCGGGTCGGTCGAGTCGGGGCGGCCGACGCCGACGCGGACGCGGGCGAAGTCGGGTGCGCCGAGCTCGCGGCGCAGCGACTTCAGCCCGTTGTGGCCGGCGAGCCCACCCCCGAGGCGGGCGCGCACCTCGCCGAAGGGGAGGTCGATCTCGTCGTGGACGACGAGGAGCCGGTCGAGCTCGACGCGCAGCGAGCCGCGGGCCGGCCCGACGGAGCGGCCGGCCTCGTTCATGAAGGTCTGCGGCTCGAGCAGGGCGATCCGGGGGCCGCCGGGGCCGGCCCGGCCCTCGCGCAGCCGTCCGACGAAGCGCGTGGAGGCCCGGCCGAGCTCCCAGCGCCGGGCGAGCTCCTCGGCCACGGCGAAGCCGACGTTGTGGCGTGTGCCGTCGTAGCCCCGGCCCGGGTTGCCGAGGCCGACGATCAGCCAGTCGATCGGCGTGCCGCGCTTGAGGATCAAATCACTGGCCTCACCCGAGGCGGGCCGGGTCGTCGACCCGGGACCGACCGAGTGCCCGGCGCCGGCGACGGCTACGCGTCGCCCGAGGCGGCCGCCTCGGGCCCGGCGTCGCCGACGCGCTCGGTCTCGCCCTCGATCTCCGGCTCGCTGTCGGCCTGGAGGCGCGGCGGCGAGAGGATGGCGATGGTGAGGTCTGCCTCGTCGAGCAGCGTGACGCCGTCGGGGGCGACGATGGCCTCGCGGGTGAGGACATCGCCGATGTCCATCGCCGAGACGTCGTGGGTGATCAGCTCGGGGATCGAGGTGGGCAGAGCCTCGACGTTCAACTCGTGGGCGATCTGTTCGAGCACTCCGCCCTCCTTGACACCGGGCGAGTCGTCGCCGCCGATCAGCTCGAGCGGGACCGTCGCGTGGATCGCGATGTCCAGTCGCACGCGGACGAGATCGACGTGGAGCGTCTGGCCGCGGACGGCGTCGCGCTGAGCCTCCTTGAGCACGGCCGGGGTCGCCGGGGCGCCGTCGATGCTCAGGTCGAGCACGGCGCCGGTGCCGGCGAGGGCCTGGCGCAGCGGCCGCGCCCCGACCTCGAAGGCGATCGGGTCGGCACTCCCGCCGTAGAGGACACCGGGGACCATCCCGGCGCGGCGCAGGCGGCGGACGGCGCGGGAGCCCGAGCTCTCGCGGCTGGAAACCTCGAGCTTGGTGGGTTGACTGCGTGCCATTGCGCGACGGATGGTAACGCAGCGACGCCCGCCGACGCCCGGCCCCCGCTGGGCTCAGCGCAGCTGCGGGGTCGCCCGGTAAGCGGCCCGGACGTCGTTGTAGGCCGGTTTCCGGGCGCCGGTGAAGCTGATCAGACCCTTCTCGTGGAGGGGCGGATCGGGGTGCGGGTTGCCGCCGGCCCAGCCGGGGCGGACGCGGAACTCCTCGAGCGCCCAGTAGATCGCCCCGCTCAGGTAGGACTTTGTGGCGTAGACACCGAGGTGGTAGTCGACGAAGGCCTGCTGGAACTCGTATGTGCCCCGCTCCTCGACGGGACCGTGGCGGTTGGCCTCGGCGCCGAACTCGGTGACCACGAGCGCCTTGCGGGGGTAGCAGGCGCGAGCCGAGTCGAGGAAGCCGCTGAGCAGGCTCGCGTCGGCGATCTGCCCGTCGGGTCCGGGGTACCAGCCGAAATAGTCGTTGAGCCCGATCACGTCGAGGGGGGCGTAGGCGGCCTGGCAGTCGAGCCCGGGGTAGCCGGCGACGGCCAGCCCGACCGGGCGCGTCGGATCGAGCGAGTGGGCCGCGCGGACGGCGTCGCGGATGTAGGCGGCCTGGGCCGGACCCGGCTTGACCGAGAGCTCGTTGGCGATCGACCAGACGATCACCGACGGGTGGCTCGAGTTGGTGAGGATGTTCGCCCGGAGCATGGCCACCGCCGGGTCGTGGATCGCCGCCAGATAGGCGGTCTTGACCCCGTAGACGGGGATCTCCGACCAGAGCATGATCCCCATCCGGTCGGCCAGCTCCTCCGTGTGCGGCGAGAGGGGGTAGTGGGAGCGGATCACCGTCGCGCCGAGGTCCTTGGCCTCGGCCAGCGTCCGCTCGCGGACGTCGTTGCCGATCGCCGCCCCCGCTCCCGGCGAGTCCTCGAGCAGGCCGACGCCGCGGAAGTCGAGCCTCCGGCCGTTGAGCATCAGCCGGCCGTCGGGGGTCACGCGGACCTGGCGGACGCCGCTGCGGAGGCTGTAGTGGGCGGCGCGGGTGAGGCCGCCGCCGGGCGCCGAGGCGCTCGCGTCGACCGAGACGTCGTAGAGGTGGGGCCGGTCCGGCGACCAGAGGATCGGGTGGGCGAGGCGGAGGCTGCCGGCAAGGATCGCGGTCGCCCCGGGGGCGAGCGAGCGCGCCCGGAGCGTGGCGGCCGCCGAGCCGTAGCGGACGCCGAGGTGGACCCGTTCGGCGCCGGCCGCGTGGTTGTGGACGGTGACGTGGAAGTCGACGGTCGCCGGGCAGGTCGGGCAGGCGAGGCGCGGGAGCACCTGGACGGCGTCGAAGCCGACCCGGTCGACCCGGTCGAGGTAGACCTCCCGCAGGAGCCCGCCGTAGTTCCACCAGCCGCCGGCCAGTCCTCCGTCGGCGGTGACCCCGGCCGGGGGGAAGTCGGTCGGCCGGCGCCGGTCGTCGACCATCAGCGTCAACCGGTTGGCGGCGCCCGGCCGCAGGAGGGCCCGCGGAAGCTCGAAGGAGAAGGGCAGGTAGGCGCCGGCGTGGACGCCGATGGGGTGGCCGTTGAGCGAGACGGTCGCCCGGTAGTTGACCGACTCGAAGCGCACGACCCAGGACGAGGTCGCCGGTCCCGGGGGGAGGCGGAAGTCCTTGCGGTACCAGGCGACGGTCCCCTCGAAGCTCGCCCGCCGCTCGTCGGTGGCGTTCCAGGCGTTCGGGACGCTGATCGGCTGCCAGCCGTCGGTCGAGTCCTGCTGGGCGAAGCCCTGGCTGAGGCCGACGCCGTCGTCGAAGCGAAACAGCCACTGGCCGTCGAGGAGGTAGCGCCCGGTCGGGCCGTCGTGGTAGAGGGCGCGCTCGACGGGTGTCTGGGCGGCGGCCGGGGCCGGCGGCGACGCCTGCGCCCCGGCGGGAGC
>JBPCNA010000186.1:0-32014 GCA_051001735.1 Solirubrobacteraceae bacterium
CGGTGGCGGCGGTGGCGGTGGTGGTGGTGGCGGCGGTGGCGCCGGTGGTGGTGGCGCCGGTGGTGGCGGCGGTGGTGGTGCCGGCGGCGGTGGCGGCGGTGGTGGTGGCGGCGGTGGCGGCGGCGGCGGTGGCGGTGGCGGCGGCGGCGGCGGCGTGACGATCTCGGCAGCCGTGATCGAGACCTGCGCGTTCGCGTCGAGGCAGGCCGTGGGTCCGATCCCGAGGTTGTTGGCGTCGCCGCTGTAGCGGATCGTGTACTTGTAGGTCCCGGCCACCGTCGGGGCGAAGGTGCCCGAGCCGTAGCTCCCGGCACCGCTGACCGGCACCGTCGAGGTGAAGACCGGCGCGCCGGCGCAGAACGTGTCGCCCGCCCCGAACAGCTTGAAGGTGATCGTGCCGGTCGGGAACCAGCCGCCGATGAGCGTGGCCGTCGCCTGGAGCAGACCTCCGGTCCGGGTTGCGGTCGTCGGCTCGCCGAGGGTCGCCCGGCCGACGATCACCGATTGGTCCGCGCTCCCGCAGGGGGTGCTTACCGGGCTGTTGTGGGCATCGCCGTTGTAGAAGGCCCGCCAGCGGTAGGTGCCGGCCGCGGCGGTGTTGTAGCGAGCCGAGTCGGCGGAGCCCGTCCCCGAGACGGTCGTCGTCGTGGTGAAGATCGCCGATGAGCAGTTGCTGTCGCCCGGACCGTAGAGGGCGAAGGAGATGGTGCCCGTCGGCGCGCTGCCGCCCGACAGGTTTACGTGGTCGTAGATCTGGAGGCCGACGGTGGTCGACGGCGACGCCACGCCCAGCAGCAACGGGGTGGCCGCCGCGGCGACGGGCGCCCCGGCGCCGACCCAGGCGGCGAGGACGAGCAGCGGCGCCAGCACGCGGCAGCCCCGCCGCACCGGGGCGCGGGACGGCGTCGAGGGCGGCGCGGAGCGGCGGGCGGTCATGGTCAGGTCGTCCGGGCGAGCTGGGCGCCCTCGCGGGTGAGCGGGGTCTTCCCCCAGCGGGCGCGTTGAGCATAGTCGATGATGGCCGGGAAATAGGCTTCGAGCTCGTCGGTGGCGATCCCCGCCGGCTCGAGCACGCTCCGGGCCCGGCGATCGTCGAAGCGGGTGGCGACGTCGAAGTAGGGCAGGTAGGCCGAGGCCTCCTCGATCATCGCCGCATCGTTGTTGATCCGCGGCGCCGGGCGGCCGAGGGCCCGGCAGGCGAGTCCGATCAGGTGCGCGTTGGTGACCGCTTGGCGGCCGGCCACCAGGTTGATCGCTCCGGTCGGCTCGGAGTGGCGCAGGAGGTGGATCAGGGCGTCGGCGACGTAGTCGACCGGGACCACGTCGATGACGCCGTCGGGGTTGGCCGGAACCTCGTCGAGCATCCCGCGGGCGAAGGCGCGCAGCGGCCAGTAGATGACGTTGAAGGCGGGCGTCCACCCGCTGTGGCGATCGCCGACGACGATGCTCGGGCGGGCGATGACCAGCGGGAGGTCGCTCGCCATCACCTCGAGTTCGGCCTCGAACTTCGACTGCTCGTAGCTGTTGCGGAACTCCTGGCCGACGTCGAGGTCGTCCTCCCCGAAGGTGCCCCGGTGGCGGCCGCCGACGTAGGCGGTCGAGACATGCACCATCCGGCGTAGATCGGCGAGCTCGCCGGCCAGCGCGAGGAGGCGCTTGGTGCCCTCGGTGTTGATCGTCCGGGACTCCTCGAGTGGGAGGTCGAAGGAGATCGACGCCGCGCAGTGGACGATCGAAGTCGTCTCGTCGATGAGCACGCGACGGTCCGCGGCGCTGAGCCCCAGGCCCTCGGTGCTGACGTCGCCGGGGAGCGCGCGGATCCGCGCCGCGGCGCCGGGCGGCGGGTTGTCGTAGAGCTGGGCGAGGACGGTGTCCACGCGCGCCGCCGCGCCCTCGCGATCGCGGGCCCGGACGAGCGCGATGATCTCCGAGTCGGGCTGCTCCTCGAGCAGGCGGACGAGTACCTCCATGCCGAGGAAGCCGGTCGCCCCGGTCAACAGCACGGTCATCGGAGCGGCGCTCCCATCGCGTGGAAGCCGCCGTCGACGTGGAGGATCTCGCCGCTGATGCCCCGCGCCAGCGGCGACAGGAGGAAGCAGGTGGCGTCGGCGACCGGGCCCGGGTCGCGCACGTCCCAGCCGAGCGGGGCCTGTTTCTGCCAGACCGTCGCGAGGTTCTCGAAGCCGGGGATGCCGCCGGCGGCGAGCGTCTGGATCGGCCCCGCCGAGACGAGGTTCACGCGGACCCCGCGCGGCCCGAGGTCGCGGGCCAGGTAGCGCGAGACGCTCTCGAGCGCCGCCTTGGCCACGCCCATCCAATCGTAGACCGGCCAGGCCACGCGGGCGTCGAAGTCGAGCCCGACCACGCTCGCGCCGCCCTCGGCGCGCTCGAGCAGCGGCAGCACGGCCGCTGCCAGGGCCTTCAACGAGAAGGCGCTGGTCTGAAAGGCCGTGATCGCGCTCTGTGACGGCGTCGAGAGGAACGCCCCGCCGAGGGCGTCCTCGGGGGCGAAGGCGATAGCGTGGAGGACGCCGTCGAGCGCATCCCACCGCTCGCCGAGATCCTCGGCCAGCGCGGTCAGGTTGTCGGGCTCGTTGACGTCGAGCTCGAGCACGTCGACCGGCGATGGCAGCCCCTTGGCCGCCCGCTCGGTCATCCGTCGGGCCCGTCCGAAGCCGGTCAGGACGATCTCGGCGCCGGCCAGCTGGGCCCGGCGCGCGACATCGAAGGCGATCGAGTCGCGGGTGATGACCCCGGTGATAAGGAGCCGCTTGTCGGCGAGGATCATCGGGCCGCGTCTCCGCGCCAGAGAACCTCGACGAGGGCGCGGGCGACGAGTTGGTCCTGCTGGTTCATGACCGACCACCGCCACTGCACGAGCCCGGCCTCCTCACCGATCGGACGAAGGGCAATGACCGCGCCCCGGACGCGGATCGTATCTCCCAACCTGACGGGCCGCTTGAACACCACCTCGTCGAGTCGCCGCAGCGCGATCACGCGGTTCGGGTCGAAGGGAACCAGGCCGACGGCGCAGGACACGAGCAGCATCCCGTGGGCCACGCGCTCCCCGAACGCGCTCGTCGCCGACCACTCGGCGTCGACGTGCTGCGGGTGCCTGTCGTCGGTCAGCGCCGCGAACGCGTCGACGTCCTGCTCGGTGATCGTCCGCGCGCCCGTGGTGAACGAGGCCCCGGTCTCCAGGGCCTCGAACGGATCCGACCAGTTCACAGAGGAATGTTGCCGCCGCGCTGCGGCCGCTGGCGGCGGCCTACGTTGTCCATGCTGTCGAAGACCGAGACGAGCCGGCGGCGCGTCTCCGACGGGGGGATGACCTCGTCGATGAAGCCGTCGGCGGCACCCGTGGCCGCGAGCAGGTGCTCAGCGGTGTAGGCCTTGGCGAGCGCCTCGCGCGCCCGCGCCGGGTCGTCGGCGCCGGCGATCTCGCGGCGATTGACGATCTCGATCGCCTGCGTCGAGCCCATCACCCCGAGCTGGGCAGTCGGCCAGGCGAACACGAAGTCGGCGCCGAGGTCCTTGGCGTTCATGGCGATGAAGGCGCCGCCGAACGCCTTGCGGACGACCACCGTCACCCGGGGGACCGTCGCCTCGGCGAAGGCGTGGACGAGCTTCGCTCCGTGACGGATGACCCCGCCCTTCTCCTGCCTGGTGCCCGGCAGGAAGCCCGGGGTGTCGACGAGCACGACCATCGGCAGCCCGAACAGGTTGCACGTACGTACGAAGCGCGCCGCCTTCATCGCCGCGTGGCTGTCGAGCACGCCGCCGAGATAGCGCGGCTGGTTGGCGATGATCCCGACAGACCGACCGTCGAGGCGGGCGAGCGCGCAGACGATGTTGCGCGCGTACTTCGGCGAGATCTCTAGCAGGCGCCCGCCGTCGACGAGCGACCGGGCGACCTCGCGTATGTCGTAGACGCGACGCTCGTCGGCCGGCACGCAGGCGTCGGGCGGGTAGGTGGGGGAGGCGACGGCCGGCCAGCGCATCGGCGGCTCGGCGCTCGACTGCGGAAGGTGGTCGAGGAGGTCGCGGGCGAGCAGCGCCGCGTCGACCTCGGTCGGCGCGACCATGTGGCAGACGCCGTTGCGCTCGTGGACCCGCGGTCCGCCGAGGGTCGCCCCGTCGACATCCTCGCCCATGACCCGCTTGACCACCGCGGGTCCGGTGAGGAACATGCTCGCCTCCTGGGTCATGATCACGAAGTCGGTCAGCGCCGGGGCGTAGGAGCCTCCGCCGGCGGACGGACCGCAGACCACCGAGATCTGTGGGACGCGTCCGGAGAGGGCGACGTGCTCGCGGAAGATCCGGCCGTAGCCACCGAGGGCAGACAGCCCCTCGGTGATCCGGGCTCCCCCCGACTCGATGAACCCGATCACCGGCACCTCGGCCCGGCCGGCGAGCTGGAGCACCTGGACGACGGTGTCGGCGTGCGCCGCGCCGAGCGAGCCGCCGACGAAGGAGGCGTCCTGGGCGAAGCAGAACACCGGCCGGCCGTCGACGCGGCCGCTGCCGCCGAGCACGCCGTCGCCGCCGCGCGCCTTCTCTCCCATGCGCCGGGAGCGCACCTCGGTGCGCACGAGGCTGATCGAGCCGGGATCGCAGAGCACCTCGAGGCGCTCGAGTGCGGTCAGGCGTTCATCGGGACGCGGGGCCAGCTTCAGGCTCATGCTGCCTCCAGACATAGGACGACGTTGTGCCCGCCAAAGCCAAAGGAGTTCGAGATCGCGGTGGCCCGGCGCCCGTCCGCAACCTCGAACGGACGCGCCGTCCCCGGCACGTAGTCGAGGTCGAGATCGGGGTCACGCTCCTCCCACCCGAGCGTGGGGGGGGCGATGCGGTCGCGCAGCGCCAGGAGCGTGGCTACGGCCTCGACCGCCCCGGCGGCGCCGAGCAGATGCCCGATCGCCGACTTGGTCGAGGAGATCGGCATCCCCGCGGCGTACTCGCCGAAGGCCGCCTTCAGCGCGAAGGTCTCGGCGCGGTCGTTGAGCGGCGTCGAAGTGCCGTGGGCGTTGACGTAGTCGATGTCCGCCGCGCCGAGCCCGGCGTCGCGGAGGCAGGACTCGATCGCCGCCTGGGCGCCCTCGCCCCGCTCGTGGGGGGCGGTCAGGTGGAAGGCGTCGGACGTCGCTCCGTAGCCGCGGACGGTGCCGAGGATCCGAGCGCCCCGGGCGCGCGCCGCGTCGCCGTCCTCGAGGATCAGCACGCCGGCGCCCTCGCCCATGATGAAGCCGTCGCGGCGAATGTCAAAGGGCCGGGAGATGCCGCTCGTCGACGTGGCATCGAGCGCGGCGAAGGCAGCCTTGGAGAGCGGGGTGAGTGCCGCCTCGGCGCCCCCGGTGACCACGGCGATGGCGTCGCCGGCCTGGATCGCCCGCACCGCGGAGCCGATCGCGTGGGCCCCGGCCGCGCAGGCCGAGACGATGCCGTAGACGTGACCGCGGAGGTCGTGGCGCATGCTCACGGCGGCAGCCGGGGCGTTGCTCATCATCAGCGGCACGGCCAGCGGCGAGACGGCCTTGGCGCCGTCGCGCTCGAGCAGCGTGTGGTTGTGCTCGAGGGTCCCGATCCCGCCGATCCCGGTGCCGATGATGCAGCCGATCCGGCGCGGGTCGTAGGGAAGCTCGCCGGCGTCCCAGCCGGCATCGTGCAGCGCCTCCTCCGACGCGGCGATGGCGAACTGCGTGCAGCGATCGGCGCGCCGCGCCTCCTTGCGCGAGAGGAAGTCGGTGGGCTCGAAGTCGGCGCAGGGCGCCTCGCCGTCGCGCACGCCGCAGACGCCGGCGGTCCAGCGCTCGTGGAGGGTCCGGGCGCCGACGCCGAGCGGCGTCACGGCGCCCATGCCGGTGATCACGACATCGGTCATCGCGGTGCCTTGTGGGCGGAGAGGGTCACTATGCACGCTCGACGATCAGGTCGACGGCGTCGCCGACGGTGACGATCGCCTTGACGTCGCTGCTGGTGAGGTTCACGCCGAACTGCTCCTCGACGATCTGGGAAAGCTCGGCGAGGTCGAGCGAATCGATGTCGAGCGCTGTGAGCTCGGCGTCGCGGTTGATCTCATCGGGGTCGGCCCCGAAGCTCTCGAGCGAGTTCTTGACGACCTGCTCGACCTGCTCGGCGGTGACAGCTTGAGACACGTTGGCTCCGTTCGGTTGATGGGTCATGCGGCCAGGCCCCCGTCGACGTAGACGGTGCTGGCGGTTACGTAGCTCGCCGCGTCCGAGGCGAGGAACCGCACGCAGGCGGCCACCTCTTCGGGCGTCCCGGCGCGCCGGGCGGGAACGGCCTCGAGCACGGAGTCCGGGACCTCGGCGGTCATGTCGGTCTCGATGAACCCCGGCGCCACCGTGTTGATGGTGACCCCGCGGCGGGCGACCTCGACCGCGACGGTGTTGCTCATCGCGATCAGTCCGGCCTTCGAGGCGGCATAGTTGGCCTGGCCCGCGTTGGCTCGCGGGCCGACGATCGAGGCGATGCTGATCACCCGTCCGAAGCGGGCGCGGATCATCGCGCGGAGCGCACCCCGGGTGAGGCGGAAGGCAGCTGTGAGGTTGGTCCGCACGACGCGATCCCAGTCCTCGTCGGAGATCGAGAGTGCAAGGTTGTCGGCGCGCACGCCGGCGTTGTTGACCAGGGCGAGGACCGGCCCGAGCTCGCTCTGGGCCTGCTCGAGCACCTCGGTCGGCTCGTCGGCGATGTCGCCCTGGAGCGCCACCGCCCGACCGCCGGCCGCCGCGATCGCCGCCACCGTCCGCGCGGCTCCCGCCTCGTCGGTGCGGTAGTTGACGACGACCGGCCAGCCGTCGCCGGCCAGGGCGAGCGCCGTCGCGGCGCCGATTCCCTTGGACGCTCCGGTGACCAGGGCGCAGGCGTCCGCTGGGCGTGGCTTGCTCACGCGCTCACCGCCCCGTTCGGGGAGGGCGCCTCGCCCCATTCGACGACGATCGCGCCCCAGGTGAAGCCGGCGCCCACCGCGGCGAGCAGGACGCGCTGGCCCGGGCGCAGCTGGCCGGCCGTGCGGGCGTGGCCGAGCGCCAGAGGGATGCTCGCCGCCGAGGTGTTGCCGAGCTCGGCGATGCAGTCGACGACGCGGGCCGAATCGAGACCGAGGCGCTCGCCGAGCGCCGAGGTGATGCGGCCGTTGGCCTGGTGGTAGACGAAGAGGTCGATGTCCGCGAGGGTCACGCCGGCGGCCGCGCAGGCCTGGCGCGAGGACTCGGCGAGTCGGGCGACGGCCTGCTTGAAGGTCTCGTGGCCGTCCATGATGATCGCCTTGGTCTCCGGGTTGCTCGTGATCATCTCGCCGCAGGAGCCGTCGGCGCCGAGGATGACCGGGCCGATCGTGCCCGCCCCGCCGGCGGTGATGACCACGGCGCCGGCGCCGTCGCCGAAGAGCGCGGCCGTCCGCTTGTCCGAGGGATCGGTGTGGCGCGACATCAGCTCGGCGCCGATGATCAGCGCCGTCTTCGCACGTCCGGACTCGATCCATGCGCTCGCGCTGGCGAGGCCGGCGACGAAGCCGGTGCACGCGCAGCCGAGGTCGAATCCTCCGGCCCGCGTGGCGCCGAGCCCGTGGGCGATGAGCGGCGCGGCGTTCGGGGTGGAGAGCTCGTGGGAGAGCGTGGCGACGACGACCAGGTCGACCTCCACCGGGGGGATCCCCGAGTCCTCGAGCGCGGCTCGCCCGGCCTCGATGGCCAGGGCGACGAGCTTGATCTCGGGCGCCGCGTGGCGGCGCTCATGGATCCCGGTCCGGCGCACGATCCACGTCTCGTCGACGCCGAGCCGGGCCGCGACCTCGGCGTTGGAGACGACGTGCTCGGGCAGCGCCGTGCCGAGGCCGACGATTCCGGCGGTCCGGAGCGCCGCCGCCCCCGTTTGGAGCGGCGCGGTGGAGACGGTCATCTCAGGCGTGGACGCCATGAAGCTCCCCGATCGAGATGCCCTTGTGCTCGGGCAGGTTGCGGGGCACCAGCCGGGCGAGCACCTGGTCGGGTCCGACGTCGACGAAGGCGCGCGCTCCGGCGGCCTCGAGCGCGGTCATCGTCTCCCGCCAGCGGACGGGCCGGGTCAGCGCCGCCGCCAGCTGTCCGCGGACGTCGGTGAAGGGACGCGCCGTCAGGCCGCTGATCACCGGGGCGGACGTCTCGCGCACGGTCGCCTTGCCGAGGGCGCGTCGGAAGCTCGGGCAGGCGGACGCCATGTCCGGCGAGTGGAACGCGCCGGCCACGTCGAGCACGATCGCGCGCACGCCGATCGTCCGTGCCCCGGCGGCGGCCTCCTTGAGGCTGCTGCCGCGGCCGGAGAGGACGACCTGGCCTGGGGCATTGTCGTTGGCGAGGGTGACGCCGTAGGTGTCGGCGAGCTGCTGGGCCTGCTCGACGGTCGCCTTGATCACGGCGAGCATGCCGCCGTCGCGAGCCCGGTCGGCCGCCTCGGCCATCAGGGCGCCGCGGAGGATCACCAGCTCGAGGGCGTCGTAGGCGTCGAGGCCGCCGGCGGCGGCCAGCGCCGAGAGCTCGCCGAGCGAGTGGCCGGCGAAGGCGACCGCGCGGGGCTCGTCGAGCGAGCGCCAGCCGGCGAGGCTGGCCAGGAAGATCGCGGGCTGGGCGAAGCGGGTGCTGTCGAGGGCGCGGGCAAACGGGTCGTCGCCTACCGCCGCGCGGCAGTGTTCGGCGAGGTCGCCGCAGAACTCGGCGACCAGGGGGCCGGCCTCGGCAACTGAGCTGCCCTGGCCTGGAAAGAGGAAGGCGCTTTCGCTTGGGATCTCGTTCATGTCACCGAGGGTTACGCGGGAAAGGGTGTTCGGTTGGCCCGAGCCGGCGGATACCCCCCGTTCGGAGGGGGCGACCCGACACTCGGAGGAGGCGCGGGCCGCGCGCCGGGCGAAACGCCCATAATCGGACGCAACCACCCGGAAGGGGCACGAACGAATGTCCGACGCGTACGAAAACCGCCCGCTCTCGCACCCTCAGGTGGCGGCGATCGAGTTGGTTGCCGAAGTCCTGGCCAAGGGCGAGCTCGACCCGAACGCGGACGATTTCTACGGCCGCCTGTGCGAGGTCACCTGCGAGGTGACGTCGTTGACGCGCGCGGTCATCTTCCGCTACGACGCCGCCCGGCGCCGCGTCCGCGCGGCCGGCAGCTACGGCATCGACCTCTCCGTCTTCGCCAAGGACTTCTTCACCGTCGAGTCGGCGCCGCTCGCCCGGCGGGCGCTCGAGATCGACCGCGTGATCGAGTGCACCGACGACCTCGAGCAGGAGCTGCCGGTCGAGTACGTGCGGCTGCTCGGCACGACCACGGTGGTCTGCTCGCCGATGTCGGCCCGCGGCTACTGGGTGGGCGTGATCCTCGCCGACCGCGGCGGCCGGGCGCAGCCGATGGACGACGCCGAGCGCGAGCTCCTGTGGATCCTCGGCAAGGTCGCGGCGCTCGCCTCGATGGCCCGGGTCGCCACCCTCCAGCAGGAGAACGCCGTCCAGCTCGAGCAGCGCCTCGATCTGGCGCGCGAGGTCCACGAGCGGGTGATCCAGCGGCTGTTCGGCGTATCGCTGGCCCTCTCGGGCGACCACGAGCTCGACGCCGCCGCGCGGGCGCGCTGCGCCGAGGAGGTCCAGGTCGCGCTCGCTGACCTGCGCACCGCGCTCCAGCGCCCGCTCGGACGCAGCGCCGCCGAGACGCGGACCACACTGGCCGAGGAGATCGAGCGCCTCGCCCTGACGCACGCGGACGTCGGGATTGCGCTCGACGGCGTGATCGACGTTCCGCCGGCGCTCGAGCCGCTGGCCCAGTCGGTCCTCGCCGAGGCGGTGCGCAACGCCCACAAGCACGCCACACCGACCCGGATCGGCGTGCGGACGGCGAGCGACGAGAACGCCTTCGTGCTCGAGGTCACCAACGACGGGGTCGGTACCAAGGCGCCGACCCAGGCCGGCATGGGCCTGAGGCTCGCGGGCTTCGAGGCGCTCTCCGCGGGGGGCATCATCGAGTTCGGCAAGCGCGGCGAGAACACCTGGCAGGTGCGCCTGGTCGTACCGCGGGACGGCGAGCAGTGAGCACGCTCGACCCCGCCGAGGCCGACGCGCCGGCACCCGAGGCGAGCGCGACCGAGCAGCTCGACCAGCGCCTGGCGCGGGACGGGCGCAAGCTGCGGATCCTGGTGATCGACGACCACGACGTGGTCCACTGGGGCTTCCGCTTGATGCTCGGCAACCAGTCGTGGGTCGAGCGGTGCCTGAGCGCGCGCAACAGCGAGGAGGCGTACGCGCTCGCCGCCCGATACGAGCCGCACGTCGCCCTGGTCGACCTGTTCATCGGGGCCGAGTCCGGCCCGGAGATCTGCAAGCAGCTCCGCGAACGGTCGCCGATGACCCAGGTGCTCCTGATCTCCGGAGCCGGGCGGATCTCGCCGACCTCGGCGCGGACGGCCGGGGCGCTCGGCTTCATCCCCAAGGACTGGCCGGCGACCGAGATCGCCCGAGCCGTCCAGATGGTCGGGCTCGGCATGGACGTCTTCCCGCCCGCGACCGACGGCAACGCGACGCCGCTTTCGGCGCGCGAACGCGAGGTCCTCGACCTCGTGGCCGGGGGCTCGACGAACCGGGAGATCGCCGCCGCCCTGCACCTGTCGCCGCACACGATCAAGGAGCACACGAGCGCGCTCTACCGCAAGCTCAAGGTCCGCAACCGGGCCGAGGCGGTCCAGCGGGCCCAGCGCATTGGGCTGCTCGACTGACCGCGAGTGACAGACCGCCGGCGAAGCCGGAAGTTCACGCCGCCCCGCTCGTCGACCACGGTGAGCAGGGCGGTGCGCTTGACCCCTTCGGGTCGGTTGCGGTGCACGTGAGCGTGCTGCCCTTTGTGACCTGGACGAGGTCGGGAGAGTTGACGCGGACCGCGAACTTGGAGCCGACGAGGTCCTTCGTCGTGCTCTCGAGCTTGGCCGTGGCGATGGCCTTCTGGCAACCCGAGCCGACGCAGGCGCGCACATGGCACCCGGCGGTCAGCACGATGACCGCGGCGCCCCCGGCGAGCGGCGCCCAGCGTGCGGGCCGCGCGCCGGGAGCCTGCCTGGCCTCTGGGCGCAAGTCAAGCGACGGACGCCGGGGGTGCGCTTACCTCTACCATTCGCGGCGTGGGAAATGTTGAAGCGGGGTCTTGAGAGCTGGGGCGGTCGGGTCGCTTTCTCCGCCATGGCGGTGGGGGTCGTGGTGGCCGGTCTTCTTTGGGTGTTCGGGGGGGCTTCGGCCTCTCGCGCCGCGTCGGACTCGGTGCGTTCGGCTGCCGCTTCCCGGCCGTCGGCGCTGCCGTCGGCGCTTGCGGCGCGGGTGCGACGCGCGAGCCGCACGGGGCGTGACACGGGCCTCGTTCGCGTGGCCGCCCAGGATCGTCAGCCGGTCTCGGCGCCGCGGGCGATCGCCAGCTCGGACGCCGCCGTCGCGGCAGCGACCTCGCTCGGCTTGATCGCCCCGGTGGGGCGGAGCTCCACCCCGGCCGCCCCGGCGGCGCACGCCAGCGCGTTGCGGGCCGCCGCGCGGCGGCAGGCGCTCAGCGCGGTCGCGACGGGCCCGGTCACCGTGACCGGATCCGTGCCGGTGGGAACTCTGCCGACGGGCATCGCGGCGAGCGCGACCCGCGTGTACGTGACGAACTCGAGGGACGGGACCGTCAGCGTCATCAACTCCTCGACGTTGGCCGTGGTGGCGACGATTCCCGTCGGGGTCTTCCCGGATGGGGTCGCGGTGAACGCAAGCGGCTCCCAGGCTTATGTCAGCAACTTCAACGGCAATTCGCTGAGCGTGATCGACACGGCTTCGAACGCCGTGGTGAAGACGGTCACCGTGGGCGACCATCCGGCCGGCGTCGTCGAGGTCGGCGGCAAGGTCTACGTGGCGAATCTCCTGTCGGGCACGGCGAGCGTCGTCGATCCGGTGGCGGGCACGGTGACCGCGACGATCACGTTGGGCGGAAACGCGGCGCCGAGCGGGCTGGCCGCGTCCGGCGGCCGGCTCTACGCGTCGGACGCCCGTAACGGCAAGACGATCGTGGTCGATCTCGCCACCAACGGCGTGCTCGGCAGCGTCGCGACGGGCGTGCATCCGGCGTATCTGTCGCTCGCCGGGGCGCGCGGGTACGTGGCCAGTCCGGGCGACAACAGCGTGAAGGTTCTCAACACGACGCCGACGCCGCCGACGGCGGTCACGAGCGTAGGGGTCGGCACGGCGCCCTACGGTGTCGTGGCCGCCCCCGTCCCGAAGCTCGTCCTGGCCACGAACTCGGGATCGAACAACCTCAGCGTGATCGACGCCACGACCAACGCGGTGATCGGGTCGCCCGTTGCCCTGGGCACGACGCCCGACGCGATCGCCCTGAGCCCCGACGGCCAGACGGCGTACGTGTCCAACGAGGGCTCGAACACGGCCACCGTGCTCCATGTCAACCAGCCCCCGGTCGCTCGCCCGGTCGCGTTCTCGGGAGCGGTGGGAAACACGGTCTTCGGCGTGGGGACGAGCCCGGCGAAGCCGTCGTCGAGCGTGTCGGGGACGGTACTCTCGAACTCCACCGATCCCGAGGGCAACCCGCTCACCGCGGTCGCCGGGACCTTCGCGACCGCTCAGGGCGGTTTGGTCGTCCTGAACGCCGACGGGACGTTCATCTACACGCCGGCGGTCGGCTTCGTCGGCGACGATACCTTCAGCTTCACCGTCTCTGACGGTGGGTCGACCACCTCGACCGCGACGGCGACGATCCATGTCGTCAACCGCGTCTGGTACGTGCGCAACAACGACGCCGGCGCCAACGACGGACGGTCGGTCTCGCCGTTCCACACGCTCGCCCAAGCGCAGACGGCGTCGAGCGCGGGGGACTACATCTTCGTGTTCAAGGGCGACGGCACCTCCGCGGGCCAGAACGGAGGGATCGCGCTGAAGGCCAACCAGAAGCTGATCGGCGAGGCCCAGAGCCTCGTGGTCGGCACGGCGACCCTGTTCACCGGCACCCCCGCCAGCCGACCGCTGCTGACGGCGTCGACCGGGTCGGTGGTGGTGCTCGCCGACGGGGCCACCGTCGCCGGCGTGGCGATCAACCCGACCGGAACGGCGATCGGCATCTCCGGTGGCAGCGCGATCACCAGCGGCGCCACGGTCAACGACGTGACGATCGCCTCGAGCGCCGACGCCGACGGCATCGCGCTGACCGACGCCGCCGGGACGGTCGCGGTGACCAACACGACGGTCGCGGCGACCACGGGTGTCACGTCGACGCAGCAGGACGCGATGCGGGTGACCGCGGCGTCCGGAACGCTGACGTTGACGCTGACCGGCGACTCGTTCGCCGAGAACAGCGCGAACGGCAACGACGCGCTGAACGTCACGACGAGCGGGTCGGCGGTGGTCAACCCGACGATCACCAATACGAAGTTCACGGCGGCGCGGGGCGACCTGTTCCAGCTCAACGTGGGCGACACGTCGTCCTCGACGCTGGTGTTCACGGGTAACACGCTGAGCAACAACAACCCGAATATCGTCTCCGGCGGCGGCGGCGTGACGATCACCGCGGGCGGCGGGCTCTCGCCGGCGGCGACGTTGAGCTTCGACATCGAGAACAATACGTTCCGGGATGCGCTCGGCAATGCCGTGGCGATCGGCAACGGCTCGGGCGGCAACTCGGTGAGCGGCAAGTTCCTGGGCAACACGGTCGGGGTGGCGGGCGTCCCGGGGTCGGGGTCGCTGCAGGGTGGCGACCTGTCGGTGGCCAGCACCCAGGGCGGTTCGATCGCGCTCCGGGCCGAGAACAACAGCTTCTACGAGTACAGCAACGCGTTCGGCGTCGACTTCCAGCTGACGGGGACGACCTCGCTTAACGCCAAGTTCGACCACAACACGATCGCCCAGCCGAACAGCCTCAACCGCTCGACCGGGCTGTTCCTGAACTCGGGGACGACCACCGGCGACACGAACTCGGTGTGCTTCGACGCGTTCTCCAACAACGTGGCGGGCGCCGGGTCGAACGGCAACTTCGACATCCTCTATCGCCAGCGCCAGACCACGACGGTGCGCCTCCCGGGCTACGCGGGCTCGGCGACCGACCCCGCCGCCGTCGCCGGCTTTGCGATCGCCCAGAACAGCCCGCCCACCCCGACCGCCCACGCCACGGTGAACGGTACCGGCTTCGCCGGGGGCGGCCCCTGCAGCACGCCGTAGGGAGACCTTCGCCGCATGTCCGAACCCTTCCTTTCGGAGATCCGCGTGTTCAGCTTCAGCTTCCCGCCGAAGGGCTGGGCGCTGTGCAACGGGCAGCTGCTGCCGATCAACCAGAACCAGGCCCTCTTCGCGTTGCTGGGGAGACCTACGGTGGCGACGGCCGGGTCAACTTCGCCCTCCCCAACCTCCAGGGGCACGCGCCGATGCACATGGGGAGCGGCCACCTCCTCGGCGATCGCGCCGGCGAGGTCACGCACACTCTGACCACGGCGGAGATGCCGGCGCACACCCACCCGGTGACCGCCTCGGCGGCCAACGGCAGCGTCGCCGGGCCGGCCGTCCCGGCGGCGGCCAACAACGTGTACGGTCCGCCCAACAACCTGACCAGCCTGCTCGCGGCGACCCTCGGCCCCTCCGGCGGCGGGCAACCCCACGAGAACACGATGCCCTACCTGGCGCTCAACTTCTGCATCGCCCTCCAAGGCATCTTCCCCTCGAGGACCTGAGATGAGCCGGCCCTTCATCGGCGAGATCCGGCTGTTCGCCGGGACCTTCGCGCCCCAGGGGTGGGCCTTCTGCGACGGGCAGCTCCTGCCCATCAGCGAGAACGACGCCCTGTTCAACCTGATCGGCACCACCTACGGCGGCGACGGCCAGAGCACGTTCGCCCTCCCCGACCTGCGCGGACGCGTTCCGCTCCACAGCGGCTCCGGCTTCACCCAGGCCCAGACCGGCGGTGTGGAGACCGTCACGCTGACCGGCGCCCAGCTTCCCGTCCATCAGCACGCCTTCCAGGCCAGGACGGCCGTGGGCGCAGCCAACAGCCCGGCCAACACCGTCTACGCCCAGGGGCCCGCCGAAGGGGTGCAGGCGTACACGCAGGACAACTCGCTCCTACCCAACCCGACGCCGATCGCGCACGTCGGCGGCAACCAGCCCCACGAGAATCGCCAGCCGCTGGTCGCGGTGTCCTTCATCCTCTCGCTCTTCGGCGTCTTCCCGACCCAGAACTGAAATGGCCGATCCCTTCGTCGCCGAGATCCGGATCTTCCCCTTTAACTTCGCCCCGCGGGCGATGGGCGACGTGCGACGGGCAGCTCCTGCCGATCGCTCAGAACACGGCCCTCTTCTCGCTGATCGGTACCTTCTACGGCGGTGACGGGAGGAGCAACTTCGCGCTGCCCAACCTCCAGGGCGCGGTGCCGGTCCACCAGGGCCAGGGCCCGGGACTGAGCGTCTACAGCCTGGGGGAGACGCTCGGCACCGACACCGTCTCGCTCGTCCAGCGCGAGATCCCCCAGCACACCCACCAGCTGAGCTCCGAGGACCCAGCCGTCGGTTCGGCCGACACGTCGCTCCCCGGCTCCACGGCGGTGCTCGCCGCGTCGACGGGTGGCTTTGCCTACCGACCGGACGCCACGGCCCAGCCGGTACCGATGAGCGCGGGCGCGGTCTCGGTGGTGGGCGGCGGCCAGCCCCACAACAACCTCCAGCCCTACCTGACGCTGAACTTCTGCATCGCGCTACAGGGCATCTTCCCGCCGCGCCAGTAGAAGCCCCCGGAGTTTGCCCGACCCCCGCGTGACCCTCCGGCCGTCCATGCCGGCTGACGAGGCGTTCCTCGTCGAGGTCTATGCGAGCACCCGGCCGCTCGAGCTGGCGACGCTCGCTGGCGCGCCCGAGGCTCAGGCGGCTTTCGCCCGGAGCCAGTCGAGCTTCCAGCACCGTGCGTACTCACAGCTCTATCCGCATGCCGCGTTCGACCTCGTCCTCGTCGACGGGACGCCGGTCGGGCGTCTCTACGTCGACCGGGGGGAGGCCGAGATCCGCCTGGTCGACATAACCCTCCTCCCGCGCTATCGGGGGTCGGGTCTCGGCAGCGGTCTCCTGGGCTCCCTGCAGGCCGAGGCGGCCCAGCGCGGCGTGCCGTTGGCCCTCCACGTCGATGTGGCCAATCGAGCCCGGAGGCTCTACGCCCGGCTGGGTTTCGTCGAGCTCGCCGCGACCGAGGTCCACGTGCTCATGCGCTGGACTCCGCCGCTCAGGTGAACACGGCTTGGTAGAGGGTCCCGGCGGCGTCCGGCTGGAGCGGCACGAGGAACAGCTCGAACGCCCCCAGGGCGGGATGCTCGAGGGCGTAGATGCGCTGGGGGAGGATCGGGGCCGGCGGTCCCCGAAAGAGCAGCGAGAAGGGAGCACGTCCGCCGGAGAGGAACGGGTCGCCGGCCTTGGTGGCGTCGGCGAGGAGCAGATCGACGGGGTCGCCGTCGTCAGGCCGCAGGCGAAACCGCTCGTCGAGGAGTCCGGCGAACGTCTCAAGGGTGAAGCTCTCCGACATGGTTGAATCTCCGCCCAGGTTAGCCCGTCCGGTGAGACAATCTCGCCACACCACCGTGACGACCGTGCCGGCACGGCTTCCTATCTAAGGAGACACCATGAACCTACTTTCCCGGCGCACGCTGCTCCAGGGGGGGTCGGGCTCGCCGCGTCGACCTTGCCGCTGGCTCGCGTCGAGACGGCGCTCGCGGTCCTCGGGCGCGCGGCGGGTCCGGTCACCGGCCTCGGGCGGGCCCGCTTCGCCCCGCTGCTGGGCACGAGGCTCCGGATGAGCGGCCCGGAGGCCACCGCTTCGGTCAAGCTGACCAGGATCGCCGACCTCGCGCCGGCCCGGATGGCCAACGACGCGAAATGCTTCTCGCTGCTCTTCCAGGCACCGTCAGCGACCGCTTGGCCGCAGGGGACCTACACGTTTCGCAGCGCCAAGCTCGGGACCATCCAGCTCTTCGCGGTGCCCGCCGGGAGCGGGAGCTATCTCGCCGTGGTCAACGCCCCGTCCCGAACGCCTGCGCCTCGGGCCGCCCGGCGAGCAGGGCGACCGCCGCGCGCGCCCGGCCGATCAGCTCGCCGCTGGTCTCATCCGGCTCGGGGAAGATCGGCCGCCCGAAGGTCACGGTGGCCCGGCCGCGCTGGGTCAGGCCCCGGCCCTTGGGCATGATCAGCGCCGTCCCGGCCACGTGGACCGGCACCAGCGGCGCGCCGGTGGCCAGGCAGAGGCGGGCGACGCCGGCGCGGAACCCCTCGACCTGCCCGGCCGAGCGCGTGGCCTGCGGATATAGGAGCACGTTGTGGCCGGAGCGCAGGAGCTCGGCCGCGTCGGCCAGGCCGCGGAGGTCGCCGCCCCGGTCGAACGGGAAGGTATTGATCCACAGCCCCGAGGCGAGGGCGTAGCCGCGCCGGCGGTAGAAGCGGTCGGCGGCGGCGCCGACCACCGTCCGCGAGCGCCAGGACCGGGGGAGGGCGGCGAGGATCAGGGGCGTGTCGATGTCGCTCGCGTGGTTCGGGGCGATCACCGCCGGCTGGGGAACGTGCATGAGGTCGGCGGCGCCGATCACCCGGGGACGGGCGATGACCCGGGCGACCGGGAAGAGCAGCGCCTGCTGGAGCCCCTCCCGGGCGAGCGCGGCCGCCGGACCGCGCAGCCACTCCTGGTCTGCGACCTCGCTGTCGGCCGCCCACGGCCCGCCGGCGGCGCTGACCGTCCGCCAGCGGCGCGGTGCGCGCGGCGGACGGGTCGAAGGGGCGGCGCCGGCCAGCCGCTCGCGCCCGCTGCCGCTGGTCGAGAACCTCATCCGACCTCGGCGTAGAAGAGCGGCGGGCAGTGGAAGTGGGTGAGGGAGAAGTCGCGCCCGACGACCTGCTCGGCCATCTCCAGGGCGTCACGGAGCGTGTCGGCCCGGCGGAAGCCCATCCGGCGGCAGGCTTCGGGGTCACCACCGACGAAGATCACCTGGCCGAGATGCGAGAGGGCGTGGGCGCCCCAGTACCACATGTAGAACGGGTGGACGCCGTGGTAGGCGTAGGAGGTCCGGTAGAGGTGGCGGTACCACTCGTCCTCGGCGTAGGAGCGCTCGAAGCGCCGCTCGATCTCCGCGGGGTCGGTCGTCTCGGTCAGGACCTCCTCGTAGAAGTCGATGTAGGACGGGTGATGGACCGGGTGGAATTCACGCGCGACCGGGTGGGTAAAGATCATTACCCCGCCCTTGCGCGCGAGCGGCCGGCCCTTGTAGAGGTTGAAGAAGTAGCCGAGCCCGAGGCACATCACGAGGATCGGGTTCATGATCGAGTTGACGTTGTAGGGGCAGATGTCGGGAAGTCCGGCGGTGACGACGTCGGCCTGCCCGGTGACCCCGACGGCCTGCTGGTCGGCGCAGCGGCCGAGCGTCACCGCGTGGACCTCGTCGACCGCGCCGGCCGTCACGCCGGTCATCGCGTAGGGCGCCTCGCTGCGCGAGTAGATGGCCCGCCGCGCCTTGGCGGGCATCCGGTCGAGCGCGCGCTTGGCCGCGGCGAAGGTCGCCTGCTCGCGGCCGGTCCAGCGCTGCTCGGGGCGGCCGAGGAACGACAGCGGGCCGGCGTACATGTCGTTGTTGAGCGTCGTCTCGATCCGGAAGATCGGGACGGCGGCCTCGACGATCTCACCCTGGCGGTTCGCTGCGTGGTGGAGCGCGCTGTGCTCGGGGTCCATGAAGGAGCGCGAATGGCGCAGCGTGTGGACGTTGTGGTGTGCGCGCAGTGACCGGTACGTCCCGAGGCCGATGGCCACCGACTTGTGGCCGCCGTCCATGGTGACCATGTTGATGTTCACGTAGACGAGCAGATCGGATTCGGCCGCCCGGCGGTTGAGCTCGACCGCCTCGCCGTGCTCGGTCTCGCCGAGGAGGACGATCCCGAGCGGATCCTCCGCGTCGTGGTTGTAGAGCCGATCCGGGTGGAAGGCGTCGAAGACGTGCGGGCCGACGGCGCGGCGGAGCTCGGCAGGGGTCATCCGGCGGTGGACGGCGAGTGCGGCGATCAGGTGGATATCGTCGACCCCGGCCCGGTAGGCGCGCTCGAGCACCTGCTCGATGACCATCTGCCGCACGTCGGGCGTCCGCATCGGCGGCAGCGGCAGCGAGATGTCGTCGAAGGCGATGGTCAGGCGCATTCCCGGGCGCAGCAGGGCGTCGAGCGGGTCCATGCCGAGCGGGTGATCGAGAGCGGCGGCGATCGCCGCCTGCGGGTCGGCCAGCCCCTTGAGCGGCGGCGGCGGGTAGATGACCCGGGAGCCGATGGGCAGGCGCTCGAGCCGAAACGACTCGCCCGAGTGGAAGAGGGTCGGCGGCGAGCTCTCGTCGATCCAGGTGACGCACGACTCGCGTTCGGCGCCCGGCGCCGGGCGCGCCGAGCGCTGGCGCTCGACCATCGGCGCCGACTTGGGTAGGCGACGGCCGACAACGCTCACGCGGCACACTCCAGCTCGAAAACGGTCTTGGCGCGTCCGGCGCGGGTTGCGCGCCGGGACTGTTCGAGCGCCAGCCGGTACTCGGCCAGCGGCCAGCCGTGCGCCACCAGGCGCCCGAGCCCGAGCCGGCCCGAAAGCTCGAGCGCGGCGGGGAACTCGTCCCCGTAGGCGTAGGTGCCGCGGATGTCGATCTCCCGCTGCCACGCGAGCGACAGGTCCAGGCCGATCTGGCCGGGCATGCCGACGAGCACGACGATGCCGCGCGGGCGGACCGCCGTGACCGCCGACTCGAGCGTGGCGCCGCTCGCGACGCAGTCGAAGACGACGTCGAACCCGCCGAGCAGGAGCTCGCGGCCACCATGCCCGACGAGGCGCCGGGCGCCCGTCAGGCGTGCGCCGCGGAGGTGGAGCTCGCCGGGGGCGTAGACGTCGTCGGCGCCGAGGCGCCGGGCCTCGAGATCCTGGCCGCGGTGCTTGGCCACCGCCACCACCGTCGCGTCGGGGTGGCTCTCGCGCAGGGCGGCGACGGTCAGCAGCCCAATCGCTCCGGCGCCGATGACCGCGACCGTGGCGCCGGCGTCGAGCTCGGCCCGGGCGACGGCGTGGATCGCGCAGGCCAGGGGCTCGGTGAGGACGGCGTCCTCGTCGGACAGCGCGTCGGGCACGAGATGGAGCTGGGAGCGATGGGCGACGAGCGCCTCGCTCCAGCCGCCGCCCGTCTGGCGGCAGAAGCCGATCTGCAGGCCGGCGGACACGGTGCCGGCGGTGACCTCGCGGCAGAGGGCGTGGCGGCCGGAATCGCACTCGACACACGCCGGGGCCACGCCGCGCGCCTCGCAGCCGAGCGCCGGCTCGACGACGACGCGCCGCCCGTGCCAGTCGCCGCCCTGCGCGAGGCCGACCACCTCGTGCCCCGGGACGAACGGCGTCGAGGTCAGCGACGACAGGTAGAGCGAGGCGTGTCCCTCGAGGAGGGCGTGATCGGAGCCGCAGATGCCGGCGAGGCGTGGGTGGACGACCACCCAGTCCTCGCCGACCAACCGCGGTGGGCGCAGGTCGGCCAGGCGCAGGCTGGCGAGACCGGCTCGCTGGGAGACCTTGGCGGCGGCGTAGCCTTGAGGGGTGGGGCGGTATTCGAGGGCCAGCATCAGACCGGTGCCTCCAGGCGGGCGGTCGGGCGGTTGTGCGCGCCCGGCTCGACCTCCCACTCGAGCACCGGCCAGCGGCGGCGGCGGGCCTCGCGGGCGAGGCGGAAGTCGGGGTTGATCGCGTGGGGGTGGCCGACCAGCTCGAGCAGCGGGAGGTCGGAGATGCTGTCGCCGTAGGCGTGGCAGGCGGCGAGGTCGACGTCGTGCTCGGCGGCCAGGCGGGCGGCCAGCGACGCCCGGCCGTCGCCGCTGAGGGGCGGCTCGGCGAGCTCGCCGGTGAACGCCCCGCGGCGCTCGGTCAGCCGCGCGGCGATCAGCTCGTCGGCGAGATGGCGCAGCGGCTCGACGAGGAAGTCGAGGGCGCCCGTGACGAGGATCACCCGGTCGCCCCGGGCGCGGTGGGCGCGGATCCGCCGCACGGCGTCGTGTCGCAGCCGCGGCAGGATGAAGTCGCTGAGGGCGGCGCCGGCGTGGTCACGGAGCTCTCCCGCCGGGAGGCCCCGGTACTGCTGGTAGAAGCTGCGGTTGAAGTCGGCCCGCGAACGACGGTCGGCCAGGAGGAAGCCCGGTACCCGGGTGGCGAGGCCGGCGAGCCAGATCGTCCGGTCGAGGGTCGGCATACCGCGGCCCCGCAGCCAGGCGTAGAAGTGGGCGACCGTAGCGTCGAGGACGACGCCCTCGACGTCGAATATGGCCAGCGCCGGCGGCCCGTCGGCGATCGCCCCGCCCCGCCGGAGGCTCACCGGCGGCGGGCGCCGCGGCGGGGGCACGAGCCGCCGGAGCGCGGGGAGGTGGACGTCGCCGAGGTAGTAGGTCCAGTCGATCGCCGCGGTGTCGAAGTCGAAAGTGACCTGGTCGTCGGGGTGGAGCGCGTCGCGCAGCTCGCGGGCGTGACGGTCGTCGAACATGCAGTCGAGCTCGACGTAGGGCCCGTAGATGTCGGCGAGCAGGCGGAGGCGCTCGAGCCGTCGCTGCTCCTTGTGGAGCCGCCGCTCGACGTCGTCGACGTGGGGCACGGCGACGTGGTCGAGCAGGCGGCGTGCCGCCCGCACGCCGCGCTCGCCGCGGTCGATCGCCCGCAGGGCGCTGGCGCTCGAGGAGAAGCGCCAGTCGCGGACCTCGACGGGAAGGCCGTCCTCGTCGGGGAGCGGCCGCTCGCGGAAGTAGTCGGTCACGAGCTCTGAGATGTCGCCGATGCTCAGCGGGTTGCGCGAGCCGCTGGCCACGTTGATCACCCGCGGCGACCGGTCGGGCGGATGGGCCGCGGCGGCCAGGCAGGCGTTGGCGACGAGGTCGACGGGGACGATGTCGAGGCGGGCCGAGCGGTTGCCCGGGAAGCGGCTGATCATGCCGCTGGCGTAGGCGAGGATCACCGGGTCGGCCACCTTCAGCCCCTCGATCCAGCCGGGGTAGGGGCTCCGCAGCGCCGACTCGATGATCGACGGCCGGATAATCGTCAGGCTGGCGAGCGGCGTCGCGAGGAGGGCGCGCTCGCCTAGTGCCTTCGAGAGGCCGTAGGCGTCGGTCCAGCCGAGGGCCCGGGCGCGCTCGCGCCCGCGCTCGACGAGCTGGTCGAACACCCATGCCCGGCGCGCCTGCTCCGCCCGGGCCCCGATGGCCTGGGGTCCGGCGGGGC
The DNA here is from genome assembly GCA_051001735.1 of Solirubrobacteraceae bacterium. Taxonomy (GTDB): domain Bacteria; phylum Actinomycetota; class Thermoleophilia; order Solirubrobacterales; family Solirubrobacteraceae; genus Palsa-513. Next base: position 22,288 of record JBPCNA010000186.1, read on the forward strand.
CGATCTCCTGGCGGGCGTCGCGGACGAAGCGGTGCTGGTGGTCGGGGAGCCGCGAGTCGGCTTCGAGGCCCTGGCGCCAGGCGCGGGCGGCGGCCAGCTCGGCCTCGCTGTCGAGCTCGGGCTCCGCCGGACCCCGCCCGGACGGCCGCTCGAGCACGAGGCCGGTGCGCGTGCCGGCGGCGTAGGCGGTCGAGACGTGGACGATGCGGACGGCCGGGCTGGCCCGCACCAGCGCGGCGGCAAGGTTGGCGGTCCCGGTCACGTTGAGCTCGAGCATCTCGTCGAGCGGCTGCTGGAAGCTGACCGACGCGGCGCAGTGGATGGCGACATCGATCCCGCCGAGCACGTCGGCGCTGACCAGGCCGAGGTCGGCGGCCACGAGATCGCAGGCGTGGGCGCGGAGGCGTCCGGCGGCGATCGCCGTCTCGGAGATCAGGGGATCGAGGTCGGCGAAGGCGCTGGAGACAAGGATCTCGTCGCGGAGGCGAGCCATCGCGCCGGCGTCGTCGGCGGCCCGCAGCAGGAGGCGCAGCTCGGCGATCTGGGGCAGCTCGCGGAGGGCGACGCCGAGGATCGCCTTGGCGACGAAGCCGGAGGCGCCGGTGAGCAGCACGGTGGCGCCGGCCAGGCGTTCGCCGATCGTCTGGGGAAGCGCTTCGGTTACCACCACGGCAGACGATACCGGTCTACTGACTTGTCAGTAGACGGCGTCCGGCGCCTATGATCGGGGCGTGAGCGCCGCCGTCCCGGAGACCGATTCCCCGTCCCGCGTCCGCATCCTGGTCACGGCGCAACGGGAGTTCGCCGAACGCGGCTTCGACGGCGCCCGCCTGACCGACATCGCCGGACAGGCCGGGCTGAGCCACCCGACGCTGCTCTACCACTTCACCTCGAAGGCCGACCTCTATCGCGCGGTGATCGAATCGGCGGTGCTTGACTGGGCGCGGGAGACCGAGTCTGCGGTCAGCGGCGCGCTCGACGGCTTCGACCAGGTCGCCGGGGTCATCGACGCCGGCTTCGCCTTCTTCGCCACGCACCCCGACTTCGCCCGCATCCTCCGGCGGGAGGCGATGGACGGCGGCGAGCGCTCGGGCGTGACGATCGCCGCGTCGCTGCGGCCCTTCCTCGAGCGGGCGGTCGCCTTCCTCGAACGCGAGATGGTGGCCGGCCGGCTTCGCCGCCACGACCCGCTCGAGCTGATGCAGATCTGCTACGGCGCGGTCTTCACCTATTTCTCGGACGCCGGCTTCCGCGAGCGCCTGCTCGGCGAGGATCCGCTGACCGAGCCGGCGCTGACCCGCCACCGGCGGGCGCTCACCGAGCTGCTCGGCGCCGCGCTGCGCCCGACGGCTTGACGCGGCCCGACCCGACCCGCTCCCGGCGCCTCGCTCCCGCCGACCGCCGACCGGTCTGACGGCCACCGACGTCAGCCCGGCGGCGGGAGGGCGCGTTCGCCGGCCAGCCAGCGGCTGTGCGCGTCGCCGAGGCGGCCGACCGGCTCGCGGCTCTCGACCAGCTCGCGCATCAGCGGCCCCCACGGCGCCCGGGCCCGGATCGTCGTGGCCGCCTGGAAGAGGAGGCCCTCCATGCGCCGCAGGAGGAGCGCTTCCGGCGGGAACGTCATCCGGCGCAGCTGGCGGATGTGCTCGCCGCCCGCCTCTCCGCGCAGGGGCGCCGCGCCGCGCCAGAGGTCCTTCGGCTCGAGGCGGTCATCGGTGTCGAGCCACCAGGAGATCTCGCGCATGTAGTCGAGGATCAGGCGGCCGTCCCAGCCCGCCGCCGCCCCGGGGAGGTAGCCGAGGTCGCGGAGGGTCTCGAGCAGCAGCGGGGCGTCCTCCTCGCGGATCGCCCGGGCGACCACGCCCTCGCGGCGGAGGTAGTCGGCCGGGAGGCGCCGGAGCATCCCGAAGTCGAAGAAGGCGACCCGGCCGTCCGGGCAGAGCAGGTAGTTGCCGGGATGGGGGTCGCCGAGCACGAGTCCGAGGCCGGTGATCGTGCCGTAGAAGAAGCGGTAGAGGATCTCGACGTAGCGGTCGCGGACGGCGTCGCCCTGCTCGGCCACCTCCTCGAAGGGCATGCCGTCGATCCAGTCGGTCACCAGCACCCGGCGGCCGCTGAGCTCGCCGTCCACACGGGGGACGAGGATGAACGGGTGAGCGCGCCAGTAGCGGGCGAGGCGGCGATGGTTGCCCGCCTCGAGCTCGTAGTCGCACTCCTCGGCGATGCGCTCGCCGAGCTCGGCCAGGAGATCCTTGACCTCGACGCCGGGGATCAGCTTGCGGAGCATCGGCGAGAGCAGCCGCAGGTTGCGCATGTCCGATTCGACCGCCTCGGCGATACCGGGGTACTGGACCTTGATCGCCACCGCGGCGCCGTCGCGCGTGCGGGCGCGATAGACCTGGCCGATGCTGGCGGCGGCCGCCGGCTCGGTATCGATCGACTCGAGCACCGCGTCGGCGGGCTGTCCCCATTCCGCCGCGAGGACCTTGCTCATCTGGCGCCAGCCGACCGGCGGGACGCTGTCGCGCAGCGAGGCCAGGCGCCCCTGCAGGTAGGCCGCCTGATCGGCTTCGAGCCCGGGGAACTCGACGGTCGAGAGGACCTGCCCGGCCTTCATCGCGGCGCCGCGCATCACCGCGAGCTGGTCGACGAGGGCGTCGATCGTGGCCACCATCCGGTCGCCGCGGCGTCGGCCCTGCTCCTCCGGGCTGCCGCGGCCGTCGAGGCGGTCGCCCGCCCAGCGCACAGCGCCGCCGGCGGCGACCTTCCCGAGTCGCGCGGTCCGTGCGCTGCGCCCGCGGATCGGGCCACGTCTTTGATCGTCGGCGGTCACGTCTACTCACAGTGTCGCAACCGGGCGATTTGGCCCCGGAGCGCGGTTGCTAGGCTTCCCCGGCCGTCGCCGGCGGCGCCGCAATTTCGCAAGAATCGGAGATCGGATGCGCTCGCGAACGGCAGTCACCCTCCTCGTGGTCGCCCTCGGCGCCGCCGCCCTGGCCGCCACTGGGGCCACCGCCGCCACCGTCGCCGTCGCCGTCGCCGTCGCGGTCCGCGGCTCGACCCCATCGTGGGCGACACCGGCCAACCGCGTCGCGACCAGCGACCCGAATCAGACGGTCGTGTTCCGCACCTACCTGCGCCTCCGCGACGCGGCCGGGGCGGCCGCGATGGCGCGGGCCGTCTCCGATCCGGCGAGCCCGACCTACCAGAGCTACCTGTCCGCCGACCAGGTCCGCCGAACCTTCGCGCCGGCGACGGCGACGGTCGCCGCGGTGAGCGCGTGGCTGAGCCGGTCCGGCCTCAAGGTGGGCTACGTCCCGCCGAACAACCAGTTCGTCGAGGCGACCGGTACGGCCGGCCAGGTCGAGCAGGCCTTCGGCGTCAAGCTGTCGGACTACGCGTTCAAGGGGCGGAGGTTGCGCGCGCCCGACCGCGAGTTGAGCGTCCCGGCGAGCCTGGCCGGGGCGGTGTCCGGCGTCGTCGGAGTCGACCAGGCGATGGCGCTGCTGCGGCCCGACAACGCGGCTGTCGACCGCGTCGCCGGCGCTCCACGACGCCCGGCGGCAGCCCCCCTTGCGCCCGGCGTCGCGCCGCCGCCCGATGGGTTCCGCAACGCGCCTCCGTGCTCGGCCTACTGGGCGCAGAAGACCTCGGGCGCGACGCTACCGCCCTTCGACGGATACCCCCAAAACCTCCCGTACGCGCCATGCGGCTACACGCCGACCCAGCTGCGCCAGGCCTACGGGGTGGACTCGCTCGTCAACGCCCGGATCGACGGCCGCGGTACGACGGTGGCGGTGATCGACGCCTTCGCGTCGCCGACGCTCCTGGCCGACGCCCAGGAGTACGCGCGGCGCCACGATCCGGCGCATCCGCTGCGCTCGAGCCAGTTCAGCCAGCGGATCTTCCCCGAGGTCGACCCGTCCCTGGAGGGGCCGTGCGACGCGTCGGGCTGGTACGGCGAGCAGAGCCTCGACGTCGAGGCCGTCCACGCGATGGCCCCCGGCGCCAACATCGTCTACGTCGGGGGCTCGGACTGCTTCGATTCGGCGCTCGACTTGGCGCTCAACGAGGTCGTCTCGCGCCAGTTGGCCCAGATCGCCACAAACTCGTACGGCGACGCGGGCGAGGACCTCCCCCCCGACGTCGTCGAGGCCTTCCAGTCGATCGCCGTCCAGGCGGCGATCCAGGGCATCGGCCTGTACTTCTCCTCCGGCGACAGCGGCGACGAGGCTGACGACCTCGGCGGTCCGCCGTCGCCCGACTTTCCGGCTTCGAGCCCGCTGGTCACAGCGGTCGGGGGCACGAGCCTCGGCGTCGGGGCGACGGGCAGGACGGTTCTCGAGACGGGCTGGGAGACGACCAAGTCAACGCTCACCGCCGGCGGCGTCTGGGACCCGCCGCCGCCCGGAGCGTTCCTCTACGGGTCGGGCGGAGGGACCAGCCGGCTGTTCGCCGAGCCGGGCTACCAGCAGGGAATCGTGCCCGACGCCCTCGCCGTCAACAACCAGGTCGACGGCCAGCGTGGCCGCGTGGTCCCGGACATCGCCATGGACGGCGACCCGAACACCGGCTTTCTGTTCGGGTCGACCCAGACCTTCCCGGAGGGCGTCCACTACGACGAGTCCCGGATTGGCGGGACGAGCCTGTCCTCGCCGTTGTTCGCGGGTGTCATGGCGCTGTCGGACGGGCTCCTCCACGTCCGCCACGGCTTCCTCAACCCGCTGCTGTATTCGACCCGTGGGGCGCCGATCACCGACATCCGGCACGTGATGGCGGCGGTGGCGCGCGTCGACTTCGTGAACGGCCTCGACGGAGCCGACGGGCTGCGGACGTCGATCCGCACCTTCGACGACCAGTCCCTGGCCATCCACACGGCGCCCGGTTACGACGACGTGACCGGCCTCGGAGTGCCTCACGGCGTCCAGTTCGTGGCCCGCCCGTAGCGGAACGCTGCATCAGTAGTGGTCTTTGTCGTAAATCCTTGACGTCTGGCGGCGTCTGGACGCGCCCGGCGCCCCCCGGCGCACGCCCATGTGCAACCAGCATTCGGGCGGCCACCGTGCCGCGCCAGATCACGGCCGGCCACTCGCGAGACCGCCAAGCCATTTGCGACACAGACCACTAGATCCAGTCATCGAGCGGGAGCGCGGCGCCGGCACGGGCGAGCTCGGCCGGTCTCAGCGGGGCGATCCGCGGCAGCGTGGCCACGCTGAGCTCTCCGAGCTCCTCGATCGTCGCCCGGTTCGAGCGCTCGATCTCGCTCGGCCGGGCGGGCCACGGCGTCAGCACGACGGCGCGCACGTCGAGGCCGGCCGTGCGGGCCGCCGCAAGCGTCAGCAGTGTGTGGTTGATCGTCCCGAGTCCGGGGCGAGCAGCGATCACCACCGGTAGGGCGAGCTCGCTGGCGAAGACGCGGATGTCCCAGCCGGGAGCGAGCGGAACGAGCAACCCGCCGACGCCCTCGACGACGAGAGCGTCGGCCGCGGCCGCATCGGCGCGGGCGTGGACCAGGAGCGCCGGGACGTCGATCGTCCGGTCGGCGAGCTCGGCGGCCAGATGTGGCGAGGCGGCCGGCCGGAACCGGTACGGGGACACCGCCTCGGGCTCCATGCCGGCGCACGCCGCCAGCAGCTCGTGGTCGTACCCGGCCTCAGGCCGTGGCTCTTCGAGGCCCGTGACCGCCGGCTTCAGGGCGACCACCCGGTCGCCCCGTGCGGCCAACGCGGCGATCAGGGCCGCGGCGAGGACGGTCTTGCCGACACCGGTGTCGGTGGCGGTGACCAGACAGCCGCGCGGCCGGCCGCCGGCGGGCCGCGCTCGGCTTAGGCCGCCCGGGGTACCGATTCGGTTTCGAAGTCGAAGAGCTCGGGTGCCGCACCCGGCATCGGCGGCTCGCGGTTCCGCGCCGGCTCGGGCTCGCGGCGGGCGACCGGCACCGGCACGGGCACCGGAGCGGCAGGCCGCTGGAACGTGGCTCCGACCTCGCGCGCGGCGGCGGCGATCGCCTGCGCGGCCCGGGCGAGCTCGGCGGGGGTATGGGAGGCCATCACCGCGAGGCGCAGGCGCGAGCTGCCGGTCGCGACGGTCGGCGGGCGGATCGCCTGGGCGAACACGCCGCGGGCGAGGGCCGCCTCGCACAGCCGGAGCGTGGTGGCCGCGTCGCCGACGATCAGGGGGATGATCTGGGTCTCGGACGTCGGGTTCGGCACGCCGGCCAGGATCAGCTGAGCCCGCAGGTGGGCCGCGGCTGCCTGCAGCCGCTCGACGCGGCGCGGCTGCTCGAGCAGGAGCTCGAGCGCGGCCAGCGCCCCGGCGACCGACGGCGGCGGCGGCGCCGTCGAGAAGATCAGCGGCCGCGCCTTGTTGACGAGGTACTGGGCGATCTCGGTGTCGCAGCAGACGTAGGCGCCGTAGGAGCCGAGCGCCTTGCCGAGCGTCCCGATCACGACGTCGACCTCGCCCTCGAGACCGGCCGCGGCGACCGCGCCCCGGCCCCCGGGACCGAGGGTGCCGGTCGCGTGGGCCTCGTCGACCACCAGACGCGCGTCGTAGCGCCGCGCCAGCTCGACGAGCTCGGCGAGCGGCGCCACGTCCCCGTCCATCGAGAACACCGAGTCGGTCACGATCAGCGCGGCGCGCCGCTCCGCCTGGCGCAGCCCCCAGGCGAGGTGGTCGAGGTCGCAGTGGTTGTAGACGAACGTCTCCGACCGGGCCAGCCGGCACCCGTCGACGATCGAAGCGTGGTTGAGGGCGTCCGAGAAGACGACCTCGTCGCGCTCGGCCAGCGCCGAGATGACCCCGAGGTTGGCCATGTAGCCGGAGCCGAAGAGGAGGCACGCCTCGGTGCGCTCGAAGTCCGCCAGGCGCTCCTCGAGCCGGCGATGGATGGTCATCGTCCCCGACACGAGCCGCGACGCCCCGGCGCCGACGCCCCAGCGCATCGCCGCCTCGGCTGCCGCCTCGCGTACGCGAGGGTGATCGGCCAGGCCGAGGTAGTTGTTCGAGCACAGCAGCAGTACCGGGCGCCCGTCGAGCAGCACACGCGGACCCTGCGGTCCGCTGACCATCCGCATCCGCCGGTAGAGGCCGAGCTCGCGGAGCTCGTCGAGGCGGCCCTGGATGTCGCTCATGCGGCTCGCCTCACTGGCTAACCCTGTCCGGGCGGGCCGGGACGGACCGCTTGGCCTTGAAGCGCAACTGGGTGGACGGATCCCAGAGACGGATGTCGAGGCCCACGGGAGCCGGTTCCGCGGCGCCCGCCGCCGCCGGCGTCTCCCCCTCGAGCCAGCCGCTGCGGTTGTCGGGCCGCGGGTATGCGCCGTTGTCGGGCTGGCGGGCGACGTTCAGCCCGTGCTCCTCGAAGCGCCCCCGGTCGGCTTCGGGGGTCGAGCCGAGGGTGGTCAGGAAGTTGCCCATCATCACGCCGTTGATCCCCGCCCGGACGGCCAGCGCCTGTAGTTCGCCGAGGTTCTCGACCCGCCCGCCGCAGAGACGGAAGAGCGCATTCGGGAGGATCAGCCGGAAGATGGCGATCCACTTGACCGCCTCCCACGGGTCCATGTACTCGCGGTCGCCGAACTTGGTGCCCGGCCGCGGGTTGAGCATGTTGATCGGCACGCTGGTCGGGTCTAGCGCCGCGAGCTCGAACGCCATCTCGACGCGTTGCTCACGGGTCTCACCGAGGTTGAGGATGCCCCCGACGCACGTCTCCAGGCCCGCCTCGCGCACCGCCTCGATCGTGCGGAGCCGTCCCTCGTAGCGAACGGTGGTCGAGACCTCGTCGTAGTAGCTCTCGGCGGTCTCGACGTTGTGGTGGACTCGCTGGATGCCGGCTTCCTTGAGCGCGCGTGCCCGCTCGGGCGAGGTGTGCCCGATCGACGCGCAGCGCTTCAGGTTGGTGTGCTCGGCGACCAGGCGGGCGCCGGCGAGGATCTTCGCGAAATCGCGCTTGCCGAGGCCCTGCCCCTGGGTCACCATGCAGAAGCGGTGGGCGCCGGCGGCCTCGGCGGCGCGGGCGTGCTCGAGGATCTGTTCGGGCTCCATCATCGCGTGCATCGGCGTGTCGGCTTCGGCGAAGCGCGACTGGGCGCAGAAGCCGCAGTCCTCGGCGCAGCCGCCCGACTTGGCGTTTACGAGCGAGCACATGTCCGTCGCGTCGCCGAACCGGTCGGTCCGCGCCTGCCAGGCCCGCTCGATCAGGGCTTCGATCGCGACGGGGTCCTCGAGTTCGCCGAGCTGGCGAGCCTCGTCTCGTGTGATCAACGGAGGCATTAGTCGATTCACAGCGTAAGCAGCCCGCCGGACGGCATCACTGCGCGGTGCTCGAGCGACGGATTTCTCCCCGCCGGCGGAGAACGACAACCGGCCCGCGGCGTCGGGCGCGAAGCGGCGTCTGGCGCAATCCGCTACTGCGAGTTCCTCCCCTCCCGACGGCGGGGCCCTACTCGTCCGCGAGCACGATCAGGGTCTGGCCCTCGTTGACTGCCTGACCCTCCTCGCAGACGATCTCCGTGACCCGCCCGGCGAACTCCGACTCGACGGGCATCTCCATCTTCATCGACTCGAGTACGGCGACCGTCTGGTCCTCCTCGATCCGGTCGCCGACGGCGACCTCGATCGTCCATACGGTGCCTGTGATGTGCGCCTCGACGCTGGGCAATGCTCGCCTCCTTTGGGTGTAGCGCGGAGAATAGACCGACCCCCCGATGTCTCCGCCGACGATCGTCATCCTCACCGCCCGCGACGAGGCCGACCGCCTCGGCGCGACGCTCGACGCCCTCGCACGCGCCTTTCCGGCCGCGCCGGTGGTGGTCGGCGACGACGGCTCGACGGACGGAACGGCGGCGGTCGCGCGCGGCCGCGGGGCGATGGTGGTCGGGGGGCTGCGACCGCAGGGCAAAGGCGGCACAGCGACGCGTGCCGCCCGACGGGCGCTCGAGCTCGGCGGACCGGGAACCGTCTACGTGCTCTGCGATGGCGACCTCGGCGAGACGGCGCTCGAGCTCGTGGCCCTCGAGCGGGCGGTCCGTGGCGACGCGGCCGACCTCGCCGTGGCCGCTTTTGCCACGCGCCCCGGTGGCGGCTTCGGGCTGGCGCTCGGCTTCGCCGGCTGGGCGATCCGCAAGCGCGGCGGGCCGACGCTACGCGCGCCGATCTCCGGCCAGCGGGCGCTCACCGCCGAGGCGCTCAGACGAGTGCTCCCGTTCGCCCCCCGCTTCGGCATGGAGATCGGCATGACGGTCGACGCCGCTCGGGCCGGCCTGCGCATCCGCGAAATAGAGCTCGGGCTCTCTCACCGGGCGACGGTGCGCGACTGGCGGGGGTTCCTCCACCGGGCCCGCCAGCTCGCCGACTTCGTGGCCGTGTACCGAAGCCGGGCGTGACGACGGAACACGATCGAAACGGAGGCGAAACGCGGTGGACACGTTGTGATCATGGGACCGACACCTGTCGCCCCTAGCGTCCTCACCAGGAGGTTCCAGACGACTTGGGAGGCTTGATGAGCACGGTGACAGACGGCGGGTCGGCGGGTCGGCGCGGCCGATGGATCGAGGAGTGGGACGCCGAGGACCCCGATTTCTGGAACCGGTCCGGCAGCCGCATCGCCCGCAAGAACCTGCGCTTCTCGATCTTCGCTGAGCACCTCGGCTTCAACATCTGGGTGCTGTGGACGATCATCGTGATCAACCTGGCCAACATCGGCATCAAGATGTCGATCCCCGAG
>JBPCNA010000187.1:0-3609 GCA_051001735.1 Solirubrobacteraceae bacterium
CTGACCGCGCGTCGCGCACAGCCTGCCGGACCGCCACCCGCCCAGCCGACCACAGCCAACCCTCACGGAGCGCAGAATGCGAGAAATCACCGACCCACACTTGACAAACGTCTCTCCATATCAGTTATCCGGGAGCGTCAAGCAGCTCGCTGAGACCCGGCCGAGGCTCCACCGGACTGACCGCAAAGACTCGCCTCGAGGCGAGTGCCGTGGCCGTCGGACGCGATCGTGAACGTCCCTCCCGCGAGACGCACCCGCTCGCGCATCCCGGCCAGGCCGAACCCGGCCGTCTCCTCCTCGGCGTCGAACCCGACCCCGTCGTCGTCGACGCCGACGCGGACGCCGCCGGCCGCCGCAATGACGGTGACGGTGACCACGCGGGCACGCGCGTGCTTGGTCACGTTGGTCAGCACCTCCTGGACGAGCCGGTACGCCGCGGTCTCCAGGTCCGCCGCCAGGGCAGTCTCACCAGCCCCGGTATCTGGAAGGCGCAGGTCGCTGACGATCTCGCAGTTGTCGTTCCGGCGCCGATCAAGCAACGCGTCGAGGGCCGCACGGAGCCCCAGCTCGTCAAGTGGGGCGGGGCGGAGGTCGGCGATGATTCCCCGGAGGTTCTCGATCTCCTGGCCGATCTGCTCCGTCGCCCCCCATCACCCGCTCCTGGGCGTGGGCATCGCCCCCGTGAGCAGGCACCGAGAGGAGGATCTGGAGGGAAGCCACTCCCTGGAGCGTCTCGTCGTGGAGCTCGCGAGCCCAGTGACCGCGTTCGGCGGCGGCGGCGGCGATCGAGCTCCGGATTCGGTCCGACTCTACGCCCTGCGCCATCGACACCGCGTTGGCCGCCGCGGCCGCGAAAGTCCCGAGCGCCTGCTCGTCCTCGACGGTGAACGCGGGGGCGTCCTCCCCGGTGTCGAACGCGGCCATCACTCCCAGGGGCTTCCCCCGGTAGCGCATCGGCACGAGAAGACCGGTATGCGCGTTGGGCACGCCGAGCTTCTCGGCCGCTACCCGGAGGCCGACCGGGACGTCGGCGATGCGCACGGCCTTCCCCTGCTCGAACACCTCACCCGAGGTCGACGCCGAGATCGGTAGCCGGACGTTCGGCAGGTCGACCGCGTCGCCGGCGCTCGCCACCACCACGAGCTCGTCGCCGTCCCGCAGCATGACCAGCATGCTCCCGGACCGGACGAGCGCCCGTCCGCGCCGGGCGATGAGGTCGACGACACGGTCGAGACCGGTCTCCAACCCGATCGCCGTCCCGATGTCGCGAACCGACTCGAGGCTCCGCACCGCCCGCTCGAGATCCTCGCGGCGTCGCTCGCTCGTCTCGTAGCGGTGCCCGAACTCGATCGCCGTCGCCGCCCACGCCGCGACGATGACCGCCACCGCCTGGTCGTCCTCGTCGAATTCGCCGTGCGCCGTCTCCGCCAGGTAGAGGGCTCCCGGCGTCTCCCGGCCGATCTTGATCGGCACGGCGAGAAAGCTCCTCAACGGTGGATAGCCGACCGGTAGGGAGTCGCGCCCGTCGGGTCCCGGGACCACCGGCCCTGCTCCCGATCGCGGCGGCGTGTCGAGCAGCACGCCGAAGACCCTGTGGCCGCCAGGCAGGTCGAGCTCGAGACGCGCGGCCGCGTCGGCTCCCACGGTGCGGAACTCGGCGAACGCCGAGCCGTCGTCGTCGAGGATGCCGATGGCCGCGAAGCGGGCTCCCGTGATCCGCGCGGCGGAGTCAAGGATCCGGTCCGTAGCGCCTCATGGCCGTGGTCGGGTATGACGGTCTCCTCCGGAGACGGGCGCGACGCGGCCCGGCGGGCCGAGTTCTTGAGCAGCCGGCTCGCCCGTGCTGGTGCCGAGCCGAGCCGAGGCGCGCTACATAGGCTTTATATATCCCGGTTATAATAGCACGCTATTTGTAGCCATTGTCAACTCGCCCGAGCGTCCCTCGTTCAGCCCGGCGCGAGGATCCAGGACGTCAGCGTCTCCCCGGAGAAGCCGGCCGCGCCAAACGCGCTGACCGTGTAGCGACGGGTGCCGATGACCACCGGGCCCGACCGCGGCAGGGTGACCGCGGCGGCGGCCGGGGGCGAAGACTCGACGTGGTGGTCGAACGACCCTCGCACGACGATCGCCGCCCCGGTCAGCCGGTGGACGAGCTTGATGAAGCCGATCACGTCCTGGATCGAGATCTCGATGCGGCCGAGGTAGCGTCCATCGGGCGCGCGCAGTTGACGCCGGGCGCCGGCGACGACGAAGCCGAGGCCGACATCGACGAGGGTCCGCCGCCCCCGGGCCACGCGCACCCGCACCGCGTGGCGGACCGGCTGGTGGAGAAGGGCCCGCCGGGCGACCGCGTAGTCGCCGCTCCGCAGGCCGTCGACCAGCCCGGCGAGCGGGGCGATCTTGTGGAAGGCGTCCGAGTTGGGCGAGCCGTAGACCTCTTCCCCGTAGATCCGCCGCGCCACCGCGGCGTAGGTGTCGGCACGGGTCTGCGCGACCACCGAAGCGGCCACTGCCGCCGCCGGCCCGCGCCTGGCACCCGAACCGCAGCCGCCGACGACGACGACGCAGGCCACCGCCAGGCCCGTCCGCACGGCCGATCGTCCCCCCTCGGCGCCGCGCATGTTCGGCCGGGTCAGGTCCGGAGGTGCTGCGGCGGCTCAGGCGCCATGGCAGCGCTTGAACTTCTCGCCCGAGCCGCACCAGCACGGATCGTTGCGCCCGACCTGCTGTTCGGTGGCGACGCGGCGTTGCTCGACCTGGGGGAGCGGCGGGGCATCCTCCGGCTCGACCACGGCGGCGGCTCCGCCGGCGGCGGCGGCGGCCAGGGCGCTCGGAGTGGCGGCCGCCCCCGACGAATAGGAGACGGTCGCCGGGCGCGTCGAGCTGCCGCCGGGCGAATAGGGCGGCAGGGCCGGGGGCGGCGGCGGCGGCTGCCCGCCGTTCTCGCCGTCCATCTGGACCTCGACGTGGAAGATCATGCGAGCGAAGTCCGACCAGACGGTGATCATCAGGTCGGCGAACAGGTCGAACGCCTCGTTCTGGTAGGCGACGAGCGGGTCGAGCTGGGCGAAGCCGCGGAGGTGGATCCCCTCGCGGAGGTAGTCGACGTCGTAGAGGTGCTCGCGCCAGCGCTCGTCGATGATCTGGAGGAGGAGGTAGCGCTCGAGCGCCCGCATGAGCTCCTCGCCGAGCTCGGCCTCGCGGGCGGCGTAGAGCTTGGCGGCGTCGTCGACGAGCTGGGCGGTCAGGCTGTCGCGATCGATCTGGTCGCGGTCGAGGTCGTCGGCGCCGAAGCTGACCGGATAGATCTGCTCGAGCACGAGGAAGAGCCCGTCGAGGTCCCATTCCTCGATGAAGTCGCCGGCGGTGTGGTCGCTCACCGTCCGCTCGATCACGCCGGCGATCTCCTCGCGCGCGGACTGCGCCATGTCGGTGCCCTCGAGCACCCGGTCGCGCAGGGCGTAGACCACGCGGCGCTGCTCGTTCATCACGTCGTCGTACTCGAGCACGCGCTTGCGGATGAGGAAGTTCTGCTCCTCGACCTTGCGCTGGGCGCCCTCGATCTGCTTGGTGAGGAGCTTCGCCTCGATCGGCTCCTCCTCGCCCTCC
>JBPCNA010000188.1:0-8913 GCA_051001735.1 Solirubrobacteraceae bacterium
ATGTCCTGGGGCAGGTGGGGGTCGAGCTCGGCTAGGGCCGGGTTGACGATCCGCGTGTAGGTCTTGGTGAAGAAGACGGCGATCCGTCGGCCCTCGTCGGTCAGCTCGTAGCGTTGGCTGCGGGGGATGCGGCGGATGAGGCCCTTGCGGCGAACGCGCCGCAAATCGTAGGTTGCCTGGCGGGAGCTGTAGCCGGGGATCAGGCCGGTGATCAGCTCGCGCAGGCTGCGGTTGGTCAGCCCGTTGAAGAGGTGGCCGTAGTGGCATAGGCAGGCCAGCAGGGCCATGACCCTGGGGTCGCCGAACCGCAAGGCCGGGGCATGTAGGCCGTTCTGGAGGGACGGCAGCACGATCCGCTCAAGCGCGGTCGGGTCTGGCGCGCAATCGCACGCCGCAAGCTGGGCATCGAGAAGCCGCTGGTTGGTCTGCTCGCCGATGGCCAGCAGCGCCTGCCAGTTCTCCGTGGTCAGGAGCCGTCCGATACCGAAGTCGTAGGGGTCATTGACCGTTGTTTCGGTCCGCAGCGCCCGGCCTTCCTTGAGGTACTGCTTGACCTTGGAATGCTTGTAGTGGGCCTGGATCACTGGCGCGACACCGCGGGTGATGACCTTGGTGTGGGAGATCCCGGGGGTCGCCCGGGTGATCTTGCGATCAAAGACGATCTGCACGCGGTCGGGGCGTCCGATGTCCAGCTGATCGCGGATCGTCTGCTCAAACCATGCCCGGCCGGCCGCGGGACGATCGAACACCCGGGTGTCGGAGATCTCCAGCTGGCGAACCGAGAGCCCGTAGCCGTAGCGCCCGCGCTCGCCCGGGGTGAACGGGCAGGGCAGGATCCGCATCCAGCGCGCGAAGAACGCCAGAACGTCCTGCTCGCAGAGCGAGGCGCAGATCCCGGCCAGCGCGACGGGGTCCTCGCACGAGCGAAACCCGTTGTCGAGCTCGCAGAACTCGATTCCCCGCGCGGCGGCCTGTTGCTTGGCCCATTCGTGCCCGTTGAGCCACAGCCACACCGGGTAGGGGGCGTAGGCGTTCGTCTTGACGAACGACGTGCCCCACTCCCGGTCACGGATGTAGAAGTAGTAGTGGTTGACGAACACCGACTGGCGGCCAAACTCAAAGTGCGGGTGGGCATCGTTGCCGCCATCGCGCCAGCCCCGCCACGCCGAGGCCTTCTCCTGCGCCACGCCGATCAGGACCACCCCGAAGCGTCCCTCGCGCTCGGCCGCCTTGAAGTACCTTCGGGCGATGTCTTCCTTGCGCTCATGACGCTTGAAGCGCACGACCGGGACCTCGTGGTTGACCGCGAACTCATCGACCGCCTGCACGTAGGCGCGGCCGACGTGCCCCAGGATCGCCGGCGAGGGGATGTTCCCCTTCGCGCGGTCCAGCAGGAACCGGATCAGTTGCCCCTGAGCCTGCAACCGCGGCACGTACCCGGCCAGGAACAGGCGGTCCACCGAGCGGACCCGCAAGCTCACGTGGTCAGACAGTAGGCTGGAAATGGTGGCCACGGCGATCGCCTCCCGAGCGCCCTCATCGAAGGTCGCAGCCCCAAGCGGGGCTCTACAGCAGGCCACGGCCTGCACTCTGGTTGGAGGCTAAACCGCGGCCACCACCCACGCCCCGCGCCCATGCACTGCCCCCCGGCTCACAGAACCCGCCACCCCAGCCCGCGCCACCGCTTGGCGGTATGAGGCTCGCTCGTTAGTCGTCTGTCGCAAATGGCTTGGCGGTCTGGCCACCTTCGATTGGCGGTCTGGCCACCTTCGATGATGACACGCCGCACGGTGGCCGCCGGCGTGCCGATTGCACATGGGCGGGCGCCGGGGGGCGCCAGGCGCGTCCGGACGCCGCCAGATGTCAAGGGATTTGCGAGACACCACTAGCCGGCCTCGGCCCGCCCCGCGCCCGGACCCGCGCCCTTGACGCAGGTGTAGCGAGCGAAGACCTGATCTGCGCTGTAGTCGCGCTGCTCGATCGAGAGGCCCGCTCTCACCAGCATCGGCTCGAGCAGCCACGTGAACGTGCTGTTCTCGTCACGCACGTGCTCCGCGAGTTCCGCCCGCGACCATCCTCGGTCGACGTTTGGGGCCGCCGTCTCCCCCATCCACCGCTCGAGCCGCGCCTCGGCCTCGGACGGCTCGAAGCTGTAGACGACGTCTGACAGCCGCAGGACGCCGCCCGGCCGGAGCATCGAGGCGATCCGTCTCAGGGCCACTGCCTTCCAGAAGTCGGGAAGGTGGTGCAGCGCGTAGCGGCTGTAGACGACGTCCGCCCGCTCGCCCACGTGCTCGTAGCTGAGGAAGCCGGCGAGCACGCACTCGACGTTCTCCACGCGCCCACGGCGCAGCTTCGCCCGCAGCTGGTCGAGCATCACCGGCGACACGTCGACCGCCACGACGCGCCGAACGACCTTCGCGGCGGCCACGGCGAACTGCCCGGTGCCCGTCCCGAGGTCGATCACCGTCGCCCGGCCGTCGAGACCGAAGGACCGCAGCGCCGCCAGTTCCCCGGCCGCGTCGGCGTCCTCCTTCTGGTCGTACCTGGCGACGTGCTCGCGGTCGACGTTCTCGCGACCCGCATGGGCGAGCTCGTCGAGCATCCAGTCCCTCCGCGTGGCAGGCACGAGTACATACTGCCCGAGCGTCGGCCTCCGAGACGACCGCGTCACCGTCCCGAGCCGCGCCGTCGTCGACGAGCGCGCCGCCCGGCTCCACCCCGGCCGGCCTAGAGGTCGCCGGCCGGGGTAGGCCGACCCGGGTCCGCTCGCCGCTCCACCCCACTGTGCCCGTTCGCCCGCTCGCGGATCACTGTCCGCACCGGCGCCCACGAGATAGGCGATTCGCTTCACCGTGCCGGCCCGCTCTTTCCCGGCCGCGTCACACGATCGAGGACGGATGCGGGATCGGAGCCCGCGTCGTCGTCCTGCCGGGCCTCACGATCGGCCGCGGCTGCGTCATCGGCGCCGGCGCCGTCGTGACCCGCGACTGCGCCCCAGCGGGCTGCACATCGGAGCTACCGCCAAGCGGATGCGCGACGTCGCCGTCGAGCCGCGTCGCGCCCGTTAGGTCCCCACCAGGCCCCGATTTGCCGGTCGCATCGTCTGGGTAGGGTGCCTGATGGAGTTGAAGCCGAGGCTGATCGATGTCGACCTTCCCGAGCGGCCCGCCGGGGTGGTGCTCCTCCTCCACGGCGGCGCCAGTCGACGCGAGAACATGATGGTCAGCCCCACGCAGCTCTCGGTCCTGCGAATGGTCCCGATCGCCCGGCGCGTCGTCCGTGCCGGCCGCGGCCGCCTCGCCGTGTTCCGCCTCCTCAACTCGGTCCGCGGTTGGGACGCCCACCACACGCCCGTCCGGGATGCCGCCTGGGCCCTCGCGCAGATCGCCGACCGCTACGTCGAGCACCGGCCGACGTGCCTGATCGGGCACTCCCTCGGCGGCCGCGCGGCGATCCTCACCGCCGGCCGGCCCGAGGTGCGCAGCGTCGTCGCCCTGGCGCCCTGGGTCTACCCGTCGGACGTCCCGCCCGGGCTATGCGGCCAGCGCATCCTGATCGTCCACGGCGCGAAGGACCGGATCGCCGGCCCGGCCCGCTCCGAGGCCCTCGCGCGCGAGCTCGGGCGGCGCGCCCGGGTGGCCTACGTCAGCATCGAGGACGGCAAGCACGCGATGCTCGGACGCCACGATCTCTTCGACGGCCTCGCCGCCGAGTTCGCCGCCGCCACGCTGCTCGGCCGGCCCCTCGGCGGCCCCCTCGCCCGCGTCGAGGCGGGCGAGGCGTGGATCCGGCTCTAGGCGTCTGGCTCCCACATCCTCTGGGCGTCCGGCGGGTTCCGGGCGCGGCTGGCGCCATCCGGCGTCCGCCCGCGAGCAAACGGACACCGGCCGGCGCCAGCGCCCAGCCTCTCCCCGGACCCTCGAGCCATTCGTGAGAAAGGCCACCTGGCGATCAGCCGAGGATCATGTCGCTGACGATGAGCTGGACCGAGCCCTGCGTCGCGCTGCCCGTCTGCGCAGAGTTCCCACCCTGCTGGTTGGCCTGCGCCGTCCCGCCGATCAGGGTGAGGTCGTCGGGGCCGCCGCCCACGAATGGCCGTTCAGGAGCACGTTGGCCGACGACTGGCCGCCGCCCCCGACCTGATCGCTGTTCACGCCCTGCCGGCTGCCCTGGCAGACGCACTGACTCGGGTCGAAGGCGATGACCGTGGTGTCGCCGGCGCCCCCGCCGATTCCCTGCCCGTCGACCAGGACGTTCGCCGAGTCCCGGGTGGTGGCCGGCGTCGAGTCGCCGAGCGGCGGGAACGCCGTCATCGTGTCGCCGTTGACGGCCGATTGGCTGCTGTCGACCCCCTGGGCGTCCGACTGCTGCGTCCCGGCGATGATCGTCGTCTCATCCGCCCACGCCGGCGCCCCGGAGAACCCCAGCGCCAGCACGACGCGCCACGGCCGGAACCCCCGCGAGCCTGCGATTCATGGCCAACATCCTTTCCTCGCGCGACAGGTCAACAAAGGCTCCACGCACACCGCGCCCCACCACACGACCGGCGCCCCCGCGCGGCGAATCCTCCCGCCGCGCCGGGAAACCCAGCCGCAAGCTACCAGGCAGCCCGGGCCTCCCGGCCGAATTCTGGGCCGCCGGTACTGGCGCCTGGACCGACCGTACGGAGGACCGCTCAGACCTCGACGAACCGCTCGGCATGGACGCGTTCCGGCTGGACGCCGATCTCGGCCAACGCCATCAGCGCCGAGTTGACGGCCGGACCCGCCCGCAGAGGAAGAACTCCCAGCCGTGCAGCCGGCGCGGCAGCGCCCGCTCCAGGACTGCAATCGTGATCGGGCCGGTGATCCCCGTCGATTCCGGTCGCGGCCGCGACAGGACGTGGATGACGTCGAGCCGGAGCCGTCCCTTCAGCTCCTCGAGCTCGTCGCCGAAGCTGATGCTCCCCCGTCGCGGTTGCCGTAGATCAGGATGAACGAGCGCCGATCGCCGCGTTCCGCCGCGGTGCGCAGGATGCTCATCATCGGGGTGACCCGATGCCGTTGGCGATCAGCACGAGGCCCTGCTCGCCGGTGACGAGCGGAAGCCGCCGTGCGGACCGTCGATGAGGATGCGCCTCCCCGGCTGGAGCTCGGCCACGGCCGCGCTGAAGCCCGCCGACCCCCGGATGGTGAAGCTCGGCCGGTCGGGTGCTCGGCGCTCGACGCGTAGGAGAACGGGTGCTCGTCGACGCGCGACCGGCCCTCGGCGGGCTTGATCCACGCGAACTGCCCCGGTCGGAAGTCGTGACCGCCGTGGCCGTCGGCGCGGAGGTTGAGAGTGGTCGCCCCGCCCCGCTCGCGAACCACCGAGTCGACGCGGTATCCGGTGCGGCGCAGGCGCCCGTGACGGCGGATGCGCAGCGAGGCGATCGGCAGCACCGAGACCGCGGCCACCGGGACCGGGCCGAGAAACGGGACGCCCGCCATCAGGTAGCGGTTCCACCCGATGGTCGGGACGACGGCCAGGCGGATTGCGGTCACCGCCAGGCCGGCGTGGAGGATCCGCCAGGCGGCGTAGGGCAGGCGGAGCCTCCGCCGCCCGCGCGCGGTGGCCACGAGCAACAGGATCGCCGCCGTCGAGGCGACCGCCGCCTGCGCTCGCCACGGCTGCCCGACGAAACCGAAGGAGCCGACGCGGATCGGGGCGGCGGCGATCACCACCACGACGTGCGCCCCGAGGATCGCCAGGAATCCCGACGCGGCGCGACGGTGCAGCCGCCACCGTGACGTCCGCCCCCAGGCGCTCGAAGACCCGCAGCCTCGAGGGCAGCACCAGCAGCAGGCCGAGCAGGTCGAGGGCCGCGATGCCGACCGCCGGCCCCAGCTCGCTGACGAAGTCCCGGTGACCCCCCAGCCACCCGCCTCGGCCAGGGCGAGCGGCCCGAGGGCGAACGACACAGCCACCGCGCCGGCCACCGCGCGCGGCGAGCCACCCCGGTCGGGCACCCGACCCGACCCGGACGGTCGGCTCGCGGCGGGAGCGGTGACGGCGGCCGCCGGGCCGCGGCGCAGCCCCGCCACCGCCGCCCGCTCGAGGCGCCGGTCCTCCACCCCGCCTGCTCACCCTGCGTCAGCCGGGTGGGAGCTTCGCGGAAGGTCACGCCGTCAAGCTGGTGGCGCGTTCCGGAATTCCCTGGGTGTCTGGCGACGTCTGGACGCGCCTGGCGCCACCCGGCGTCCGCCCACGTGCCACCAGCACGCAGACGGACACCGCGCGACGCCAGATCACGCCCAGCCGCCCGCCAGACCCACAAGGGACTTCCGGAACGCTGCACCAGGACCGCCACCTGCGATCTGCCTGGGGCCCGCCTGGGAGGCGTCTGGGCCATTTGCTGCATAACTGTTCCCGAGCCACCGGAGTGGCTACCGTCCGACGATGGCGCCAGCCCCCGCGTTTGCCGAGCTCGTCGATGACTTTCTCGACTCTCTCCGCGCCGCCAAGCGCTCTGAGCACACCTTGACCGGGTACCGCAACGACCTCTACGGGATCGCCGGACGGATCGTCGCCCCGACCGCTCCCCCGGGCGCGAACCACGACGAGCTCGTCGCCGGGCTCACGATCGACCAGCTCGACCACCGCGCGCTCCGTCGCGGATTCGGCTCCTGGGCCGCCGATCACGCGGCCGGCTCGATCGTCCGCGCCTGGACGGTCTGGAACCGCTTCTTCACCCATCTCGTCGACGACGAGCGCGCCGAGCGCAACCCGATGAAGTCCGTCCCCAAGCCCAAGCTTCCCAAGGAGGCGCCCCGGTCGATCCGCCACGAGAGCCCAGCCGAGCTGCTGCTCGCCACCGCGGCCATCGTCGATCCTCGGGCGAAGCTGACCAAGCGCTGGCCCGAGCGCGACGTCGCATTGATCGCCACGTTCTGCGTCACCGGCATCCGCCTCGCCGAGGCGGTCTCGCTCAACCTCGACAGCATCACCGGCCCCGCCGGTGCCCGCCGGCTCCAGCTGACCGGCAAGGGCCGCAAGGACCGAGCCATCCCCGTGCAGCAGGGTCTCGAGTCGGTGATCGACCGCTATCTCGAGACCCGCGTCGCGCGCCACGGAGCCGAGGCGCTCGGGGACCCCGCCTCCCCCCTCCTCGTCCACTACGACGGCAGCCGCCTCACCCCGGCCCGGATCCAGTACGTAGTCGAGCAGCTCTACAAGCGCGCCGGCATCCGCCAGGCCGTCCCCACCGGCGCCCTCGTCCACGCCCTGCGCCACAGCTTCGCCTCGCTGGCCGTCGAGTACGGCGCCGACGTCGTCGAGCTCCGCGACCTCCTCGGGCACTCCTCGCTGGCCACGACGAGCCGCTACCTCGATGCCAACGCCAACCGCCTCCGCGAGGCCGTTGCCGGCCACCCTTCCCAACGAGCGGTCAACTCCCTCCGCTGAAGCGGTTGCCCAGCAGGGACAACGAGACCTCCGGCGCTCACGGTGAACCGACCCGCCGCGCCGGCGCCGGCCGTCTCCCGGTCGGCCGGCGCCGCGCATCTAACCCGGCGTGCGAGAGCGCCTCGACCAGCTGCTCGAAGTTGGGGAAGATCCGCTCCGCCGGCAGCTGCGCGCCGGTCATCGCCGCCACCTCCAGCAAGGCCCGCTCGAGCACCACCGTCGGATCCCCCGTATCGATGGCCGCGATCGCGGCCACCGGCATCCCGTGCCTCGTGACGATCACCGGACGGCCGCTCGCCGCCACGTCGGCGACGATGCCGCTCACCCGCCCCGCCAGCGCCCGGACGCCCACTGCCCGCACGGGCGGGCGGGTGGGCGTCGTCCTGGCGGTCGCCTCCTCCCGAGCCCACGAGTGAGGCCTCGCTCCTCATTTCGAACCTTCCCGGTTGGTGCGGCCCATCGTCACGACGGTATGTTCGAGAGGACTCTACCCATGTTCGTAAACCTAGGTTGACCCACCGGCGCGGTCGGACTTGCTCAGCCGGTCGTCAGGAGCGGGTCGCCCCTGACGACCTCGAACGCCGAGCCAGGCACCCGCTTGAGCTGGTCGACGTCGTCGTCGTTCCAGCGCCGGTCGCTCGCCCCGCTGATGAACCGGTTCGAGCCGTTATCGGCCACGATCATGCCGTAGCGCTTCAGCGCCACGAGCACCGTCCGCGCCGCCCCGCGGTAGCCCGAGATGTCTAAGCTCGCCTGCAGGCGCAGGCGCAGGCGCAGGCGCAGGCCCATCGGCGGCAGCGCCGGATCGCTGTCGCTCGAGGCGAAGTGGGTGGCCGGGTGGACGTAGGCCCGCTGGGTCTGCGCGACCGTGAAGCGGAGCGCATGGTCGATACGGCCGGCCTTCGCCTCGTTGTAGCGCACCAGCAGCGGAAATATCGGCAGCCCGGCCGCATCGGCCGACGTCCATCGTCGGGACGCGGGTGTTTCGGCGCAGGTTGAACACCGCCCCCGAGCCCGCCTCCCACCCGGTGCCGCGGCGGTGGGCATCATAGAGCTCGTAGAGCTTGCGCGCCCCGTTCTGGACGACCAGGACGTGGCGGTCATCCGGCCTGCCCGGCGCCTTCCACCGGCGCTCCCCGCGGAACCGGATACGGCCCGGGATCCGACTGGTCGCCGTACGCGGTGAAGCGGATCGGGACCTCGCGCTGATGTGGCCCCACCACCGTGTAGGGAATCCCTGAGCCCGGGTTGCTCCCCCAGTCCGGGTGGAGGTGGCCACCGACCCCGATGCTCGCGATGTAGCGCGCGGAGTTCGGATCGACCGGCACCCGCGACACGTCCCGGTCGATTCGGGTTGCTCCGCGGAAGCACCGGGCACGTGACGCGCCCCGGAGCGGCCACCCCGCCCGCCGAGGCCGCCGCCAGCGGCGGCGCCGCGAGCGCCGCCGCCGACCCCGCACCCGCGCTGGCCGCGGCCCGGCGAAGACC
>JBPCNA010000189.1:0-12216 GCA_051001735.1 Solirubrobacteraceae bacterium
CCGACGCGGGCGCCCCGGGCAGGGCCGCGGCCGCCGTCCGCGTGACGACCCCGAGCAGCCGGCCGCGGGCCTGAGCCGGGGCGGCAACGCCGCCGAGCACGGCCATGGCGAGCGCCGCGACGATCGCCGCGAGCCCTCGTCGAATCTCAGTCACCCGCCGATCGTAGCCACCCGCGGTGTCCGGCGGGGCGGCTCAGACGAGCTCGATGAAGACCATCTCGGTCGAGTCCGACCGGCGCGGCCCGAGCTTGAGGATGCGGGTGTAGCCGCCGGGCCGCCCCTCGTAGCGGGGTGCGACCTCCTCGAACAGCTTGTGGACGATGAACTTGTCCTGGCCGAGCGCCGAGAGGGCGAGGCGGCGGGCGTGGAGGTCGCCGCGCTTTCCGAGCGTGATCAGCTTCTCGATCTCCGGCTTGACCGCCTTGGCCTTGGCCTGGCTCGTCTGGATCCGCTCGTGCTCGATGACCTCCTTGCAGAGGTTGCGCAGGAGCGCCTTGCGGTGCGCCGAGTCGCGGCTCAGCTTGTGGCGGGTCTTCTGGTGGCGCATCCGTCGTCTCCTCGAGTCTCCGCCGGGTCAGTCCGCGCGGAGGTGCAGACCGCGCGCCTCGAGCGTCTCGATGACCTCGTCGATCGACTTCTTGCCGAAGTTCGGGATCGCGTTCAGCTCGGCCTCGGACTTCGAGATCAGGTCGCCGACCGTTTGGATCCCGGCCCGCTTGAGGCAGTTGTAGGACCGGACGCCGAGCTCGAGCTCCTCGATCAGGATGCCCCACTCCTCGCCCTGCATGGCCGCGGGGACGCCGCCCCCGGTTCCGGCGAGGACCCCGTCGCCGAGGACGCCGTGGGGACCGAGATCGCGGAGCTCGGCCAGGCGCTCGACATCGGTGAAGATCGCCAGCTGGGAGATCAAGAGCTCGGCGGCCTCGCGCAGCGCGGCTGAGGGCTCGACCGATCCGTCGGTCTCGATGTCCAGCGTCAGCTTGTCGAAGTCCGTCTTCTGCCCGACGCGGGCCTGCTCGACCGCGTAGGCGACCCGGCGGACCGGCGAGAAGATCGAGTCGATCGGGATCACGCCGATCGGCTGGTCGGGAGACTTGTTCTCCTCGGCCGGCCGGTAGCCGCGACCGCGCCCGACGGTCAGGTAGAGCTCGAGCTTGGTCTTCTTCTCGAGCGTCGCGATGTGGACGTCGGGGTTGAGCACCTCGACACCGGAGGGGAGGTCGATGTCCTTGGCGGTGATCTCGCCGGGGCCGGTGGCCACGAGGGCCGCCTCGACCTCGGTCGCGTCGGAGTGCATCCGGCAGACGACGCCCTTGAGGTTGAGGACGATGTCGGTGACGTCCTCGGTCACGCCCTTGATCGTCGAGAACTCGTGGGCCACCCCCTCGATGCGGACGCTGGTCACCGCAGCGCCGGCCAGCGAGGAGAGCAAGACCCGGCGCAGGGAGTTGCCGAACGTGTAGCCGAAGCCGCGGTCGAGCGGCTCGATCACGAACGAGCCGCGGTTCTCCTCGACGGATTCACTCGTGATCCGGGGGATTTGAAAGTCAAGCATCGGGGTCCTAACGTCGTTGTGTTCTTTCACGCCCGCGGCCAAGGCGGGCGCGGGCGGGTGCGGAGCGGGTCGCTACTTCGAGTACAGCTCGACGATGAGCTGCTCCTGCACGGGCGCGGCGACTTCGCGCCGCTCGGGCCGCCGCAGCACCTTCGCGGTGAGAGAGTCGTGGTCGGCCTGAAGCCACGCCGGCACCTGTCCGGTGAGCTCCGTCGCATCCCGGATCACCTGCTCGGCGGCGGTCTCGGCCTTGACGGCGATCACGTCGCCGGGACGCACCTGGTAGCTCGGGATGTCCACGCGGCGGCCGTTGACCGTCCAATGGCCGTGGCGAACAAGCTGGCGCGACTGGCGCCGCGAAGCGGCGAAGCCGAGACGGACGAGCACGTTGTCGAGGCGGCACTCGAGCAGGGTGAGGAGGTTCTCGCCGGTGATCCCCACCTGACGCGAAGCCTTCTCGTAGTAGCCCTGGAACTGCTTCTCGAGCACACCGTAGTAACGCTTGGCCTTCTGCTTCTCGCGCAGCTGGAGGCGATACTCGCTCTGCTTCTGGCGTCCCCGACCGTGCTCGCCCGGCGGATAGGCGCGGCGCTCGACGCCGCACTTGTCGGTCAGGCAGCGCTCGCCCTTGAGGAAGAGCTTCTGGCCTTCGCGGCGGCACTGCTTGCACTGGGGGGAGGTGTCCCTTGCCATCTGCTACCTCAGCCGTCTAGACGCGGCGCCGCTTGCGGGGGCGGCAGCCGTTGTGGGCTTGCGGGGTGACGTCCTTGACGCCGGTGACCTCGAGGCCGGCGGCCTGGAGCGAGCGGATCGCGGTCTCGCGTCCGGAGCCCGGCCCCTTGACGAAGACCTCGACCTTCTGCAGGCCCTGCTCCATGCCCTTGCGGGCGGCGGCGTCGGCGGTGACCTGGGCGGCGAACGGCGTCGACTTGCGCGAGCCCTTGAAGCCGGCACCACCGGCCGACTCCCAGGCGATGACGTTCCCCTGCTGATCGGTCAGCGAGACGATGGTGTTGTTGAAAGATGTCTTGATGTGGGCCTGGCCGATCGGGATGTTCTTCTTGGGCTTGCGCCGACCGCGGGCCGGGCGCCTCGGAGCGGGCATCTACTTCTTGCCGGCTTTCTTCTTGCCGGCGACCTGCATGCGCTTGGGTCCCTTGCGCGTGCGGGCGTTGGTCTTGGTCTTCTGTCCACGCACCGGCAGGCCCCGGCGGTGCCGGATCCCCCGGTAGCAGCCGATCTCGGTCAGGCGTTTGATGTCCTGGGAGCGCTCGCGGCGAAGATCACCCTCGACCGTGAGATCGGTGTCGATGAGGTCGCGGAGCCTGCCGATGTCCTGCTCGGTCAGGTCGCGCACATAGGTGTCGCGGTTGATCGCGACCTCGTCGAGCAGCTTGCCGGCGGTCGGGCGTCCGACGCCGAAGATGTACGTGAGGCCGATCTCCACGCGCTTGTTCAGCGGAAGATTGACGCCGGCGATTCGTGCCATACGTCAGCCCTGCCGCTGCTTGTGGCGCGGGTTCTTGCAGATCACCAGGACGGAGCCGTGGCGCCGGATGATCTTGCACTTTTCGCACATCGGCCTGACCGACGGTCGTACCTTCATGATCCCTTTCGATGAGTCCGGTCGAGTCGGCTCTGGCCGCCGGTTCGGCTGCCGCTACCGCTCGCGGATGAGCAGACGCGCGTCGGTCACTGCACCTGAGCGCGACCGGGGATGTTAGCAACTGCTGACCCCTCGCCGTCGTCCAGGTGCCAGGGCGTGAGGATGCGGGGCCCGTCGGCGGTGATCGCGACGGTGAACTCGAAGTGGGAGGCGAGCGATCCGTCCTGCGAGTAGATCGCCCAGCTGTCACCGCCGACGCGGACGGCCTGGCGGCCGGCGGTGGTCATCGGCTCGATCGCCAGGACCATGCCCTCCTCGAGCAGGGGTCCCTTCCCCGCCGGTCCGTGGTTGGGAATCTGGGGGTCCTCGTGCATGTCGCGGCCGATCCCGTGACCGACGAGCGAGCGGACGACGGCGAGGCCGGCCTCCTCGACGCAGGCCTGGACGGCGTGCGAGACGTCGCCGAGGTGGTTGCCGGCGACGCACTGCTCGACAGCGGCGAAGAGGGAGCGCTCGGTGACCTCGAGCAGCTTCGAGGCGAGCGCGCTGACCGGTCCGACCGGGAAGGTGCGCGCAGCGTCGGCGACCCAGCCGTCGAGGGTCACGCCGACGTCGACCGAGATCAGGTCGCCGCGCTCGAGCGCATAGGGCCCGGGGATGCCGTGGACGACCATCGAGTTGGGCGAGGTGCAGATCGATCCGGGAAAGCCGCGATAGCCCTTGAAGGCGGGTACGGCGCCCTGGGAGCGGATGAACTTCTCGGCCGCGGCGTCGAGGTCGGCGGTGGTGACCCCCGGGCGGATCTGGCGCTCGAGCATGCGCAGCGTACGGACGAGGACCTCCCCGGAGGCGGCCATCTTCTCGATCTGCTCGGGTGTCTTCTTGAGGATCATGGTTCGGGGTGGGGTCCGCGCGGGGCGACCGTAGGTGCCCCGCCGCCGGCGGGACCGGACTCGTCGGGCTGCGGCTACAGCTGCTCCTCGAGGCGGAGCGTGGCCAGCGTGGCCCGGATGTGATCGTGGACCTCGCTCGGACCGCGCGTCCCGTCGAACCGCCGTAGGAGGCCCCGGTCCTCGTAGTAGTCGATCAGCGGGGCCGTCTGGGTGTGGTAGACGGCGAGACGCTTG
The DNA here is from genome assembly GCA_051001735.1 of Solirubrobacteraceae bacterium. GTDB lineage: Bacteria > Actinomycetota > Thermoleophilia > Solirubrobacterales > Solirubrobacteraceae > Palsa-513. Next base: position 4,289 of record JBPCNA010000189.1, read on the forward strand.
CGCACGGTGTGCTCCTCGTCGTCCTTGCGCTGGACCAGCTGCGACCCGTCGATGTCGCAGCGACCCTCGTGCTTGGGCGGGTCGAAGTCGACGTGGTAGACGCGCCCCGATTTGCGGCTGACCCGCCGCCCCGAGAGGCGCCGGACGACCTCGTCGTCGGCAACGTCGATCAGGAGGGTCGCCGTGAGCCGGCGATCGAGCTTCTCGAGCTCGCCGGCGAGGGCGTCGGCCTGCTCGATCGTCCGGGGGAAGCCGTCGAGGAGGAAGCCGTCGCGGGCGTCGTCATCCTCGAGGCGCTCGAGGATCACGCCGATGATCACGCCGTCGGGCACGAGCTCGCCGGCGTCCATGAACTTCGACGCCGTGCGGCCGAGCTCGGTCTGCGCGGCCACGGCCTCGCGCAGGATGTCCCCGGTGGCGATGTGCGGCAGTCCGAAGTCCTCGGTCAGGCGCGCGGCCTGGGTGCCCTTGCCGGCACCGGGCGGGCCTAGCAGGATCAGGTTCAGTTCGGACACAGCAGCAGGTCTTTCCCTAGAGCGGACGGGTCCAGCAACCAACAAGCCTAGCGCCATCGCGAGGGACGCCACCAACGGGCCGGCGGCGCGGCGGCGCGACGAACGCCACCTAGTGCACTAGGTCTTGAGGAAGCCCTCGTAGTTGCGCATCATCAGCTGGGCCTCGAGCTGCTTCATCGTGTCGAGGGCCACCCCGATCACGATCAGCACCGACGTCCCGCCGAAGAAGAAGTTGGCGTGGGCGCGGGCGATCAGGATCGTCGGCAGCGCGGCCACCGCGGCCAGGTAGAGCGCGCCCGGGAAGGTCAGCCGGGCGAGGATCCGGTCGAGGAACTCGGCGGTCGGCCGTCCGGGTCTGACCCCGGGGATGAAGCCCCCGTACTTCTTGAGGTTGTCGGCCTGGTCCACCGGATTGAACGTGACCGCGGTGTAGAAGTAGGTGAAGAGGACGATGAAGATCGATTCGCCGGCGACGTAGTGCCAGCCGTTCGGGCTGAAGAAGTTCGAGATCGACTGGGCCCAGGGCGTGTTGATCAGCTGGCCGACGGTGGGCGGGAAGGCCATGATCGAGGCGGCGAAGATCACCGGGATCACCCCGGCCATGTTGACGCGGAGGGGCAGGTAGGTCTGGCCGCCCTGGGTCATGCGGCGGCCGATCACGCGCTTGGCGTACTGGACGGGGATCCGTCGCTGACCCTCCTGGATGAAGACGATCGAGGCGACGACGCCGAGCACGATGAACGGCATCATCACCTTGAAGACCTGGTTGTCGGAGGTCCACCAGGACTGGAGGCCGCTGGGGAGGCGGGAGACGATCGAGGCGAAGATCATCAGCGAGATCCCGTTGCCGATGCCGCGTTGGGTGATCAGCTCGCCCATCCACATCAGGAGGATCGTCCCGGCGGTCAGGGTGATGACGATCAGGAAGACGTGGGCGAGGTCGAAGTTGGTGATCACCGGGACGCCGGAGGAGGCCGAGAGCGACTTGAAGAGGAAGACGTAGCCGATCGACTGGGCGAAGGCCAGGCCGACGGTGAGGTAGCGCGTGTACTGGGTGATCCGCGCCTGGCCGACCTCGCCCTCCTTGGAGAGCTTCTCCAACGACGGGACGACGACGGTCAGCAGCTGGAGGATGATCGACGCCGTGATGTAGGGCATGATCCCCAGGGCGAAGACGGCGAGCTTGGAGAGCGCCCCGCCGGAGAAGAGGTTGAGGAAGCTGAGGATGTTCGAGCTCGAGAACTGCGACAGCGACTTGACCGCCTGGGTGTTGATCCCCGGAACCGGGATGTGCGAACCGACCCGATAGAGCGCGAGCAGCAGCGCCGTGAAGGCGAGCTTCTTGCGGATGTCGGCGACCGTGAAGGCGCTGAGGATCGTGTTCAGCATGCGAGCCCGTCGATCTTAGACGGTCGCACCCCGGATCGGGCGCGGTCGGCCGCCTGATTCAGGCGGAGATCAGCGTGCAGGTGCCGCCGGCCGCCTCGATGGCGGCGCGCGCGGTGGCGCTGAAGCCGTGGGCCTCGACCGTGAGGGCCTTGGTGATCGCGCCGTTGGCCAGGACCTTGACCGGGATGTTCTTGCGCGTGGCGAGGCCGACCGCGGTGAGCGTGGCCGGGGTGACCGTGGCGCCGGCCTCGAAGCGCGCCTCGAGGTCGCCGATGTTGACCGGCTGCGTGTAGGTGCGAAAGGGGCCGAAGGGCATCGACATCTTCTTGGTCGGGCCGCGGAGCTTGCGCATCCGCATGTGGATCGGCATCTGGCCGCCCTCGAAGCGGGCGCGGTCTTTCGAGCCCGAGCGCGAGCCGGCGCCCTTCTGGCCGCGGCCCGACGTCTTGCCCGTGCCGGAGCCCTCGCCCCGGCCGACGCGCTTGCGCGGGCGCCGGCTGCCCGGTGCCGGCGACAGCGAGTGGAGGCCGATCCACTCCTCGCGCTCGACCGGCTTCTTCTTGAGCTTCGGCGGGGTCGGGCTCATGACGGCTTCTCCTCGACGCTGACCAGGTGGCGGACGGCGTGGAGCATGCCCCGCGCCTGGGGCGTGTCGACCACCTCGACCTGATGGCCGATACGCCGGAGGCCGAGCGAGCGGAGGGTGTCGAGCTGGCGCTTGTTGGCGCCGTTGCGCGAGCGGCGCTGGATGACCTGAAAGGTGCTCACGAGTTGACGGCCTCCTCGGCGGCGGCCGGCTCGGTGGCGGTCTCGGCGGGAACCTCGGCCGCGTCGGCCTCAGCAGCGGGCGGAGCCTCGGGCGCGGCGGCGGGGGCGGCAGGAGCCTCGGCGTCAGGCGCGGCGGGAGCCTCGGCCGCGGCGGGAGCCTCGGCCGCAGCGGCAGCCTCGGCCTGGGCGGCGGCGGGAGCCTCGGCCTCGGGCGCGGCGGCCGCCTCGGCGGCGGCCTCGGCCTCGGCGGCGCGCTCGTCGCGCTTGTCGGTGACGCCGAGGACCTGGGCGATCGAGAGGCCGCGGAGGGAGGCGACCTCGCGGGGGGTGCGTAGGCCGTGGAGCCCCTCGACGGTGGCGCGGACGAGGTTGATCGGGTTCTGGGAGCCGAGGCTCTTGGAGAGGATGTCGTGGATCCCGGCGAGCTCGAGCACCGCGCGGACGCCGCCGCCGGCGATCACGCCGGTACCGGGCGAGGCCGGCTTGAGGAAGACGCGGCCGGCGCCGAAGACGCCGGTCGTCTGGTGGGTGATGGTCGAGCCGTGCTTGGGCACGCGGAAGAGGCTCTTCTTGGCCTGCTCGACGCCCTTTTGGATGGCCAGAGGGACCTCGTTGGCCTTGCCGTAGCCGACGCCGACGACGTCCTTCTCATCTCCGACCACGACGAGCGCGGTGAAGGAGAAGCGGCGGCCGCCCTTGACGACCTTGGCGACGCGGTTGATCTCGACGACGCGTTCCTGGAGGTCGAGGCCGGCGGGGCTGACTGTTCTGTCGATACGCATAAGCGGGGAAGGGTAGCGGGCCTCAGACCGACAGGCCGGCCTCGCGCGCTCCCTCCGCGAGCGCCTTGACGTGTCCGTGGTACTGGTAGCCGCCGCGATCGAACACCGCGGCGGTGACGCCGGCGGCCTGGGCGCGCTCGGCGAGGAGGGCCCCGGCGCGTCGGGCGACGTCGCCCCTGGGCAGCGCGCGGAGCTCGGCCTCGGTCCAGCTGACGGCGACCAGCGTGTGGCCGCCGAGATCGTCGATCAGCTGGGCGGAGATCCCGCGGTTGGAGCGGAAGACGGAGATCCGGGGACGCTCGGGGGTGCCCGAGATCTTCGCGCGGACGCGGCGGCGGCGCTTGAGGCGCCGCGCCTGGGTGGTCATCACAGTCATGGTCGAGTCTCCTTGCCGTGGCGCGCGCCGTGGGCGCGTTCAATCCTCATGCCCGCTTGCCGACCTTCCGGGCGACGTACTCGCCCTCGTAGCGGATGCCCTTGCCCTTGTAGGGCTCCGGCGGGCGCTTCTTGCGAATCTTGGCGGCGACCTCACCGACCTGCTGCTTGGAGATCCCGCGGATGACGATGCGCGTCGGCTGGGGCACCTCGAACTGGATGCCGTCGGGCGCGGGCACCGAGACCGGATGGGAGTAGCCGAGGGCGAGCTCGAGGTCTGACCCCTTGAGCACCGCCCGGTAACCGACGCACTGGATCTCCAGGCGCTTCTCGTAGCCGGTGGTGACGCCGATGACCATGTTGGCCACCAGGGTCCGGACCAGGCCGTGGAGAGAGCGGTGCTCGCCGCGGTCGGTCGGACGCGTGACTACGAGGTGGTCGTCCTCGTGGGCCACGGTGATGTCGCGCGGGATCCGCTCCGAGAGCTCGCCCTTGGGGCCGTTGACGCGGACGAGGTTGGGCTCGATCGAGACCATCACGCCGGCCGGGATCGGAATCGGTTGTCTACCGATGCGGGACATGGCTCACCAGACCTCGGCCACGACTTCGCCGCCGACGCCCGCGGAGCGGGCCTCGTGGCCGGTCATGACGCCGCTGGAGGTCGAGACGATCGCCGTCCCCATGCCGCCGAGCACGCGGGGGATGTGCTTGGCGTCGACGTAGGTGCGCCGTCCGGGGCGCGAGACGCGGCGGAGGCCGGAGATCGCCGAACGTCGGCCGGCGTCGTACTTGAGCACGATGTCGAGCACGTCGCCGGGGGCGTTCGGGTTGGGCGAGACCTTGTAGGTCTCGATGTAGCCCTGCTCGGCGAGAATCCGGGCGAGCTCGGTCTTCTGCTTGGAGGCAGGGATGACCACCGTCTCGTGCGAGGCGCGGATGGCGTTGCGAATCCTCGTGAGGAAGTCGGCGATGGGGTCGGTCATTGACATGAAAGGGCTCCCCCTACCAGGACGACTTCGTCATCCCGGGGATCTGGCCGGTGTGCGCCATCTCGCGCAGGCAGATCCGGCAGAGGCCGAACTTCTTGTAGACCGCGCGGGGCCGACCGCAGCGGTGGCAGCGCGTGTAGCCGCGGGTCTTGAACTTGGGTGTCCGCGCCTGGCGGACGACCTGTGAGGTTTTCGCCATCATTTCTCCTTGGGGGTTGCCTGCGCCCCGTCATGGGGTGCGTCGTCGCCCACGGCGGCATCGCTGCCGGGCGCGTCGGCCGCCTGGGCGGGCGGGGAGGCCGCCGCGCCGGGTTCGGTGGATGTGTCGGAATCTTCTTCGGTCGGTTCGAGCTCCAGGCGCTCGGCCGGGGCGGCGGCTGCCGCCTCGATGGCCGCCTGCGCCTCGAGCACCTCCTCGGCCGCCTCGGATGCTTCGAGGTCGGCGGCCACGGCGGCCGCCGGCTCGGCCACGGCGACGGCGGCGGGCGGGGCGATCGTCGCCCCGGCGGCGCCGCCGGTCTCGCCGCCCTCGCGGGCGAACGGCATCCCGAAGGCGGTCAGCAGGGCGAACGCCTCCTCGTCGGTCTTCGCCGTGGTGGTGATCGTGATGTCCATGCCCCGGACCTGGTCGACCTCGTCGTAGTCGATCTCGGGAAAGATGGTCTGCTCGCGGACGCCCATCGAGTAGTTGCCGCGCCCGTCGAAGGACTTCGGGTTGAGGCCGCGGAAGTCGCGGATCCGGGGGATGGCGATCGAGCAGAGGCGGTCGAGGAACTCGTAGCCGCGCTCGCGGCGGAGCGTGACCGAGATGCCGACCGGCATCCCCTCGCGGAGCTTGAAGGCGGCGATCGACTTGCGGGCCCGGCGGATGTTCGGCTTCTGGCCGGCGATCGTCGCCATCTGCTGGGTCGCCTGGTCGAGGACCTTGGAGTCCTGACGGGCGTCGATCCCCATGTTCAGGGTGATCTTCTGGATCCGGGGCGCCTCCATCGGCGAGGAGTAGCCGAAGCGCTCGGTGAGGGCCGGGCGGATCTCCTGCTCGTAGCGGATCTTGAGGCGGGCGGGTGTGGTGGTCGCGGGTGCCATATCAGTCGATCTTCGTGTTCGAGCGGCGGGTGACGCGGTAGCGCCTGCCTTCCTCGCGCACCACCCCGACGCGGGTCGGCTTCTTGTCCTTGGGGTCGATCAGGGCGACGTTGGAGACGTGGATCGGGCCCTCGCGCTCGATCACGCCGCCGACGGACTCGGCGCGCTGGGCGTCGCGGACCTGCCGGGGGCGCTCGTGGCGCTTGATGATGTTGAGGCCCTCGACGTAGACGCGGTCCTTGGCGCGGTCGACGCGCAGCACTCGCCCGGTCTTGCCCCGGTCCTTGCCGCTGATCACGGCCACCTGGTCGTCACGACGGATCTTCATGCCCACTTAGAGCACCTCCGGCGCGAGCGAGACGATCTTCATGAAGTTGCGGTCGCGGAGCTCGCGCGCGACCGGCCCGAAGATACGCGTCCCGCGGGGGTTGCGCTGGTCGTCGATGATCACGGCGGCGTTCTCGTCGAAGGCGATGTAGGTGCCGTCGTTGCGCCCGAAGGACTTCTTGGTTCGGACGACGACGGCGGTCACGACCTCGCCCTTCTTCACCGTGCCCTGGGGCGTGGCCTGCTTGACGGTCGCGGTGATGATGTCGCCGACGTGGGCGTAGCGACGCCGGGAGCCGCCCTTGACGCGGATGCAGAGGATCTCGCGGGCGCCGGTGTTGTCGGCGACCTTGAGCCTGGTCTCGTTCTGGATCACTTGGCACGCTCCAGGACGGCGGTCAGGCGCCAGCGCTTGGTGCGCGAGAGCGGGCGGGTCTCGATCACCCGGACGAGGTCGCCGAGGTGGGCCTCGTCGTGCTCGTCGTGAGCGTGAAGGGTCATCGAGCTGCGGACGATCTTCTGGTAGCGGCGGTGGCGGCGGCTCGTGTCGATACGGACGGTGATCGTCTTCGAGGCGCGGTCGGAGACGACGATGCCCTGGCGCACCTTCTGGGCGCCGGGCTCGCGGGCGACGACGGGCGCCTGATCGGCGACGGCGGCCGCCGGGGCGCTGGCCTTGGCCTTCTCTCGGGCCTTGAGCCGGCCGTGCCGCCGCTCGCGGGCCTTGGCGGCGCGGATCGTGTCGCGCTCGGCCTGGCGCTCGGCGGGCGTCTGGGGACCGCGCTGTCCGGGGGCCCGGGCGGCGCGACGGCGGCGGCGCCGCTCCTTGGGAGCCAGCACCTCGACAGGTTCGGCCTTCACCTGGGGGGAGGGCGTGGCCGCCGGCTCGTCGGCCGGCGTGGCAGCGGAGCCTCCCGAAGTATCGATTTCCATAGTTCCTAGCTCTCCGTGGTGGCGCGGTCGACGTTCAGCCCGCGCTGGTGTGCGACGGTCAGCGCCCGCGCGAGCTCACGCTTGGCGGCGGGCAGCCCGGCCGTGTTCTCGAGCTCGCCGGTGGCGTGCTGGAAGCGCAGTCCGAACAGGTCCCTGCGGACGGTGGCGACGTGGACGACGAGCTCGTCGTCGGCCATGTCCCGAATCTCCTTGGCTTGCGGCACCTGATCAGTCCTCGCGCACGACGAACTTGGTCTTCACCGGCAGCTTGTGGCCGGCGAGGCGGAGGGCTTCGCGGGCGAGCGGCTCGGGAACCCCGGCCAGCTCGAACATGACGCGTCCGGGCTTGACCACGGCGACCCAGCCTTCGGGTGAGCCCTTGCCCGAGCCCATGCGGGTTTCGGCGGGCTTCTTGGTCACCGGCTTGTCGGGGAAGACGTTGATCCAGACCTTGCCGCCACGCTTGATCTTGCGGGTCATGGCGATACGGGCGGCCTCGATCTGGCGGTTGGTCAGCCAGCCGGCGTCCATCGACTTGAGGCCGTACTCGCCGAACTGGACCTTGACCTGCCCGCGGGAGATCCCGCGGCGGCGGCCGCGATGCTGCTTGCGATGCTTGACGCGCTTGGGAGACAGCATCAGCGTCCTCCTCCGGGTGGGCGCCCGCGTCCGCCGCCCGGTCCACCGGGACCGCCCGGACCGCCGCGCCCGCGGCCGCCGGGGCCGCCGGGCCCGCCGCGTCCACCAGGTCCGCCGCCGGGTCC
>JBPCNA010000190.1:0-5336 GCA_051001735.1 Solirubrobacteraceae bacterium
GACGGACTTCCTCGGCTTCTCCTACGGGTTTCGGCTCGGGCGCAGCCCGCATCATGCGTTGGATGCGCTCGCCGCTGGGATCGTGGGCAAGAAGGTGAACTGGGTGCTCGACGCTGATTTCAGCGACTACTTCTCCAGCCTTGACCATCAGTGGCTGGAGCGGTTCTTGGAGCACCGGATCGCGGATAGGAGGGTCCTGCGGCTGATCCAGAAGTGGCTAGCCGCGGGGGTCATCGAGAAGGGATCATGGACGGCGTCCGAGGAAGGCGTTCCGCAAGGGGCATCGGTGTCTCCGTTGCTCGCGAACGTCTACGCGCATGTGTGTCCTGAAAGGAGCGTAAGGCGATGTAGAAGGTCGTTTTGCAATCCGTGCTGTGCCAGTGATGGAGGTAGGTCCTCCGGGTTCGCCGTGCAGGCGGGGAGCCCAAACCGCCGTAGTGTCATGTCGGTCAAGGCCGGGGTGGGAAGCGACTAGGTCGGTCTCGGCGAGCGTCTGCTCAGCATCGGTGAGCGTCTGCTCGTCCTTGAGAACCTTCGACGCGGCGCTGATGCGCTCACGTCGTCCCTTGATCGCGCCGTTGGTCAAGTTCACCGGCTGATCGTCTGACGGGGGGCTGACCACTGAGGGGCCTCCAGCGTCCGGGCAAGAGTCTCGGCGATCCCCGGGCCCGTCCAGTTGATATCGCGCAGCCTAGCACGTCGATGCGGACGGCGTCTAAATGTCCTTAGCGAAATCCTAAGGGTCCCGAGCTTCAACTCCGTCGATCGGCGGAGCCGGGTCGCCACGCGTGCGAGGGCTCGGATCACCTCGCGCGGCGGGACCCCGGCGGGACGACCACACCGCTTCGCGTGGGATCGCCGACCGGGGTCACGGCGGGGGAGGTGTCCGGCGTGGCGCGCGCGGAGCGGCTCCGGGTCCGAGAATCGTGCCGACGCCGCCGTACGCGCGGGCGGCGAGCTTGTGGATCGGACGCTCGGAGGTGCGCCCGTCGCGCGTGCGTTCGTGGGCGTCGGGGATGCTCGTCGTCCGCTCGGGGCATGGGGGCCCTAGAAGCCGCGATTGGAGGTCGCCCGTGAAACACTTGTTTCGTGAGGTCACGGGGTAGGGCCATCATCTGCCCCGAATCCGACGGTGAGTATTGTGCCTCCGGACAGGTCGTGAGGACCCCGCTCGACCTCCACGATCCGCGGGCCAGCGCCCACGCGGCGGTAGAGCACCGCAGCGTTCGGCAACTGGCAGCCCGTTCTGGCCACGGAGGGTCGCCGGGTGGCGACAAACCGGGTTGCGGTGTGGGCGAGATCGGACTCCTCGCCTTGGCAACCGATGCGGTTGCCCGTCAGCTCAGAAATGAGCGGATCGTTAGCGCCGCGAGCGCATCCACGGCTTGGCGGGTGCCTGGAGCGAGGCGCTCGCGTCCTCGCTGTAATGGCGACAAACACCAACCTTGGTTCTCGGCCGTTTGATGGCGCTACCCGTCCCAGCGACCCCTGATCGTGCTCCCGGTCGAGCAGGCATACCGGATCCGGACCGCCCAGATCGGTGAGGCCACGCTTCAGGCCCGCCCGAGCGCCGGCTGGCGTTGGCTCAGCGAGCCCCAATGGCCTTCTGCATCTCGTAGTTGGCCTGTGCGAGTGCTGCAGTTGGGGTGATCGACGGGTCGACAAGCGCTCTGTTGACGTTCTCGTAGATGGCTCTTGATACAGCCGGGTAATTCGGGATTACGGGGCGGGACCGGGCGTTGAACACGGCCGTCTTGAGCGCCGCGTAGGCCGGAAGGGCCCGCTGCACCGCCGGGTCGCTCCACAACGCGGTGAGCGCCGGGGCCAGCGAGAACTGCGTTGCGTCTCGCTTGATTACGTCGGTCGAGGTCAGGAAATCGACCAGCTTCAAGGCGGCGCTGGGGTTCTTGGAGAAGGCGGAGATCACGAGCATGTGGCCACCGAGAACGCTGGCCCGGCCGCCCCCGTTCCAGCTCGGGAGCGGGGCCACGTCGAAGTGGTCCGCCACCAGCGGATACTTGCCGGCATGCAACTCGGTGTAGGCGTAGGGCCAGTTGCGCATGAAGTCGGCGCGGTCGTTCCCGAAGGCATCGATGCCCGCGTCTTCCTTCTGCCTCGCGACGACCTGGGGGACGGCGCCCTTCTTGAAACCGTCGACCATGAATTGGAGTGCGTCTCGCGTCGCCTGCTGATTGATGTGCGCCTTACCGTCGGACGTCACGATGTTGGTCGCTCCCGCGGCGTAGGCGAGCTCGAGGAAGTTGACCGTCAGTCCCTCGTAGCGATCGGCTTGGTAGCGCAGGCGGAGGTTCGGCTCCGCCAGCCGGTAGACCTCCTGCCAGCTCTGGGGCGGAGTCCTAACGCGGCGGGTGTTGTAGTACAGAAGACCAGCGTCCGCCTGCTTGGGGACGCTCCACATCCGGCCGCCGTACACGGCCGCCGCCTGCATGCCGGGCACGAAGCTCGCCAGGCGCCGCTTGGCGTACCGCGACAGGTCATATATCCACTTGTGGGAAGCGAAGTCCGCCGTCCAGACGACGTCCGAGTAGAAGACATCGCAGTCGCTGGACCCCTGCCCCAGCAGTTGCGTGAACTGCGCATCCTGCTCGGACGAGTCCTTCGAGAAGGTGCGCAGGACGACCTTCAGACCGGGAAACTTCCGTCTGAAGGCATCCACGGCTGTCTTGTGTTGGGTCGCGCCCTTACTGACAACGTTGTCCGCGCCCGTGCAGTAGGTGACCGTTCCCGTGGACGCGCTCGTCAGCCAAGCGGGATCGACGCTCTTGATTGCGGAGCCGTCGGGCCAAAGTGCCCCGGCGACGGCCGCAGCGACGACCAGCGCAACGATGCCGGCAATCAGCGGCCTTCGACCCGACCGGAGCCCGGGTGGGCTACGTCTGGGCGGCGGCGGCGCGCCGGGCGGTTCGTCCGCCGTCGGTGTGCCGATCGGCGTCCTCTGGTCCGCGGGTTCGTCGGCTACGGGTCTGTCGCCGAGCGGCTCGGTCGCCGGTGATCTGCGGTCCGGCCGGACCCCGGTCGCACCTGCGGCCGCGGTCGCGGCGCGGGCGAGGTCGCCGGCTGACTGGAAGCGGTCGGCCGGGGCCTTTGCCAGCGCGCGATCGATGACCTGGTCAAGCTCGACCGGGACGCTCGGCTCGACCTTGCTCGCAAGGGGCGGCGGGTCGTAGATGTGGGCAAACAGCTTGGCCACCTCGTGGTGGTCCTGACGCGGAAAGGGGACGGCGCCGGTCACGAGCTGGAAGAGCACGACGCCCAACGAGTAGATGTCGCTGCGGCCGTCGACCGGGTCGCCGTTGGCTTGCTCTGGTGCGATGTAGTCGGCTGTGCCGACGACGACGCCGGTCCGTGTCAGTCCGGCGAGGTCGGTGACTCGCTTCGTCAGGCCGAAGTCGGTCAGGTAGACGTGCTCGTGCGGAGCGGTGCCGGTGACGAGGACGTTCGCCGGCTTGACGTCGCGATGGACGAGGCCGAGCTCGTGGGCGGCGTCGAGCGCGGCGGCGGTCTGCGTGATGATCCGGGCGGCATGTTCGACGGAGAGGCGGCGATGCTGGCGCAGCAGCGCGGCGAGGTCCCTGCTCTCGACGAACCGCATGACGATGTAGAGCGTGCCTTCCTCGTCGCCGTGGTCATAGATCGGGATCACGTTGTGATGCTCGATCTGTGCCGCCAACGATGCCTCCCGCTCGAAGCGCGCGCGAAAGTCGGCGTCCGCGGCGACCTCGGGCTTGATCACCTTCAGCGCGACGATCCGCTGCGGGCGCAGCTGGCGGGCCTTGTATACGACGCCCATCCCGCCGCGCCCGACAATCGACTCGATCCGGCAGCCGGCGAACAGATCCCCGGGTTCCAATGACTCGCGCACCCAGTGAGGATATCCGGGCTGTGGAGCCTCAGCCACGTTCCGATGCCCCGTTCAAGCTCGACCGGATCTTCACGCCGCCGGCCGACCACCGGCGCGGTCAAGCAGATCGCCGCGTCGATCGAGGTCGACCGGTTCTCGAGGCTGCTCGGGGCGACGGGACGGGCAGGACGATCGCCGGGGTATCCAGGAGGGCCAGCGGCCGGCGCTGTGCGAGCGCACCCCGATCGGGTGCGGTGGTCAGCAGATAGACGGCCGACACGTTTCGAACGTCGAAGTGATGTCGCGCGCCCAGCCCGCCGCACATGAAGTCTGTCCAATCGTCAAGCGCCAGCTCGAGATCGACCCGGCGTCCAGCGCCGCCCGGCTAGAGCTGCCGGCAACGGCACGGCGCGCCCTCAGCCAGAAAGAGCAGCTTCACTACCTGCGAGCCGTCCAAGGCAGCCCCTGGCCGCGCGACCAGGCGCTCGCGCTCGTCCCGTTCTACGCCGGGCCCCCATCAGCGAGATCGTCGGCCTCGATGTCGACGACGTCCGTGTCTCCGCCCGCAACGGCATTCTGCGGATCTACGGATAGGGCGCAGGAGTCCGCGAGATCCCGATCCACCGCGGCTACGCGTTGCACCCACCGGCTGGCTCGACGAGCGCCCCGGCTGGCCTGGCGCCGAGATCACGCCCGCGCTGTTTCTCAGTCAACGCGCGCCTGAGCGCGAAGGGCGCCCACGGCGTGATCACCGGCTCGCGGCGGCCGCCGCCCCTCGACGGCGACGCGACCACCCCCGTCCTGCGGCACATTCGCGACGACACGCGTCCGCGGCGGGAGCGACCTCGTCATCGTCGCCGAGCTGCTCGGCCACGCCCGCCTGGAAACCCACCCGCGGCCGCCGCCCCAGCCCAGAAGACCGCACACGCGCTCTCGACGTCGACCGGTAGCCGCGATCGAGGCCGCTCAGCGGCGGCAGATGGACTTTCGGCCTTATCTCTCTGCCGTACCGCTGCAACACCGCCGACCTACTGTATTCCCCGCACCAGGCCGCTGGCGATTCGCACCGCCAAGTCTACGCGGCGCATCGTGTCGGCGTACATTGCTTGGCTCGCGGAACGTCCCGATGCCGACTGCACGCTGCGCGAGCGCGACTTCGCCGCGCGGGACTTCAAGCACCATCTAAGGCTCGAACGCGCCTGGGGCGCCGAAGTCGACGGGTGACGCTCGCCCCGGGTTGCGGCACGCGTCAGACTCCCGCGCTCATGGGCACGTTGAAGCGCAGCGAGCGGATCACGCTCGCCGTCGGGCTGCTGGCCACGGTCGCCGCGGGGGTGTCGCGCTACGCCGGCGCGCCGGCCGTGTTCGCGTTCCTGCTCGCCGCCATCGCGCTCGCGGCGCTGGCCTCGATCGTGTCGTTCGCGACCGAGCAGGTCGGCGAGCGCTTCGGGCCGGCCGTCACGGGCTTCCTGCA
>JBPCNA010000191.1:0-13210 GCA_051001735.1 Solirubrobacteraceae bacterium
GCGCCGTCGGTGCCGCCGACCAGCACCGCGTCGGCGTGGGTCGCCGCCGCCGCCGCCGCCGGTTGGCGGAAGTCGGTCGGCGCCGAGCCGCGCGGCCCGGTGTTGACCTGGGCCCGCCCGACCACGGGGATCCCGCTCGCCGGGGCCAGGCCGGCGGCGATCGCGGCGAGATCGGCGTCGAAGACGTCGTAGTCGCCGATCACGAACAGGCGGTGGACGCCGAGTCGCTTCATGTAGGCGACCATCGCCCGCGCCTCGGCCGCGTCCGACGGAGCGAGCCGCGCGAACGTCCGCGGACCGGCCGACGGGTAGTAGCGGTCGGGCTCACCGCGGCCGTCGGTCGGCGCCGCCTCGGTCAGCCCGATGTAGGTGCTGGCCGGGCTCACCTGGAGAATCCCGCCCTCGTTGAGGAGGGGCAGCGAGATCGCCGTGGCCGGGGAGTCGAAGTCGCCGACGTAGGCGATCGTGCTCCGGTCCGAGGAGGCCGTCCGCGCTGCCTGGAGCGTGTCGCCCTGCGTCCAGGCGCCGTCGTGGACGTTCGAATCGGTCAGCGAGGCGAAGCTCACGTGGAAGGCCCCGACGCGCCCGCCGGCGTCCGACAGGGCGAGCTTCTCGCCGTTGACGATGCTCTGCTGGCGCGCCTGGTCGGCTCCCTGGACCGGAAGCGCCGAGTAGATCGTCAGCGTCTGCGCCTGATCGGCGGCGTTGGCCCCCGCTCCGATCACCCCGCACCCGGGGAGGGCCGCCGCTAGCCCGGCGGCGACGGCGAGCCGTGCAGCCACCCGGACAAAGCGGGAACACCCATCACCAGGGCGGCGACCGGCTCGCCCGGCCAGGGCGTCCTGCGGCACCAACCGGTCTATTCGCGGCGGCTGCCGCCGGGCAGGTAGCGGTTCGCGATCCGCGCCGTCGCCCCGATCAGGATCACGGACGCCGCCACCAGGAACGCGTCGAGGCCCTTGCTCCCGAGTGCCCAGAGGACGATCCAGAGGATCATCCCGAAGGTCGTGGTCAGAACCAGGCCCATGACTGCCGGGTAGCTTAGCTACACCGAGGTGGCGACGGCGAGGGCATCGGCGAACGCCCCGACGAGACCGCCGACCGCCGCCGCCGGGTCCTCCGACTCGCCGGCCGCGCGCACGAGGCGGCTGCCGATGATCACGCCGTCGGCGCCGGCCTCCGCTGCCTGCACCGCCTGCTCGGGCGTCCCGATCCCGAAGCCGACGGCGACCGGCACGCTGGTGCGCGCGCGCACCCGGGCCACCAGCGGCCCGAACATCGCCGAAAGCGCCCGGCGCTCGCCGGTCGTCCCGGTCAGCGAGACGGTGTAGACGAAGCCCCGCGCGCCGGCCCCGATCGCCCGCAGCCGCGCGTCGGTGGTGGTCGGGGCGACCAGGGGGACCATCGCCACGCCGGCGGCCTCGCACGCCGAGAGCACCTCGGGGGCCTCCTCGAGCGGCAGGTCGGGCACGATCAGCCCGCTGATCCCGGCGCGGGCCAGCCCGGCCGCGAAGCGCTCGGCGCCGCGGGCGATGATCGGATTGACGTAGCACATGAGCACGACCGGCACCTCGGGGGTCAGCGCCGCCGCCAACTCGAGCACGCGGTCGATCGTCGAGCCCCCGGCGAGCGCCCGCGTCCCCGCGGCGTGGATCACGGGTCCGTCGGCCAGCGGATCGGAGAAGGCCACCCCGAGCTCGATGATGTCGGCCCCCGCCCGAGTGTAGGCGACGCCGATCTCCGCCGAGGCCTCGAAGTCCGGAAAGCCGGCCATCATGTACGGCATCAGGGCGGACCGCTTGCCGGAGCCGGCGAAGGCGGCGCCGATCCGCTCGTGCCCGGCGTTCACGGCTGGTCCAGGACCTCGGCGAGGTCCTTGTCCCCCCGGCCCGAGAGGCAGACGATGTCGAGCTCGCCGCCCGGGTTGTCGAGCACCCAGTGGAGCGCGTGGGCCGGCTCGAGCGCCGGGATGATCCCCTCGAGGCGGGCGACCTCGCGGAACGCCGCGACGGCGTCGCCGTCGGTCACCGCAACGTAGCGCGCTCGGCCCGAGTCGCGGAGGAAGGCGTGCTCGGGGCCGGAGCCCGGGTAGTCGAGGCCGGCCGAGATCGAGTGGGCCTCGAGGATCTGGCCGTCGGCGTCCTGGAGCACCGCCGAGAGCGAGCCGTGGAGGACGCCGGCCGTCCCGCCGACGGTCAGCGGCGCCCCGTGGCGGCCGCTCTCGATCCCCTCGCCGGCCGCCTCGACGCCGATCAGCTCGACGCCGGGGTCGCCGAGAAAGGCGGTGAACATGCCGATCGCGTTGGAGCCGCCGCCGACGCAGGCGATCACCCGGTCGGGGAGGCGCCCGACCCGCTCGAGCAGGGCCGCCCGCGCCTCGTCGCCGATCGTCCGCTGGAGGTCGCGCACGATCACCGGGTAGGGCGCCGGCCCGACCGCGCTGCCGATGATGTAGTGGGTCGTCTCGACCGACTCGACCCAGTCGCGGATGGCCGCCGAGACCGCCTCCTTCAACGTCCGCGCCCCGGCCCCGACCGGCTCGACCCGGGCGCCGAGGAGCTCCATCCGCTGGACGTTCGGCCGCTGGCGGCGGATGTCCTCCTCGCCCATGTAGACGACGCACTCGAGGCCCAGCAGGGCGCACGCCGTCGCCGACGCGACCCCGTGCTGGCCGGCGCCTGTCTCGGCGATGATCCGCCGCTTGCCCATCCGCTGGGCCAGGAGCGCCTGGCCGAGCGCGTTGTTGAGCTTGTGCGACCCGGTGTGGTTGAGATCCTCGCGCTTGAGGAAGATCCGGCGCCCCGCCCGCTCGCTGAGGCGCTCCGCCTCGTAGAGCGGCGTCGGGCGTCCGGCGAAATCGCGCATCAGGACGGCGAGGCGCGCCTGGAAGGCGGCGTCGGCCCGCGTCTCGAGCCAGGCCGTCTCGAGCTCGGCCAGCGCCGGCATCAGCGTCTCGGGGACGTACTGGCCGCCGAAGCGCCCGAAGCGGTGGGCGACCCCGGTGGCCGGCGGCGAGCTCACCCGATCGCCGCCGCCGCAGGGGTCGGCTGGGCGGCGGCGACCGCGGCGAAGAAGGCGCCCAGCGCGCGCTCGTCCTTGACCCCGGGCGACGACTCGACGCCGCTGGCCACGTCGACCGCGTAGGGGTGGGCGGCGGCGATCGCCTCACCGACGTTGGCTGGGGTCAGGCCGCCGCTGAGGATCGCCGGGATCTTCGACCGGCGCCCGGCGAGGAGCTCCCACTCGAAGACTCGGCCGCCTCCCCCGCGGAGGCCCGGAACGTGCCCGTCGAGGAGATGGAAATCGGTGTGGAAGCGTTCGAGATCCTGGAGCGCGCCCGGGCCGGCGATGGGCACCGCCTTGATCACGCGAGCGCCACTCCGCCGGGCGACCTCGGCGCAGAACGAGGGGCCCTCGTCGCCGTGGAGCTGGACCAGCGTCAGCCCGAGGCGCTCGCTGAGGCGCCCGACCTCCTCGAGCGAGGAGTTGACGAAGACCCCGGCGAGCTCGGTCCGGCGCCGCAGCGCGGCGGTGATCCGCTCGGCCTCGGCCACCGGGCACGACCGCGGCGACGGTGGGTAGAAGACCATGCCGACCGCCCAGGCGCCGAGCTCGGCCGCGAGCAGCGCGTCCTCGAGGCGGGCGACGCCGCAGACTTTGATGCGGGTGGTGGCGGCCACCCCCGACACGGTATCGGCCTCGGGGATCAGCCGCCGGTGGGGGCGACGGTGTTCGGCCGCAGCCCGAGCTTGATCGGGATGCTGACGTGCTTGCCGCCGCGGATCACGTCGAGTGTCACCGTGTCGCCGGGCTTGTGGCTGCCGATCAGGGTCGAGAGGTCGTCGCTCGCGTTGACGGCCTTCCCGTCGACGCCGACGACGATGTCGCCGCCGAGGGCGATCGACCCGCCGTTGACCTGCGCCTGCACGGTGCCCGCCTTGACGCCGGCCTTCAGCGCCGGGGATCCGGCGTTGACCCCCTCGATGAGCGCCCCGCGCTTGACGGGGAGGCCGAGCGAGTCGAGCGTCGCGTCGATGGTCACGCTGCTGAGGCCGAGGTAGGCGCGCTGCACGGCGCCGCCGTGCTCGAGCTGGGGAATCACCTGCTTGGCCGTGTCGATCGGCACGGCGAAGCCGATGCCGACGCTGCCCTGGCCGCCGCCCGTCTCGATCTGCGAGTTGACCCCGATCACCTTGCCGGTCGCGTCGATCAGCGGACCACCGGAGTTCCCCGGATTGATCGGCGCGTCGGTCTGGATCACGTTGTCGATCGCGAAGCCGTTGGGGGCCCTGATCTGGCGTTGGAGGGCGGAGACGACGCCGGTGGTCAGCGTCCGGTCGAGGCCGAACGGGTTGCCGATGGCGATCGTCGGGTCGCCGACCTGGATGCCCTTGCTCTCGCCGAGGGGGAGCGGATCGAGGCTGAGGCCGTCAGGGGTGACCTTGAGCAGGGCGAGGTCGGAGTTGAGGTCCTTGCCGATGACCCGGGCGTTGACGATCTTCTGGTCCTCGAACTGGACGGTCACCTTGGTCGCCCCCTCGATCACGTGGGCGTTCGTGAGGATCGTGCCGTTCTTGTCGATCACGAAGCCCGACCCCGTGGCCTGGCCCTGCTGGGTCTGGGGGAAGAGGTCGAACGGCGACTGCGACTGCGACTGCTGGGTGATGTTGGCCCGCACGAAGACGACGCCCGGGGCTGCCCGCTTGTAGATGTCGCGGGGCGTCAGGCCGGCGGTGGAGCCCGTCGAGGCATTCGACGGGGCGAGGGGCGCCTGCTGGACGATCGTCGTCGTCGCGTTCCCGGCTCCGCCGACGCCGAAGCCGAGGATCGCCGCCGCCACGAGTGCTCCGCCGACCAGAGCGGCGACGAATGAGCGGACGGTTGACTTCATCGGGGGGCCGAGTGTGCACCGGCGCCCTGAATTCGCGCTAAAGCCCGCCGATACGAAACCTAAAGTTGTGTGACGAACGTCACACAATGGCCGGATCGGCCCCCCTAGGGTTCGTCTACGGGGTCAGCGCGACCGGGGGCGGTCGCGTACAGGTTTCCCGTCAGGCAGGAGCACAGGCGCGGCCGGGGGGGCCGGCCGCGCCCGCTCCGCCTCAGTGGTTGAGGGCGCGGAGCGCGGCTGCCGCGTCCGGGGCCCGCATCAAGGTCTCGCCGATCAGCGCCGCGTCAACCCCCGCCTCGCGCAGGCGGGCGAGGCTGTCGGCCGAGTCGAGCCCCGATTCGGAGACTACGACGGTCGGCGCGGGGACCTCCGGCGCCAGCTCGAGCGTCCGCTCGACGTCGACCGAGAAGTCCCGCAGATCGCGGTTGTTGATGCCGACGATCGCCGGCTCGAGCTCGAGCGCCCGGTCGAGCTCGGCGCGGTCGTGCACCTCGACGAGGACGTCGAGCCCGAGCGACCGGGCCCGATGGTGGAGGTCGGCGAGGCGCGCCTGTTCGAGGGCGGCGACGATCAGGAGCACGGCGTCGGCCCCGGCGGCCACCGCCTCGTCGAGCTGGTAGGGATCGACGACGAAGTCCTTGCGGAGGATCGGGAGGCCGGTGGCGGCGCGGGCCGCCTCGAGGTCATCGAGCGAGCCGCCGAAGTTGCGCTCCTCGGTCAGGATCGACAGGGCGCGGGCGCCGCCGCGCTCGTAGGCGGTAACGATGTCGCCGACGCTCGAGCCGCGGCCGATCGACCCGGCGGACGGCGAGCGGCGCTTATGCTCGGCGATGATCGACAGCCCCGGCGCGGCGAGGGCGTCGCGGAAGGCGTGCGGCGGGCGCTCACTCGGGCGCGGGGCGAGCGGCCGCTCGGCCCGCCGGCGCTCGACGTCCTCGCGGGTGGTAGCCAGGATTCCGGCGAGGACGCTGGTCATCCCGGCGGGCGGGCGGTCGGTCATGCCGGCGCGTGCCGGTGGCTCGCGGAGATGAAGCCTTCGAGTGCGTCGCCGGCCGACCCGTCGTCGATCGCCCGGCGGGCGAGCTCGACGCCGTCGGCGATGCTCTCCGCCCGCCCCGCGGCATAGATCGCCGCGGCGGCGTTGATCACAGCCACCGCCCGCGACGGCCCGGCCTCGCCGCCGAGGATGGCCCGGGTGGTGGCCGCGTTCTCGGCCGGCGTGCCGGCGGGGACGGCGTCGCCGCCGGTCACGCCAAGCTCGGCCGGGGTGACCGTGTAGCGGCGGATCTCCTCGCCGTCGACCTCGATCACCTGGGTCGGCGCCGCGGCGCTCAGCTCGTCGAGCCCGTCGTCGGAGCTGACCACCAGCGCGCGGCGGGCGCCGAGGGCGCGCAGCGCCCCGGCGATCACCTCGGCGAACGAGCGGTCGGACACCCCGATCAGCTGGCAGCCGGCCCCGGCCGGGTTGGTCAGCGGGCCGAGGAGGTTGAAGATCGTCCGCACCCCGAGCGACTTGCGGACCGGGACCACGAAGCGCGTCGCCCGGTGGTGGGCCGGGGCGAACATGAAGCCGAAGCCCGTCTCCTCGATGCAGCGCCCGACCCCCGCCGGGGCCAGGTCGATGCGGGCGCCGAGCGCCTCGAGCAGGTCGGCCGAGCCCGAGAGGCTGGTGGCCGAGCGGTTGCCGTGCTTGGCCACCACGCAGCCGGCGCCGGTGGCGATCAGGGCCGCCGTCGTCGAGACGTTGAACGACGGCCGCCCGCCGCCCGTCCCCGCCGTGTCGAGGAGCTCCTCCGCCCGCGGGACCGCGACCGGGGTGGCGAGGGAGCGCATCGTCCGCGCGAAGCCGACGACCTCCTCGACGGTCTCCCCCTTGGTTCGCAGGGCGATCAGGAAGCCGGCGATCTGGACCTGCGAGACCTCGCCGGACATGATCCGCCCGAGTACGGCGCCCGCCTCCTCGGCGCTGAGGTCGCGGCGCCGGGCGACCGCGTCGAGCGCGCTGGTGACGACGGCGTCCGGCGTCTCGGTCATCCCTGCTCCGCCCGCGGTCCGAGCGCGGGCGCGGTCACCGGGCCGAGGAAGGTCCGCAGCAGCGCCATCCCCTCGTCGGTGAGGATCGACTCCGGGTGGAACTGGACGCCCTCGGCCGGGAGCTCGCGGTGGCGGATTCCCATCACGACGCCGCCCGCGGTCGCCGAGATCTCCAGGCAGTCCGGGAGGTCCGGCTCGACGACGAGCGAGTGGTAGCGCCCAACGGTCAACGGATTCGATAGCCCGGCGTAGATCGTCCGGCCGTCGTGCTCGATCTCGGCCGTCTTGCCGTGGACGGGGAGGTGGCGGACGACGCGGCCGCCGAAGGCCTGGGCGAGCGACTGGTGGCCGAGGCAGACGCCGAGCGTGGGGATCCCCGCTTCGGGAAAGCGGCGGACGATGCCGAGCGAGATCCCCGCCTCGTTGGGGGTGCACGGCCCGGGCGAGATGACCACGCGGTCATAGCCGCGGTCGAGCAGCTCGTCGACGGTCGCCCGGTCGTTGCGCACCACCTCGACCTCGGCGCCGAGGTCGCCGAGATACTGGACGAGGTTGTAGGTGAAGGAGTCGTAGTTGTCGACGACCAGGGTGCGCACCGTCTGCACGGTAAGGGATCGGGCTCCGGGCAGCCGGGCGAGCCGCCTGCAGGGACCGCGGCCACCCGGGCGGGGGAGGGATTTCCCCTACCCGGTCAAGGCCCGCTGACCGGGCGCGAGTGGGAGGTGCTCGACCTGCTGTGCGCCGACCGGTCGACCGACGATCGCCGAGCTCCCGGTGATCTCGATCGAAACCGTGCGAACGCAGGCCAAGGAGTGATGTGCAGGCTCGGGGCCCGTGGCTGGGCCGACGCGATCACCAAGGCCGCGACGGTGCGGGTGACGCTGCCGCCGGTGTGATGCCTACTCCCAGTCGGGCTGCTGGCCGGCGAGCTCGACCGCCCGGAGCACGGCGCGGGCCTTGGCCTCCGACTCGGCGAACTCGTAGGCGGGCTTGGCGTCGGCGACGGTCCCGCCGCCGGCCTGCACGTGGGCCACGCCGTCCTTGACGATCACCGTGCGGATGTGGATCGCCGTGTCGAGGTCGCCGGCGTAGCTGAGATAGCCGACGGCGCCGCCGTAGCCACAGCGCTTGACCGGCTCGAGCTCGTCGATGATCTGCATGGCCCGGACCTTCGGCGCCCCGGACAGCGTGCCGGCCGGAAGCACCGACCGGAGGGCGTCCATCGCGCCGACGTCGCCGCGAAGGTCGCCGGAGACGGCGGACACGATGTGCATGACGTGGCTGTAGAGCTCGACCTCCATCATCTCGTCGACCGTCACGCTCCCGTACTCGCAGACCCGGCCGAGGTCGTTGCGGCCGAGGTCGACGAGCATCAGGTGCTCGGCGCGCTCCTTCTCGTCGGCCAGGAGCTCGGCGGCGTTCTCCTCGTCTTCGGCCGCGGTCGCCCCGCGCGGCTTGGTCCCGGCGATCGGCCGGGTGAACACGCGCCGCCCGGTCACGGTGATCAGCGTCTCGGGGCTCGCTCCGGCGAACTGGAAGTCGCCGAAGTCGAGGAAGTACATGTACGGGCTCGGGTTGATCGCCCGCAGGCCGCGGTAGATGGAGAAGGCGTCGACCTCGACGGCGGCCGACCACCGCTGGGAGGGGACGACCTGGAAGGCGTCCCCGGCGTAGACGTAGTCGATGATCCGCGCGACCGTGGCCTCGAACGCCCCGCGCGACATGTTCGAGCGGAAATCGGGCAGCGGGCGAACCGGGCGCGGGCCCGCAGGGAGCGGGACGGGGCCGGCCAGCGCCATTCTCACCGCGGCGATCCCGGCCGCGGCCTCGGCATACCGCTCCAGAACATCCCCTTCTCCGACGTACACGTTGGCCAGGATGGTCACCGTGTGCTTGAGGTGGTCGAAGACGACGAGCGCGTCGCTCAGCATCAGGGCCATGTCGGGCAGGCCGAGGGTGTCGGGGTTGGGCGGCCCGAGCGGCTCGACGGTGCGCACGAGGTCGTAGCCGAAGAACCCGACCGCACCGCCGGCGAACGGGGCGAGCTCGGGCGCCGGGGCCTGGCGGTAGCGCCCGACGGCGTCGGCAGCCACGGTGTAGGGGTCGCCGTCGTCGCCGAGCGACCAGCGGACGATCTCCCGGGGGTGGTGGCCGATGAACGAGTAGCGCCCGAAGCGCTGGCCCTGCTCGGCCGACTCGAGCAGGAAGGCGGGGGCGCCGCCGCGGAGCTTGAGGAAGGCCGAGACCGGTGTCTCGGTGTCGGCGATGAAGCTGTGGCGCAGCGGGATCAGGTTGTAGTCCGCGGCGAGGGCCCGGACCTCCTCGAGCGAGGGCTCGATGTGAAGGGGGCTAGCGACGACGGCCATCGAGCACCCGCTCGACGTCGGCGAGCGTCCGTCCGCGGCCGGCGAGCAGGACCAGGAGGTGGTAGATGACGTCGGCCGCCTCCTCGTCGACGCGGTCGTCGGTCTCTTCGTGGGCGGCGCGGGCGACCTCCTCGGCCTCCTCCATGACCTTGGCGCCGATCCGGGCGGGCTCGTCGAGAAGCTCGACGGTGTAGGAGCCGGCGGGGCGATCGGCCGCCCGCCGGAGCAGCGTCCGCTCGAGCGCGGGGAGCGCCTCGTGGGGGGCCGGCGGATCGAGCTCGCCGCGGTGGAAGCAGGTCCGCTCGCCGGTGTGGCAGGCGGGGCCGGCGGGCTCGACGAGGGCGAGCACGGTGTCGCCGTCGCAGTCGAGGCGAAGGGCGCGGACGGCCTGGGTGTTGCCGCTGGTGGCGCCCTTGTGCCAGAGCTCGTCGCGCGAGCGGCTCCAGAGGTGGAGCTCGCCTGTCTCGCGCGTGCGCCGGAGGGCCAGTTCGTTCATGTAGGCGAGCGTTAGCACCTCGCCGCTGTTCCAATCCTGGACCACGCAGGGGACGAGACCGCGCTCGTCGTAGGAGATGTCGTCGTCCATCTTGAACGATTCTATGGACCGCGCCCGGGAGGGCGGGGGCTCAGGCGGCGGGATCGAACGCCGCCGGCACTCGGGCGGCGGCGCCGGAGAGGAGGGCCGGGGGCGAGCGCGACGAGGACCGCCGGGCCCGACGCGGACGCCCGGCGAGGCGCTGTGACCAGTGTCACAGTCAGGCGGACCGGCGACATCTAGGCTCCTTTTTAGTCACCCCGCCTCACCGAATTTCGGGGGTGAGCCATCTAAAGAAACATTACAGAAAAAGGAACGGAAAGATGCTCGAGCCGAACACCGCACCATCCGTCAGCGCCGGCGAGCGGCCGGTGTTCCTGCGCCTCGTCGCCAGCCTCGACCAGGCGCCGAGCTTCGGCGTGACCGCCGGGCTGCGCCTGCGGGAGGGCGTCGACCAGCTCGACGCGGCGGCCCATCGGTGGCTGGTGGCCTACAGCGTCGTCCTGCTGCGGATCAGCCTGGGCGCCGTCTTCCTCGGGTTCGGTCTCCTGAAGCTCGTGCCGGGCGAGAGCCCGGCGGCCAACCTGGTCGAGGCGACGACCAACCTCCTCACCTTCGGCCTGGTTCCCGGCCCGTCGGCGCTGGTGGCGGTCGGCGTGCTCGAGTGCGTGATCGGCATCTGCCTGATCAGTGGGCTGGCCCTGCGGGGCGCGATCTACCTGCTCGGCATCCAGCTTGTCGGGATCCTGTCGCCGGTCGTCCTCTTGGCGCCGCGCCTGTTCAGCGGACCCCACAACGCGCCGACGCTCGAGGGCCAGTACGTGCTCAAGGACATCATCCTGGTCGGGGCGACGCTGGTGGTGGCGGCGACCCTGCGCGGCGGACGCCTGAGCAGCCCGGAGACGGCGGCGGACGCCGAGCGGACTTCCGAGCTCGACCATGCCTGACCTCGCAGCGGTGGCGGCCCCGGCCCGGGGACCGTCACCGCCCGGCTTTTCGGTAACTCCCCGCCGGCCCGGTGCCGTCGAGCTTTCGAGGCTCGTGCGGTCACCGGGCCGGTTCGCCGTGACGGCCGGGTCCACGCGCCCCTGAACACCGGGCCCGCCGCCCGGGCGCGTCGGATGCGACGCTTCGGGGGTGTCCGCGCCGCCCGGCCACCGCCGGAAGCTCCTCGTTCCTCTGCCTTTCGCCGTGGCGCTCGGGCTCGAGGTCATCGAGCTCGCCACGCCGGTGAAGTGCGGCGGGGGCGGGCGCGTCGAAGCGGCGTTCGCCTACGGGGTACCCGTACTCTTCCTCGTCGGCATGATCGCCTGGGCCGTGGCCCGGCCGAAGGGCGTCGGCCCGGCGATGACCGTGGTGGCGGTCGCCGTCGCCCTGCTGTTCCCGTACGGCGTCCTGCGGTTCGGGAAGTGCTTCAGCTGAACGGGGAGCGACGGAGCTCGGGGATCGGCGCTTTGGACGGGATCTGTGACCAAGATCACACTTCCGGCCGATCGAGCAGGGATACGGTTGGCCGGAATGTCGAAAGGCCGAGCTTCCGCTCGGAATTTTCCACACAGGAGGCCACCTTGTCCTACCAGCCGTCGCAGCCGGATCCGCAGCCACCCAAGCCGGGCGGCGACACTCCACTACGGCAGTCGACCAACATCCAGGGCAACATTCTCGCCGCGTTCAACAAGGATCACGTGCGGTTCCTGTTCGTGGGCCTCGACGCCGGCGCGGCGCGAGCATGGCTCGGCGAGGTCGAGCCGCTCGTCGCCAACACCAAGGAGGTCGAGGACTTCAACGAGAACTTCAGCAAGCTGCAGAAGGCCAACGGCGGTGCCGACCCCGAAGGAGAGCACGCCAAGTGGATCGGCCTCGGGCTGACGGTCGACGGGCTCAGGAAGCTGACGACCGACGAGGAGCGCCTCACGGCCGACCTCCAACAGTTCGGGGCGTTCGTCGCCAAAGCGCCGTCGCGAGCCGGTCAGGTCGGCGACGCGGGGCCGAGCGCCCCGGAACACTGGCTCTTCGGCGCCGAATCCCAGCCGGCGATCGACGCGATCGTGACCGTCGCCGCCGACCGGCCCGAGGACCTCGAGGCGCTGAGGACCGAGATCGTGGCGATCAACGGCCGGCACGGAGCCTCGTTGGTCTTCGAACAGACCGGCGAGACGCTGCCGGGGCCCGGCGCCGGCCACGAGCACTTCGGCTTCAAGGACGGGATCAGCCAGCCTGGTGTCACGCAGTTCCACCAGGAGGATCCGGCGCACCCGGGCAAGCGTCTCGGGCATCCCGACCAGGACCTGATCGCACCCGGCGAGTTCGTGCTCGGCTATCCCGACCAGGAGAAGAAGACGGCCGACGTGCCGGCGTGGATGCACGACGGCTCCTTCCAGGTGTACCGCCGCCTGGCGCAGGACGTCCCCGGCTTCTGGTCGGGCGTCGAGCAGCAGCAGAAGGCGCATCTCGACGGGGTCGTCGACTCGGAGACCCTCGCGGCCAAGCTGGTCGGCCGGTGGCGTTCCGGCGCCTCCCTGTCGCACCACCCGGACAAGGATCCCGACCTCCAGCCGAGCGACCCCGACGACAACGAGTTCGACTTCCAGGCGGACGACGCCGACGGTCTGAAGACCCCGCGTTGCGCCCACATCCGCAAGGTCTACCCGCGGGACGCGACCCCGCCGGGTGACACCGAGTCGGAGCGGCGCCGGATCCTGCGGCGCGGCATCGCGTTCGGGGCGCCGTTCATCCCGGCGTTCGGCGCCGGGACGGGTGCCGGTGACGCCCGGGGCCTGAATTTCGTCTGCTTCCAGGCGAGCATCGAGGCGAAGTTCGAGTTCCTCCAGCAGTCCTGGGCCGACAACGCCGACTTCCCGGCCGGAAGCGACGGCCCGGACCCGATCATCGGCAAGAACGACGCCGGGACGCCGGTCACCCTCAAGCTCAAGGGCCAGGACCACACCGTGACGATGGCCCGGTTCGTGACCACCCAGGCCTCGGTGTACGCGTTCAACCCGAGCAAGCAGGCGCTGGTCCAGTTGGCCGACGGCTCCTGAGCGGGCCTCGCCCTCGCCGCACCCGTGCTCCCCGGCGCGGGTGCGGGTCCGGCGGGGAGGTGAGCGCGCCGAGCGGGTCGCCGCCGCCGCGCTCACCCGGCGTGGGTGGAGCCCCCGATCGACCTCGTTCGGCCGCACGGTGCCGGCGTCGGCCGTACGGTGCCGTTCGCGCCCGCGTATTCCGCGGGCGGGCGGAGCGCGAGGCCCGCCACCTCGACGATGGCCGCGCGCCCGCCGACCGGCGGGCGCCTGGGCGAAACCTCACCTCGAGCTGCGCAGCGACCCGGGGCGCCCAGACCACAACTCAGCGCCGGGCTGGGGCTCCCGTCACACACCCGGCGCC
>JBPCNA010000192.1:0-23431 GCA_051001735.1 Solirubrobacteraceae bacterium
TGCGCGTCCACCCCACAAGCGTCTTGCGCTCCCCATCCGTCAGGTCGATCGACACCGCAGCAGGCCCCCGTGGCATACCCAAACTATACCACAAACCAGGCCCAAACTAATGACTCACGACACTAGCATGGCCGGGCGCACCACGCGCAGCCGAACGCGGACCAGGAGCGAGCGATGCCGAATCACAAGCAAGCGATGGAGGTAGCACCTGATGATCCACAGCCATTCCCCGTGCCGGGCGTGACCGGCGACCAGGCGATCGAGACCCGTGCGCTCACCAAGACCTTCAAGGGTGGGATCGAGGCCGTCTGCGGAGTCGATCTCAGCGTCGCCTCCGGCGAGATGTTCGGCTTCCTCGGGCCCAACGGCGCCGGCAAGACGACGATGGTCCGGATGCTCTGCACCCTGCTTCCTCCGACCGCCGGCACCGCCTCGGTAGCCGGGGTCGACGTCGTCGTCGACGCCGCCGGGGTCCGGCGGCGGATCGGGGTCGCCCTCCAGGAGATCGGGCTCGATCCCGTGCAGACCGGGCGGGAGCTGCTCGAGCTCCAGTGCGGGCTCTACGGCATTCCCCGCCTTCAGGCCAAGGCCCGGACGGCCGAGCTGCTCGAGCTCGTCGGCCTCCTCGACGCCGCCGACCGGCGGACCAAGACCTACTCGGGCGGAATGAAGCGCCGGCTAGACCTGGCCAGCGCCCTCGTCCACTCGCCCGAGGTGCTGTTCCTCGACGAGCCGACGACCGGGCTCGACCCTTCGTCCCGGCGGACGATCTGGGAGGAGGTCCGGCGCATCAACGACTCCGGGACCACCGTCTTCCTCACCACCCAGTATCTCGAGGAGGCCGACCAGCTCTGCAACCGGCTCGCCATCATCGACGCCGGAGCGATCGTCGCCGAGGGCACGCCGGCCCAGCTCAAGGCGAAGATGGGTCACGACGTCGTGACCCTCGCCCTCGCCGGGGGTGACGCCGTCGCGACCGAACGCGCGATCGCCGAGCTCCGCGGGCTCGAGCGCGTCGTGGCCGAGCCCGACGCCCTCGCCCTCTACGTCGAGGACGGCGCCGGCTCGATCACCGAGATCGTCCGGCTGCTGGAAGGCGGGGGGATCGAGGTCGGAGCCATCACCGTCTCGCGCCCGTCGCTCGATGACGTGTTTCTCCAGGCAACCGGACGGCGGCTCGAAGGCGCCGAGGAGGAGAAGGCCGCATGAATGAGTTGACCCTGCTCGCCCGGCGGTCGATCCGCGAGATCGTCCGCTACCCCGAGGCCACCATCCCCGCGCTGTTCATTCCGCTGTTCTTCCTCGCCGTGAACATCGGCCAGGTCTCGAAGACCTTCCCCTCGTCGACGCCGTTCCTCCGCGGGCAGGGCTACGTAGCCTTCCAGCTGCCGGTCTCCCTGATGTTCGCCGTGGCGACCGCGAGCTCCGGGCTCGCCCTGGTGACCGAGATCGACCTCGGCTACTTCGACAAGCTCCTCGCCGCTCCGATCAGCCGCTCGTCGATCATCTTCGGCCGGCTCGCCGCCGATTTCGTGCGCGGAGCGCTCGGCGCCACGGTCGTCCTCCTCGCCGGCCTGGCCTTCGGAGCCCACATGGCGAGCGGCGTCCTCGGGGCCCTGGTGCTCGTCCTCCTCTCGGCCTGCTTCGGCGTCGGCTATGCCGGCTTCGCCATCCTCATCGCTCTGCGGACCCGCAACGTCCAGGCGACGAACACCAGCTTCCTCCTCTTCTTTCCCCTGCTCTTCCTCACCCCGAACTTCGTCCCGTTCGACCGCCTCACCCCGCTGATGGAGACGCTCGCCCGGATCAACCCGGTCAGCTACGTGATCGATGGCCTCCGCTCACTCGTGATCGAGGGGTGGACCTGGGACAAGCTCGCCTACTGCGGCGCGGTGATCGTCGGCCTCACCGCCCTCCTCACGACGCTCTCCCTCCGCGCGATCAACAACTACGACCGCTGACAAACAAATGATCGTCATCCGTCGCCCCACAGCCGCCGGCGCAGGCCCGAAGCCCGGGCGACCGGGCGGGCGATCGCCGCCCTGATCGACTCCTCCGGGCCCGCCAGGATCAGCATCCGGCGGGCTCGGGTCGCGGCGGTGTAGAGGAGCTCGCGGGTGAGGATGCGCGATGTCGGCGGCGGGAGGAGCACCGCCGCCGTGTCGAACTGGGAGCCCTGGCTCTTGTGGATGGTCATCGCGTAGACCGTCTCGACCGCCCCGAGCCGTGCCGGGCTGAACTCGAGGATCTCGCCCCGGCGCTCGAAGGCGACCCGCACCCGGTCGGGCCCCGTCGCCACCACGACGCCGGTGTCGCCGTTGTAGAGCCGGAGCTCGTAGTCGTTCTCGGTCACCAGCAGCGGCCGTCCGACGTACCAGCGCGTCGTCATCGAAGGTGGCCCGTCGGCCGCAAAGCCGCCGAGCCAGCCCTCGATCCGCTCGGTCCACGCCGAGACTCCCTCCGGACCACGCCGGTGGGCGCACAGGACCCGGAAGGCGCCGAGCGCCGCCAACGCCTCCCGCGCCTCTCCCGACCGAGCGGCGGCGGCCACCTCCCGGCCGGCGTCGACGGCCCGCGACCGGACGGCGGCCAGACCTCCGGCTGCCTCGGGATCGCCCACCTCGACCGGAATCCAGATCACGTCCTCCGACTCGCAACCGAGCAGCTCGATCGCCGCGTCCGCCTCGCCCCGCCGGATCGCCTCGGCCAGCCGGGCGATCCCCCCGCCGAACCGGTGCACCTGGTCGAGCACGACGATCCCGTCGGCCACCACGGCGTCCGCCGGCGGGTCCGCGCCCGCCACCGGGTGGCCGGTCGCCGCCTCCAGCCGCCCGCGGGCCTCCCGGCTGACGAGGACGCGCGACGAGGCCGGGCCGACGATGTCGCCGAGCACCGCACCCGCCTCGATCGACGCCAGCTGGCCCGGATCGCCGACGAGGATCAGCCGCGCCTCCGGACGGATCGCCTCGACCAGGCGCGCCATCAGCGACAGCGACACCATCGACGTCTCGTCGACGATCACCACGTCGTGGGGGAGGCGCTGGCCCCGGTGGTGGCGGAAGCGGCTGTGACTGTCCCACCGCCAGCCGAGCAGCCGGTGGAGCGTCGACGCCTCGAGCGCCGAGAGCTGCGCCCGAACCCCCTCGCTCACCGGCAGGTGCGCCGCCGCCCCGTGGACGGCCTCCTCGAGCCGGGCTGCCGCCTTCCCGGTCGGCGCCGCCAGGGCGACCAGCGGCGGCGCCCGGCCGGCCGCCGCCGCCTGCTCGGCCAGCAGCGCGACGATTCGGGCCACCGTCGTCGTCTTCCCCGTCCCCGGCCCCCCGGCCACCACCGCGAGCCGACGAAGGATGGCCGTGGCCGCCGCCCGGCACTGGCGACCGTCGGTCTCCGGGGCGAAGAGGCGGCCCAACCCGTCGGCCAGTACGTCGACGCGGACGTCCTCCACCGGGCGCTCGCTCAGCGCCCGGAGATCGCCGGCCACAACGCGCTCGTCCCGCCAGTAGCGGTCGAGGTAGAGCCAGCTCTCGACCAGGCGGAACGGCCGCCCGTCGCCGGCATCCCCTTCGCCGACCGCGACGATCCCGCTCGCTCCGACCAAACCGACCCACTCGGCGGCGGCCGGCCAGGCGAGGCTCGCCAGGTCGACCGGCTCGTCGGCGTCGACCGTGTCGTCATCGAAGCTGGCCGCCGTCTCCCGGATCGACGCCAGATCGACGTGGACGTGTCCGAGGCGCGGTCCGCGGACGGCGAGTGCCGCCGCCAGCCGCACCGGGTCGGACGTCTCCCCGCCCAACGCGGCCAGCCGCAGCGCGACGTGGACGTCCGCCGCCGTCAGCACCCCGGCCTCGTTGAATTCCGCCAGCAACGTCCCCGCCGCGCCCTGCACCCGGCGGACGTCGAAGGCATCGACCAGGGTCACGGCGCCCCCGCCCCCGCCCGCGCGCCGGCGTCCGCCGGTCGCGGAGCCCCCCCGTCGAGGGCGTCGCTCAGCGCCTCGACCAGCGCTCCCGGCGGGCGCCAGGCGAACACCCCGCACGGGGTTCCGTCGACCGCCGGCGTCGCCGGTCCGGCCATCCCCCGCAGGAACAGGTAGAGGACGCCGGCCAGGTTGCGCTCCGGGTCGTAGCCCGGCAGCCGCCAGCGCAGGTAGCGATGGAGCGCCGCCGTGTAGAGGAGGGCCTGCAGCCCGTAGTGGGCCCGGCGCATCTCGGCGGCCAGCGCCGCCGGCCGGTGGTGGCCGACCGTCAGCTCCTCGCCCGGCCCCCCGAGCCAGTTCGTCTTGTAGTCGACCACCGCGAAGCGGTCGCCCCCCATCCGGACCACCAAGTCGATGCTCCCGGTCAAAAAGCCCCGGACGTCCTGGCGGAGGCCCGGGTCGTCGAGTCGGTCGGCGTAGGCGGCCAGCGGATCCTCAGGCGGCAGGTGGGCGCGCAGGACCGCGCCGACCGCCGCCGGCGTCAGCCGCCCGGTCGGGTCGTCCCCGCCGGCCAGCGGCAACTCGAAGTCGAGCTCGTCGAGCCGGTCCCCCCGCCCGAAATCCCGCAGGCGGGCCCCACCCGCCAGGGGGCCGAGCGGCGTCTCGATCGCCGCACGCAAGCCGGCGACCGCCCGGTCCTCGTCGCCGAGGTCGACCGGGCGGCGGGCCTGTGCCCCGGCCACTGCCGCCCGGAGCTCGGCGTCGAGGTCGGCCGCCGCGAAGTCCGTCGCCTCGAGCACCCGGTGGACCAGCGTCCCCACCTCGACGCCGACCCCCATCTCGGCGAGCGGCGACGGCCCGCCCCACACACCGTGCTCGCCGAAGGTCGGCGGACGAGCCGGCACCCCCGCCGGCTCGTCGAGCACCACCTCCTCCTCCGGCTCGCTGGCGACCCGGGCCTCGTAGGTCCCGGCGGTGATGCCGCTGTAGGACGTCCGTCGCCAGGCCCAGTCGAGCCCGCGGTCGAACGCCGCCGCCGCCAGCGGGGCCGCCGCCGCCGGCGGGCCGCTCCAACTCGCCGGCAGGCCGAGCGTCGACCGCTCGACGGCGATGGCGCCCGGCGCGTCGGCCGCCAGCTCCTCGAAGCGCGCCAGCGCCGTCGCGTCGTCAGGGGTCGCCGTCCCCGCCGAGGCCACCTCGCCGTCGGCCGACCGCGAGAAGACGAGCCGGCCAAGCGGCGAGTTGCGGCTGTCCCACGAGCCGGCCCACCAGACGACGGCTTGATGCTTGGCCCGGGTCAGCGCGACGTAGGCCAGGCGAAGATCCTCGCCCCGCTGCTCGACCACGTGCTGCTCGCGGTGACGGGCGAAGCCGACCCCCTCCAGGCTGACGTCGATCGTCCGGGCGTACCCCGCCGCCGGGTCGTGGAAGCAGACCGGCTGGGGATCGCGCGGGATCCAGCTCGGCTCCCAGAGAAACGGGAGGTGGACGATCGGGAACTCGAGGCCCTTGCTCCGGTGGATGGTCAGCACCTGGACCGCTTCGGCGTCCGACTCGAGCCGGCGGCTGCGCTCCTCGTCGCTCGTGTCGGATGCCGCCTCGGCGATCCGGCGCCGCAGCCAGGCGGTCAGCGCCGTCGTCCCCAGCTGCACGGTCGCCGCCTCGGCGTGGAGGAGCTGGCCGACGTGGCGCAGATCGGCGAGCCGGCGCTCGCCGTCGGTCCGGGCGAGGATCCGTTTCATCATCGAAGGCGGGTCGTGGAAGGGCGGCACGATCGAAGGCGCCTCCAGCCGGGTGATCGTCTCGGCCAGCGAGGCGACACCCTTGACCCGGAGGATCCGCGCCCAGTCGTGGAGGCGGCGGTGGACGTCCTCGAGCCCGGCCTCACCCGCCGCGGCCACGTCGGCCGCCGACCACCCGAAGAAGCACGTCAGGGCTGCCGACCGGGCGCGGAGGGTGGAGGTCGGACGCTCGATCGCCTCGAGCAGCCTGAGCCACTCCCGCGCCGGCGGGGTGGCGAACACGCTGCCCGCCCCGTTGATCACCGCCGGGATCCCGACCGCGTCGAGCGCCTCGCGGATCAGTGCGGCGTTGCGGTTGGTCGGCACGAGCACGGCGACGTGCCCCGGCCGCACATCCTCGAAACCGAGGCTCGACCCGTCCTCCGCGCGCGATTCGATCCGCGCCCCCGACGACAGCAGGCCGACCAGGTCGGCGGCGACATCCCGAGCGATGTGGTCGCGGGCCGAGACGTTGCCGGCGAACCCGTAGCGGGTCAGCGCGACCGACGGCTCGTCGCGCACGACGACGCGGATGCGCAGCGGCACCGGCACCGGGGCGCCCGACAGCCGCGGCGACTGGTTGGCCGGAGCGGCGCGGACGGGCCGGTAGACGATCCCCTCGTGGCCGAGCTTCGTCCCGCCGAACATGGCGTCGTAGGCGTCGATCAGCCCCTGGTCGCTGCGCCAGTTGACATCGAGGGTCGCCCGCGTCTTCGCCGCCCGCGCGGCGTCGAGGTAGGCGTAGACGTCGGCCCCACGGAAGGCGTAGATCGCCTGCTTGGGGTCGCCGATCAGGACGAGGGTCGCCCCGGCGGCGCCGAACGCCCGGCGGACGATGCTCCACTGGACCGGGTCGGTGTCCTGGAACTCGTCGACCAGGACGATGGCGTAGCGCGACCGCAGGCGGGCCGCCGTCGCCGCGCCCCCGCCGCCGGTCAGCGCCTCGTCGAGCCGGGTCAGCAGGTCGTCGTAGGTCATCACCGCGGTGCGGCGCTTGCGGAGCTCGAGCTCCGCCCGGACGCGGTGGGCGAGGCGGCAGCGCATCTCGGCGACCTCGCCGACGCCGGGGACGATCGGCGCCGCCGGGTTCTCGACTGCCACCCGGGCGATCCGGGCCGCCTCGGCCCGCCCGAAGGCGGGCTTCTCGCCACGGTGAAAGCGGCGGACGTAGAGGTCGTCGACGACCTCGGAGAGGAGATCGCCGATGTCCTCGACGAACGCCACGTCGCGCTCGAGGTCGCCGGCGATCCCCAGTCCGGCAAGGACCTCCTGGCAGAAGCCGTGGGTCGTGGCGATGGTGGCCGAGTCGAAGTCGGCCAATGCCCGCCGCAGTCGCTCGCGCCGACCCGCCACCGCTCCTGGGGAACCCCGGGCGAGCAGCGCGACCACTTCGTCCTGCCCGCCGCCCGCGGCCAGCCCCTGCTCGACGCTGACCAGCCGCTCGCGCACGCGCTCGCGGAGCTCGCCGGTGGCCATCCGGGTGAACGTGACCAGGAGCAGACGGTCGAGCGGCGTGCCTTCGGCGACGTAGCGGGCGGCGAGGGCGGCGATCGTGTAGGTCTTGCCCGTCCCCGCGCTCGCCTCGAGCACGGTCACCCCGGTCGGCAGCGGCCCGCAGACGTCGAATCCACTCACCGGACGCTCAGCTCCTCGAAGCGCAGGAGGCCGTCCCAGAGCTGGCCGGCCACGGCGGCGAGGCGGGGGTCGAGCTCGTCGAACCGGCGCACCCCGCCGAGGACGAGCTGGTGCTCGAGCTCGGCGTCCTCGCGGGCGAAGTTCCACTCCGACGTCCACGCCTTGCGGGCGGCGGGAATCGGCTCGGCGCCGGTGGCCGCGGCCTCGGCGTAGGCCGCCGAGGTGGCGCAGTAGAGGGGGAGCGGCTCGCGCATCCCCCGGTCGTAGAGGTCGAGCAGCCCGGCGAGATGCTCGCGCGCGGCGTCGGGGTCGAGCGGCCGGATCCGCGCGATCGCCAGCCGGGCGTGGCCGGCGTGGCGCCCGACCGTGACCGCGGTGAACGACCGCTCGGGATGGCTGGCGGTGAGCGCGAGCAGCCGCACCCACGCGGTCAGACGGTGCTTGGCGGCGACCCGCGAATACGTGACGGTGCGCAGGACATCCCCGTTGACGCCGGGGATCGTCCCGGTCAGCGAGCTTCCGTTCGGGAGCGCGACCCGGACATCGAGGGATTCCGGCTCGGAGCCGGCGACCAGGCCTTCGGCCGCCTTGACGATGCCCTCGACGATGGGGAAGACCTCGCGGATCACGGGCTGGCCGAGGACGCCGGGGGGCAGAGCGCCGCGAGCGACCTCGGCGAGGGCGGCCGAGCGCCCGTCGACGCCGGCCAGGCGGGCCTCGAGCAGGCGCTGCCCGATGTCCCATTTGGCGAGGCCGTCGAGCTCGACGCGGAGGGCGTCCTCGACCTCGTCGGCGTAGTCGGCCACGCTGATCCCGAGCCGCTGGCGCAAAAAGGCGCGGACGGGGTGGGCCACGAAGCGGACGAGGTTCTCGGTCTCGATCCCCGACCCGGCCGGGGCGGGGAGGGGGCCGGCGAGGAAGGGCCCCGGCTCCGAGCGTGGCCCGTCGAGCGCCCGCGCCCCCGCGAGGGTGACCGGGTCGAAGCTCCACGGCCGGCCGGGGATGAGGGCGCCGCGAGTGAAGTTGCGGGGGTCGAAGGGCTGGAGCGGGTGGCGGACGACGACCTCCTCCGCCGCGCCGGCCACGGTCGCCTCGATCGTGTCGAGGAGCTCGCCGACCGGGACCGCCGGGGGCCGAAGGGCGTTGGTGCGCTCGTCGTTGCCCGTGTAGGTGACGATCAGGCGGTCGCTCGCGGCGAGGAGGGCGTCGAGCAGCATCTGGCGATCCTCGGTGCGCGGGTCGCGGTCGCCGACGTGGGGGTCGTCGAGCATCAGGTCGTCGCCGTCGCGCGGCGCCTTGCGGGGAAAGACGCCGTCGTCGAGGCCGAGCAGGCAGACGACCCGGTGGGGGACCGAGCGCATCGGCACGAGCGTGCAGATCGTCAGATGGCCGGTCCGGAAGTTGGCGCGGGTCGGACGGCCCTGGAGGCGCTCGGCGAGGAGGGCGCGGATCTCGACGAGGTCGATCGGCGTCGGGTCGACCGTGCCCCCGACGGACGCCTCGCCGATCACGTCGGCGAGAAGGCGGTCGAGCTCGGAGCGCTGCCAGGCGTCGCGGGGCGCGGTCGCCGTGAGGGCATCGGCGGCGCCGCCGATCGCCCTCGCCCAGTCGGCGACGGGCTGGGGGCCGGTCAGGGCGTCGACCGCGGCGCGGAGGCGGTCGATCAGCTCGGCGAAGCGGCCGGCGAGGTCGATCGCCCCGCTCTCGACGTCGTCGACGGGGAGGACACCGCCGAACAGCCGGTGCTCGTCCTCGGTCATGGCCACGCCGAGGAGGATCCGGTCGAGGCCGGCCCGCCAGGTCCCGGCACTGAGATCGTCGAGCTTGAAGGGGGCGCGATGCTCGGCGTCGAGGCCCCAGCGGATGCCACTCTGGGCGATCCAGTCCTGGATCCGGGTGAGGTTGTCGTCGTCGAGCCGGAGGCGGCGGCGGACGGGGTCGCGGTCGGCGAGGTCGAGCACCTGCGAGGCGGTCAGCCGTTGGTCGGGGAGCTCGAGCAGCCGGGCGACCACGGCGAGGACGGGGTTGGTCTGACGCAGCGACCGGTCGGCCAGCCGGACCCGGAGGTCGGGGGGCCGGACGTCGGGGGGGAGGGCGTCGAGGAGGTCGGCCCCCGGTGCGACCTCGCCGGCGCCGAAGGTCGCCGCGATCAGCGGGGCGAAGGCCTCGATGTCGGGGCACATGACGATCACCTCGCGCGGCTCGAGCGTCGGGTCGTCGGCCAGGAGGTGGAGGATCGCGTCGCGGACGACCTCGACCTGGCGGGCCCGGCCGTGACAGGCGTGGACCTGGATGCTCCGGTCGACCCGGTCGAGCGGCCGGCGCTCCTGGGCGGGCGGCGCGTCGGCGCGGATGTCGGCCTGGATACGGGCGAGGAGGCTAGCCTCGCGATGCTCGACCGGGTGATGGTGGTCGACGTGCTCGCCGGCCCCGGCGAGCACCAACTGCAGCTCGCGGGCGTCCTGGCCCCAGGAGGCCAGCAGCCGGTTCGCCGGGAGGGCCCGGGTCGCGTCGTCGCGGCGGCGGACGGCCGCCGGCCCGGCGGCGGCGATGTGGGTCCAGAGGCCGGGGGACGGGTGGAGGAGGAAGAGGTGGACATCGCGGCCGCCGGCCAGCGCCTCGAGCACCCGCAGGTGGCCGGCGGGGAGGCGGGTCAACCCGAAGAGCGAGACCCGCGGCGGGAGATCGAGCATGTCCGGCTCCTCGTGCAGCCGCCCGCAGGCGCGCTCCAGCCGCTCGGCGGGCCCCGGCTGGTCGATCCGCCGGCGGAGCCGGCGCCAGAGCTCGGCCTGCCAGGCGGCGTCCGCCGGCAGCGGCTCCCCGTCGTCGTCGGTGTCGTCGCCGGCCGCCCAGGCGTGGAGCATGCCGGGGCGGTGGAGGGCGTAGCGGTCGTAGAGGTCGGCGAGGTGGCGGACGCTGCCGAGGCGCCGCGACCGCCGGAGAGGATCGACCGTCGCCGTGGCGCCGCCGAGATGGAGGGCGAGGCTGTGCATCCACGGCTCGGCCAGGCAGTCGTCGACCACCTCGAGCAGGGGCCAGATCGCCCGCTCGGGCAGCCAGCGGTCCGCCTCGGGCGCGATCCCCGACGCCCGCGCGACGGCGTCGCCGGCCAGCCGGCGCGGCGACGGGAAGTCGACGTTCGCGCAGACCCCGTCGGAGCGCTCGGCGCCCGCCCCGAGACGGGTCGACATCCGCTGGGTCAGCCAGCGCTCGATCCCCCGGGTCGGCACGGCGACGACCTCCGGCGCGAACGGATCGGGTAGGGGTTGGGCCAACAGCTCGCCGAGTGCGTCGACGAGGCCGTCGGCGCGTTCAGCGCGGTGGATGTGGAGCACGGCGGCTCGAGTGGTGGGGCGGACAGGGCATCGAGGGAGCGTAGACCTGTGCGGCGTCACGCCAGCACCCCTCCGGCGGAAGCGTCACGACGCCGGGCCGCACATGGCGTACGCCTGCGTGGTCATCGTCGCGATCTCCTTCGGCGCCCGTCCGTGAGTCGGGACCGGGCGATCACGCAGCGCCGGGAGGGCCCGTGGCCCGCTGGCTGGCCATCCGCGTGACCCCTTCGATCGTCAGGTCGGTCGTGAATGCCCACAGGAAGATCCCGAGCATCTCCTGCGTCGTGCCCATGAAGTGCTCGTGGTAGGCGAGCCAGCCGATCGACGAGAAGATCGCGGTCAACAGGACGATGCGGACTCCGTTGGCGACGATCAGCCCCACGAGGTTGAGGCTCGAGCCGACGGCCACTCGGATGTCCGGGATGTGCGGGGCGGCACCCGTGGCCGGCGCCGGGGGCTGACGGTGGCGGCGCGGCGAGACCGGCGGCGGGCTTCCGCGGTCGAGGACCACTGCAGCGGCCTCCGCCCCGTCGGGCTGGTGGTCGCCGAGTTCCGCATAGTCGGGCTTCAGCGCGCTTAGCACGTCGCCCGCGTCGTAGACCGCGGCCGCATCTGCGCGCGGGCTCCAGCTCAGGATCTGAGCTCGGAGCTCGCTGCGCAGCTCGGCCAGCGCCACCGCCATCCTGGCGGGCCCGCCGAGCCTGGCGACCTCGGAGGCCACGAGCACATCGTCGGCGGCGGCGAGCGTCCGGCCCAGCCGCGCCGGATCCGTGCGCCCCTTCGGCTCGAGGCTCGAAGACGCGATCAGTTCGAGCGCCCGCGGCGTGATCGTGTTGATGTCCTGGCGCACCGCCTGCACCGCATGGCCGACCAGGCGCACCGCGGTGTGAGCGGCGGCGAGCACGCCGGCCGTGGCAAGTCCGGGCGGGGTGGTCACGCGAGCGATGTTCGTCCGCGCCTCGGCGACGACCGCGTCGAGGCTGAGCCGGTCGACGGCCGGGATCATCGCGATCGCGTCGAGCAACGCCGAAGCCTCCCCCGCCCAGTCCACCGCTCGCTCCGGCACGCTTACGTTCAAGTCTGTGGTGGCCAAGTCCAGGTTAATCGCCGCCCCGCCGGGGTCGCTGGCCGCGAGCGCGCGAACGGCGTTCTCCACGTGGATCCGGGCATGCGCGATCGCCTCGTCGATAGTGTCGATGCCGGTCTCGTCGGGGAGCCTGGCGGCCAGCTTCTCGGCGCGGGCGGCCTGCTCGCCATGCCTCGCCTCGTAGGCTTGGACGGCGCTCTTCCAGCTGTTCCTGGCCGCGTTGACCGCCGTCGCGACGGTAGCGGGCCTGGGGTAGCCCCGGATCGCGCCGAGCAGGGTGTCGCGGGTCGTCGCCACTCGCTCGCGGAACTGGGCATCGGCAGCCGCGGTGGCGGCCGAGTCGAGTTCTGCCGCGTAGTCGTTGCCGGCGCGGATCGCTTCGAGCCGACCGATGACGGACACGAGGCCCTTGCGAACGAAGAGGCCCACCAGGAAGCCGCCGGCGAGCACGAGGATGATCCACAGGCCGCTGCGCTTGACTACGACCTCGTAGGGGAAGTCGATCGGGTTGGTCAGCTGATCCGCGCGCACCTCGACGACGCCTCTGTAGGTGCCGGGCGGCACATCGTCGACGACGGGCTCCAATTCGACCGTGCCCCCCTGGATGAGCCTGCCCGCGGAGGCCCCTGCGGGGTTGAACCCGATCCGGCCGTCGGATGGCTGCGTCGCCGTCGTGACCGTCACGCCGGTCAGCGACGTCGATCCCGGACTGAGGTTGAGCCGAGGGTGCGGGGAGGTCCGGTCGTCCAGTGTGACGACCAGGAGGCGCAACCCGACGCGGTGGTCGACCTTGAAGGGCGGATCAGCCCGCAGGTCGACGGCCGGGACGAACACGGAGAGCGGAAGCCGCTGCCGGCGGGAGCCGTCCCGGAAGCCGAGCACGATCCGATAGGTGCCCGGGACAAGCGGCCTCGTACGGCGCCGGGCCGTCACGGTGGTGAGCGCGATCGCCACGGGGGCATTTCGCGGGTCGAGGTTGACGATGAACCGCGTCGTCAAGTGCGCGTTGCGATTGGCGCCGATGCGAGCGAGAAGTGTCGTGACGACCAGCCGCGACGGCCGGACGCCGTTGCCGAGCCTGATCGGGATGCGCTGGGCGGCAGTGGGATTCGCCGCATCGAGGCGCACGTCTCGGGTGCCGATCACCGTCACGAGATTCGCCGGCGCCTTGTGGGCCGCGGCCGGGGCCGACGCTGGTGCGGCGGCCAGAGCCGTCAGCGCGATCGGGAGGAGACGGTCAAGAAGCAACGTGGAGCTCCGCGTGCCCGAGGTTGACGAACGCGAAGCCGAGGGGATTCCCCGCTTGGGCCAGGCGACGGTGCAGGTCGCGCACCGCGACAGAGAAGGTCTGTCGCTCGGTGAACAAGGCGCGAGTCACCACGTATGCGCACCGCGCCGCGAGATCGGTGCGGATCGCGACCTCGGTGGCCAGCACGCCGCCGGCCCGCGCCTTGAGGAAGTGCCAGGCGAAGTCGTCGAGCTTGATCGGCGCTGCCGTCCCGGTGTCACAGCCGAGCAGGAGGACGATCGAGTTCGGCGTCTCCCAGAAACTCCGGCGCAGGCGCTTCGCGAGTTCGGTCATGACGAGCCACCGACCGTCCAGCTGAATGCGCGACCCAAGTGGCTCCGCCCGCCGACTGACCTCGGCGTGATGCCCGATCGCGATGAGCTCCGCCGGGCGCCAGTGGGGCTCCCACAGATCATCGATCAAGGATGTCGTGCCCTTCACGCGACTGACAGTCGTAATGGCCGCGAGGCGGAGGTCGAGGCCCGTCGTGCCCGGATCGAGCACGCCGAGACCGAGCCGCAGCGGGCAGGTTCCAGCGATCCGGATCGGCGCGTCAGCTCCACCGGCGTTTTCCACGAGCTGTTCGAGGCGGAGCCGCACCCCCCAGAAGCCATAGACGCAGAACGCCTCACTGCCCGGTCCGTGCCCACACGTGCGAGGCGGAACGGCGGCGTCGTCATCCGCCGCGGGCGGGCCTCCGAGGCACAAGGGCGGTGGCGGGTCGCCCTCGTTGCGGTCCGGCAGATCCCAGTCGTAGAGCAGCGGCCAGGGGAACGCGAAGGACGGATCCAGCCGGATGACCTGGATCACCTCGTCGTCGGCGGCCGCCCTGACCTTGTCGAGCAGGTCGAGCTTCGCCTCGTCGAACCGACTCCAGAACTCCTGATATATCTTGCTGCCCAGCCACGCGAGGTCCCACCACTGCTCGACGAACTCCGTGGAGGGGTCGGGATCGGCCGACGGCGGCGCGCGCCCAGTCGTGATCGATCGGCTCGTGGCCGTCAAGGTGGTGCGAAACTTTTCGAGCGTCGTGGTGATGAATGCCGCGTTGAGCTCGACGCCAGTCGCCTCGCCCTTGCCCTTGACCATCAGTGTGTGGCTTCCGCCCGGGTCGGCGTTGGCGGCGATCGATACCAGCCGCGGCTGCAGATCGTCGAGGTTGGCGAAGCGCTCGGTCTGGGCGAACTCGAGTCTGAAGACGGGCGGCTCACCCCGGCGGTCCTCGCGGACGGCAGCGACCATCAGGAACGACTGGACGAGGTGGGACCCCCAGTAGATCGCGAGCCGCATCCGCGCCTGTTCGCACTCCTTGGCGGGGGCCAATACGGGGACACTCAACAAGCGGGACGGGCCGACGCGTGGGAGGTGAATGGCGTGGGCGATCTTCCCCTGGACGCGGAAGTCGAGCCCGTAGACGACGACGTCGAGGTCGTGACCGCCGCCGGCCTCGGGATCGGGGAGCGCCGCGGCAACCGGCGGAGCGTCGCCCTGAAGCCGGCTGTCGTGAAACGGGCGGCCGATGCGAAGCAGCACCCGAAACCGCAGGCTCGGGGCGAGAGCCTCGGTGATCGAGCTGCGGTTGGCGCGAACGGCGAGGTCGACACGTCGGACCTGCGCCGTCTCCCATTCGACAGGGTCGGCGACGAGCGCGGCGGCGCGAACCTCCTCACCCACGCGCTCAGCCTCCTCCACGACCTCCGCCGCGTCGGCGAGGTCCGGGAGCCCGTAGCCGTATTCGTACTCCGCCTCCGGCTCGACGAAGAAGCGCAGAAAGGGGCGGCGCAGGCCGCCGAACCGCTCCCGAAGGCGTCCGACGGAGACGTTCATGAACACGGGCCGCGGCGAGGTGGCCAAACCTTCGCTGGCCTCGTTGGCGAGGTCCAGCATCTGATGTGCCTTGGCCTGGAGCGACAGCGACTCGTTCGTGCCAGGATCGGCCACGAGATCGGGCGTCAGCGGGACATCGGGCCCGCTTGCCCGCGCCGCGAGGCGGACGGCGTCGTGGAGCGGCAGGTCTCCGGCGATTCGCTTGAGCACTCCGGCGGCGAAGCTCACACCCTCCTCGCCACTCTGCGCGGCGACGTAGGCCACGGCCACGCCGTGGGCCGGGACCAGCTCATCGAGCCACTTGGGACGCTCCTCCCCGGGTAGGCCGAGCACGAGGATCAGTCGTGGTCGGAACTCCGATGGGAGCGTACCGACCGCCGCGAGAACTCCGACCGCATCGCCGGTGCCCGCGATCACGACGTCCCGTGGTCTCGCTCTCAGGCCTGTTCTCAACGCCCCCGGTTTCAGCAGCTCCGGCTCGGCGGCTGCCGTCGGGGTGGCCAGGCGCAGCCAGTCCGACTCGGCGATCCGCTCCAGCGACGCCCCGGGACCGGGACCGACGCCGACGATGTCGATTGGCAGCTCGAGGGGGGCCCGCCGACGCCACCGCTCGCGCCCGAGGTAGATCGCCTGTGCCGGCACGTCACCGGCGAGCTCCGCGACGAACTTGCGCAGCGCCCCGCGGTCCGGAACCGCCGAGAAGATGGGCAGCGAGGCGTCACCGGTCAGCGGTGCCGCGGCACGAGCGACGAACGCGCGGACTCGCTCCTCGGACGGATGGCCCGCCACCCGCCGGCCTCGGTCGTCGTGGGCAATGACAGTGTGCGCGTCCTGGATCGCTCCGGCGCGCAGGATGATCCAAGGACTCTCTGAACCGCTCAGGCCATCACCTCACAGACCACGGGCGAGCTTAGACGACGGATCGGCGGTCCGCGCGGCGCGTGATCGTTTCACAAAGTGGAACCTACGGGGTGTCAGCTCCCCCGCGTCTCGAGCACTCCTTCACCGCCGCGGATCGTCGGGCTTGGTCCGCGCACCGCTTGAGCGATCACCGGCGCGCCACCTTGGCGGAGCCGTCCGGCGTCGACATCGACCTCGGTCCGACGCGGTGCGCCGATGCGCCCCTCAGGTCGCGGCCCCGGGGGCGGGAGCCTATGACGCCGCCACGTCCCCCTATCGCGCCGAGTGACCGCTCGGCGACTCAGGCGCGTAGCGCCGCGCCATCGGCGCCGGTTCGGACCACCGCGGCCGGCGGCGTCCAGCACTCGCCGACGTCCTCGGGCGCCCCGGCGATCGGGCCGCCCGCGCAGCCGCCTGCTACGACCCGCCGCCGCGGGTCGACGATGCCCGCCAGCCCGAGCAGCCCCCCGAGTGCGACGAGCCCGGCGGCGATCCCCATGCCCGTGTGGAAGGCGGTCACCGACGCTCCCTCGACCGCCCGCCTCACCTCGCGGGCCTCGGTTCCCGCCAGCCCGCGCGTCTCGGCTCGGGCGAGCGTCGCGTGGCGGGCGGCCGCCACGACGGCCCGCGCCGCCGGCGACAGCGGCCGTCCGGCCAGCGCCCGGTCGATCGACCCGGTGAAGCTCCCGGCCACCACCGCCCCGGTCGCCGCGATCGCCAGCAGGCCGGCCACCCGGGCGACCGCGTTGTTCACCCCCGAGGCGATGCCCGCGTTCGACTCGTCGGCGTCGGCCAGCACGGTCGCCGTCAGCGGCGCCACCGTCATCGCCAGCCCGACCGAGAAGGCGAGGAGCCCGGGGAGGAGGTCGACCACGTAGTCGACGTGGGCCGGCATCCGGGCCAGCCAGGCCAGCCCGACCGCCGCGACGAGCGGTCCGGCGCCCATGAAGCGGCGCGGCCCCCGCCGATCCGCCAGGCGGCCGAAGCGCTTGGCCAGAAGGAACGTCACCACGGTCGTCGGCAGCGTGGCCAGGCCGGCCTCGAGCGCCTGGTAGCCGGCGACCTGCTGGAGGTAGAGGACGAGAACGAAGAAGGTGATCGACAAGCCGCCGTACATGGCCAGGGTCTCGAGGTTGCCGACCGCGAAGTTCCGCCGGCCGAACAGCCCCAACGGGAGCATCGGGTCGGCGGTCCGCGCCTCGCGCCAGAGGAACAGCCCGAGGAGGACGAGTCCGCCGATCAGGCCGCCGAGCACCTCGGGGGACGACCAGCCGACCGTCGGCTGGCGGATCAGGGCGTAGACCGGCCCGGCCAGGCCGACCGCGCACAGGCCGGCCCCGGCCCAGTCGACGCGACGGTGGCCGCCGCCCGGCTCCCGCGCCGGGATGGCGATCCGCACGAGCACGAGCGTGACGATCACGAAGGGCACGTTGATGGCAAAGATCCACCGCCACGACGCCGAGTCGATCAGCGCCCCGCCCACGAACGGGCCGATCACCGCGGCGATCCCCGACCACGCCGTCCACGTCCCGATCGCCGCTCCCCGCTCCGACGGCGGGAAGGCGAAGATGATCACCGCGAGGGCGCTCGGCGTCAGCAGGGCGCCGAAGGCTCCCTGCAGCGCCCGCGCCGCCGCCAGCAGCTCGATCGACGGCGCCAGCGCGCACAACAGCGAAGCCGCCCCGAAGCCCGCCCACCCCGAGG
This sequence comes from Solirubrobacteraceae bacterium, assembly GCA_051001735.1. Lineage (GTDB taxonomy): Bacteria > Actinomycetota > Thermoleophilia > Solirubrobacterales > Solirubrobacteraceae > Palsa-513. The sequence goes on from JBPCNA010000192.1 coordinate 17,474, forward strand.
GCGAAGATCCGCCGCTCCCCGAACACGTCGCCGAGGGACCCGCCGACCAGGATCAGCGAGCCGAGCGTCAGCAGGTAGGCGTTCGAGACCCACTGCTGGCCGGCCAGGCCGCCGCCGAGGTCGCGCTGGATCGCCGGGAGCGCCACGTTGACCACGGTCGCGTCGAGCCCGGCCACGAACGACCCCATGATCGCGGCCACGAGGACCAGGCGCTTGCCGCCGGCTGTTCGAGAGGCGTCTGAGGTCGTGGCTACACCCGTTCGAAGAGACCGAGCCCGGGCCAGTCGCCCTCCACCAGCGAGACGGCGGCCGCCCCGTCCGCCCCGCCCCGCAGCACGTCGTGCCAGCTGCCGTCGCGCACCACCGTCGACGCGCCGTCGTGCGGGCCGGGGCGCACCGCCACCACCACGAGGACGTCGTCTCCGCGCAGGAAGGAGACGACATCGGGCCCCGCGTCGAGCGGCGTGTAGCTCCCGCGGAACGCCTCCGGGCGGCGCTCGCGCAGCTCGAGCGCCCGGACGATCAGAGCCAGCTTGCGCGTCTCGGCGGTCACCGGCGCCCCGCCGGCCACCGCCTCGAGCAGCTCCCGGCGCCGCTCCCAGTCGACCGGCCGGCGGTTGTCGGGGTCGACCAGGGACAGCGACCACAGCTCGTCGCCCTGGTAGATGTCGGGGATCCCCGGCGTGGTCAGCTTGAGCAGGAGCTGGCCGAGGGCGCTCCGCTCGCCCTCCCGGGCCACCCGCTCCAAGAATGGCTCGAACGAGGCTCGGAACGGCTCGCTGGCGATCACCCGCCCGGCGAAGCGCTTGACCGCCGCCTCCCAGTCCTCGTCGGGCGAGACCCAGTCGGTATTCCGCATGGCTTCGCGCAGTGCCTTCTCGAGATAGCCCTCGAGCCGGTCGAGCTCGATCGGCCAGACCCCGATCAGCGTCTGGTAGAGGAGGTACTCCTCGCTCCCGTCGGGCGCCGCCGCCCCGTCGCGCAGGGGGGCGTTCAGCTCGCGCCAGGCGAGCACGTGCTCCCGCCAGTCGCCGGCCATCCCGGCGAGCGCACCGATCCGCGCCCGGGCGTCGCCCGAGCGCTTGGTGTCGTGGGTCTGGGTTACGAGGAGACCCTCCGGGAAGCGCCGCGCCCGCTCGGCGCTGCGCGCGTGGAACGCCTCGACGGTCAGCCCGAAGCGGTCGGGGTCATGGCCGACCTCGTTGAGGGCGAGCAGCCGCAGGTGGCGGTAGAAGGCGGTGTCCTCGACGCCCTTGGCGGTGATCGGCGGCGACGTCTGCTGGAAGCGGGTGACGAACTCGTTCGGCACGGAGCGCTCATCGAGCAGGAGCACCCGCGCCAGCGACGCGTCCATCCCCGACCCGCCCACCGCCTCGCGGTCGGCGTCGCTGACGAGGCCGCTCCACGGCTCGACGTAGGTCCGGTAGATGGGCAGGCGGGCCAGCGCCTCGCGCAGCACCGGCGCCGCGAACCGCGGGGCGAGCCGCTCGAGCCGGCCCACCTCCCGCGCGAACACCCCCTCCGCCTGCTCGAGCTGCGCCTCCAGCGCGATCTCCGGGAACCCGCGCCGCTCGCCGGCGAATTCGGCGAACAGCAACGACAGCGGCTCCCGCCCGGCCGGATCGACGAACAGGGCGCAGACGTCGCCGAGGAACTCGTAGCCGACCGTCCCGCTGACCGGCCAGTCGCGCAGCGACTCGTCCGGGTCGAGGATCTTCTCCACCCAGACCCGGTCGACGCCCTCCGCGCGCAGCCGCCGCAGGTAGCCCGCCGGGTCGGTCAGGCCGTCCGGATGGTCGACGCGGAGCCCGTCGACGACGCCGTCGCGCACCAGGTCGAGCACCCGGCGGTGGGTCGTCTCGAACACCTCGGGATCCTCCTGGCGCAGGGCCGCCAGGTCGTCGATGTCGAAGAAGCGGCGGTAGCCCGCACCGGAGGGGTCGAGGTCGAAGAACCGGGCCCGGAGCTCCGGGTCCGACCACCAGCGGTTCTCCTCGCCGATCCCCATGTGGTTGGGCACGATGTCGAGGACGATCCCCAGGCCGGCGTCGGCCAGCGCCAGGAACTCCTCCTCGCCGCCGAGCTCCTCGCTCAGGCGGGTCGGGTCGACGACGTCGTAGCCGTGCGTCGATCCCCGCCGCGCCTGGAGCGACGGGGACAGGTAGAGGTGGCTGATGCCCAGGCGCCGGAGATAGGGAACCAGTGCCCGCGCCTGGGCGAAGCCCAAGCCCGGGCCGAGCTGCAGGCGGTAGGTGCAGCGGAGGTCCACCGGGTCATCCGCCCGAGAGCGGGCCGCGGCGGAGCACGACCACCGAGCGCGACATGACCTCGAGCCCGTCGCGGGCGCGGTACTCGCGGGCGCCCGGCTCGAGCTCCGGCTCGGCGGTCGAGAGCTCGAGCTCCCAGGCCGACCCGAAGGACCCGGCCGGCAGCGTGAACTCGACGTCCTCGTGATGGGCGCTGAACAGCAGCAGGAACGAGTCGTCGGTCACCTCGTCGCCGTGGACGTCGTCCGTGTCGAGCTCCTCGCCGTTGAGGAACACGCCGACCAGATGGCTGTCGTCGCGCTTCCAGTCGCGCTGGGTCATCTTGCGGCCGTCGGGGCGGAACCACCAGGCGTCCGGAAGGCCCGGCCCCTCGGTCGATCCCTGGAGGAAGCGCGCCCGACGGAACACCGGATGGCGGCGGCGCAGCGAGATCAGGCGGCGGGTGAAGGCGAGCAGCGCCGTCTGCCAGGGCTCGTGCTCCCAGCCCAGCCAGGAGATGCCGTTGTCCTGGCACCAGGTGTTGTTGTTGCCCTCCTGGCTGCGCCCGAACTCGTCGCCGCCGAGCATCATCGGCACGCCCTGGGACAGGAACAGCGTGGTCAGGAAGTTGCGCTCCTGGCGCTCGCGCAACGCGCGGATCTCCGGGTCGTCGGTCGCCCCCTCGACGCCGCAGTTCCACGACCGGTTGTCGTCGGTGCCGTCGCGGTTGTCCTCGAGGTTGGCCTCGTTGTGCTTCTCGTTGAAGGAGACGAGGTCGCGCAGCGTGAAGCCGTCGTGGGCGGTGACGAAGTTGATCGACGCGAACGGGTCGCGCCCGTCCCACTGGTAGAGGTCGCTCGACCCGGTGAAGCGGCGGGCGAAGTCGGCCACGCTCGCCTGCCCCCGCCAGAAGTCGCGCACCACGTCGCGGTAGATCCCGTTCCACTCCGACCACAGCACCGGGAAGTTCCCCACCTGGTAGCCGCCCGGCCCGACGTCCCAGGGCTCTGCGATCAGCTTGACCTGGGACAGCACCGGGTCCTGGTGGATCACGTCGAAGAAGGCCGACAGGCGGTCGACGTCGTGGAACTCGCGGGCCAGGGCGCTGGCCAGATCGAAGCGGAAGCCGTCGACGTGGCACTCGGTGACGAAGTAGCGCAGCGAATCCATGATCAGGCGCAGCACGCTCGGGTGGACGGGGTTGAGCGAGTTGCCCGTCCCCGTGAAATCCATGTAGTGGCGCGGGTCGTCGGGCACCAGCCGGTAGTAGGCGGCGTTGTCGACGCCCTTGAACGACAGCACCGGTCCGAGGTGGTTGCCCTCGGCGGTGTGGTTGTAGACGACGTCCATGATCACCTCGATGCCGGCGGCGTGGAGCGCCTTGACCATCCCCTTGAACTCGAGCACCTGCTCGCCGCCCACCCCCGAGGCCGAGTAGAGCGCGTGGGGGGCCAGGAAGCCGATCGAGCTGTAGCCCCAGTAGTTGGTCAGGCCGCGGTCGAAGAGGAAGCTCTCGTCGATGATCGCGTGGACCGGGAGCAATTCGACCGCCGTCACCCCGAGCTCCTTGAGGTAGGCGATCGCCCCCTCGCTGGCCAATCCGGCGTAGGTGCCGCGCAGATCCTCACGGACGGCCTCGTGGCACTTGGTGAAGCCCTTGACGTGCGCCTCGTAGATGATCGTCTCGTCCCACGGCCGCCGCGGGAAGGCGTCGCCCTGCCAGTCGAAGCTCGGGTCGACGACCACGCAGCGCGGCATCGCCGCCGCGGAATCCTCGTCGTCGAGCTCGAGGTCGGCCTCCGGGTTCTCGGGGTCGGGGACGTAGGGCAGCGTGTTGGCCTCGTCCCACCGCACGGGGCCGTCGATCGCCTTGGCGTAGGGGTCGAGCAGGAGCTTGCGCGGGTTGAAGCGGTGGCCCTCCTCCGGCGCGAAGGCGCCGTGGACGCGGTAGCCGTAGCGCTGGCCGGGGCCGACGTCCGGCAGGTAGCAATGCCAGTTGTGGGCGGTGCGGTACGGCATCTCGATCCGCCGCTCGCGGCCCGCGTCGTCGAACAGGCAGAGCTCTACCGCCTCGGCGTGCTCGGAGAAGATCGAGAAGTTCGTGCCGCCCGCCCGCCCCCCGGACGGGGGGTCCCAGGTCGCCCCGAGGGGGAACGGTACGCCCAACCAGACGTCGCTCATCGCAGGAGTGCTCCGGACAGGGGCTCGAGCGTGACCGCGCCGTCGCCGAGTCGTGTGGTCTGGTGTGTGTCCAAGACGATCTCCGTCCGGTCGGTCGCGAGCGTGCGCGCCTGCGACCCGAAATTGCAGACCAGCTGCGCCCCGTCGCGCTCGAGCGCCAGCCACCGGGCATCCTCGTCGAACTCGATCGCCCGCGCCTCTCCACCGAGACCACGACGGGCGCGCAGCAGCGCGGCGTAGAGGTCCGCGAGCCGGGCGTCGACCCGCCGGGTGAGCTTCGAGTTCTCGAACGTCTCGACCGCCTGGGGGTCGGGCACCTCCTCCCCGAAGGAGGCGAACGCGGCGAACTCCTCGCGCCGGCCCTTGCGGGTCGCGTCGGCGATGCGCTTGTCGATGTGGTCGCAGAAGAACTGGAAGGGCGCATCCTCGCCGTACTCCTCGCCCATGAACAGCATCGGCGTGAACGGCGACAGCAGGGTGCAGAAGGCGGCCAGCGGCCGCGCCGGGGCCGGCAGGCGGTCGCCGAAGGCGCGGTTGCCGACCTGGTCGTGGTCCTGGTCGAAGACGACGAACTGACGAGCCGGCCGGTCGCCGGCCGGGGCGCCGAACACCCGCCGGCGGAAGCTCGAGTACTGGCCGTCGTGGACGAACGGTCGGGCGAACGCCTTGGCCAGGTCGGCGACCCGTCCGAACTCCTCGTAGTAGCCGTCGCGCTCGCCGGTCAGGAGTACGCGCAGGGCGTGGTGGAAGTCGTCGGCCCACTGCGCGTCGCAGTCCCAGCCGCCGACCGCCGCCGGCCGGATGACCCGCGGGTCGTTGAGCCCCGACTCGGCGATGACCAGCGCCCGCGGGTTGACCGCGTGGACCCGCGAGCAGACCTCCGCGACGATGTGGCGTGGCCCGGTGTCGAAGATCGCGTGGATCGCGTCGAGCCGCAGGCCGTCGAGGTGGAAGTCGCGGATCCAGCCCTCGGCGCTCTGGAGGACCCACTCGCGCACCGGGTCGCTGTCCGCGTCGTCGTAGTTGATCGCCTTGCCCCAGAACGTCTCGTAGCGCTCGGTGAAGTAGGGGCCGAACGCCTCGAAGGCGCGTACCCCCGACGCCCCGAGATGGTTGTAGACGACGTCCAGCACGACCGCGATCCCCAAACCGTGGGCGGCGTCGATGAGCCGCTGGAGGCCCAGGGGCCCGCCGTAGGCGCGGTGGGCGGCCGACAGATGGACCCCGTCGTAGCCCCAGCCACGCATCCCCGGGAAGTCGGCGACCGGCATCAGCTCGATCGCGTTGACCCCGAGCTCGCCCAGCCGCCCGAGGTCGGCGATCACCGCGTCGAAGGTGCCCTCCGGGGTGAAGGTGCCGACGTGGAGCTCGTAGAGCACGAGCGAGTGCAGCGGCGGCGTGACGAAGCCCTCGTCGGTCCAGGTGAACGCCGCCGTGTCGAGCACGCGCGACGGGCCGCGCAGGCCGCCCGGCTGCCAGCGCGTCGCCGGATCGGGCAGGCGCCGGCGCCTGCCGCCGCCGCCGACCGGGT
>JBPCNA010000193.1:0-9729 GCA_051001735.1 Solirubrobacteraceae bacterium
TCCTGCTCGAACCCCTCGATCGACTGCTCGTCAACGCCGGCAGCGCCCTTGTTCGCCTTGACCCTCCGATAGGCCTCCCAAACGGCCCACTTGGAGATCTCAAACGACTTCGGCTTCGGCTCGCTCATCCGACTCCTCCCACGTCACCGCGGTTGGCCGCCGACCGAGCCAGGACGACCCTTCCCCTTCGCTCCAGTCCCATTACAGGACCTTCATCGCTAATACGGGTCGGTCCGCCCCTGTGCCCCGCATCACTACTCTCCCCCTCGCAGATCAGCTGCTTGGGGTTCTCGCTGGCACGCACCGCCGCAGGCCCATCCTGGCGCCACTGGCTGCCCGCGACCGCGGGGCGACAGGTTCCCCCGTTCCGCACAAGAGCCCAGATCACGCTCGCGCCACCATCCATGCCGGACACCCGCCTGGCCAGTCAACAGGCTCCCTCCAGGCTGCTCCCGGGGCAATGACTCGACCCCGGTTTCGAATGTCGCCGATACGCTTTCGACACTTCAACGGTGGTTCGCTCTCGCTCGCCTTCGTGATCCACACCTGACGCGCTGATAGCGCGCCTTCTCCGCGACGCTCAGCACCCCGGCTCTTGACCGGCGCACCTCGCGGTGGTTTGCGACCTCCGCCTGCACGGCGGTCGCGAAGGGCCACCCGACCAATCGCTCGGGCTCCTTCATCTCTCATGCAGCACCACATCCATCGGATCCTGCTTCTACTCAGTTCCTCCTTCTGTGTTCGGGGCACACAATCGTCCGCATAGCGGGTGTAGGTGAGCTCGAGCGCCGCGGCCAGCCCGCTGAGCCGTCGGTCGAGGCGATGGGCGGCGAGGTTGGCCAGCGCCGGCGAGGTCGGCGCCCCCTGTGGCAGGTGCGGCTGAGCCAGGCGCCGGCCGAGGCGGCGGTGGGCGGCGAGCAGCCGTCGGTCGGCCGGCAACGGAAGCTCGTGCCACACGGCGGCCGGGACGGCGTTGGTGACCAGCCCTGCCAGTGTGTGGGCCACCGCCTCGGGGTAGCCGGCGGCCCGGAACATCCTGTGGATCCGCCCGGTCGGCACGGACGCGAAGAAGTCCTCGAGGTCGAGGCGTACGACGGCGTAACGCCCGCTGTGCGCGGCCGCGTGGCTGATCACCGAGCGCCCCCGGGTGAACCCGTGGGCGGCCTGGTGCGACGGGATCCAGTCGAGCAGGTCGTGGAGCACCCGTCGCTGGGCCGCCTTGAGCCGCGCCTTCGGCCGCTCGATCACGCGCACCGGCCCGCCCTGGCGGGGCAGCATCCCGTAGCCGTAGTTGCGCAGCCGCGCGTCGGGCACCGTCCGCTCGAGGCTGCGGACGTCGGCCAGCCACAGGAGCTCGCCGGGCCCGAGCTCGAGGAATTCGGCCAGCGCGGCGAGCGACGGCAGCGGCGGCGACGGCCACGGGCGGCGCCCCATGGCCGGCTCGGGGACGAGCCAGCGCCGAACCCGCGGCGGCGGCGCGCCCGCATCGTCGCGCTGCCGGAGCCTCAGATCGACGAAAGCGGCGAGCTCGCGTGGCCGGTCGAGCGGCGGGCGGTGGTAGAAGGCGAACACCTCGCCGACGAGCGGCCGGACCCATGGCGGTCGGCGGTCGAGCACGAGCTCCGCCCGGGCGACGGCCTCGGCGTCCACCCACGGTCCAGCGAGAAACGCGTCCGCCAGGCGCCGGGACAGGTGGGCGCGCGCCCGATCGCTGTACACATCGCACAGCATGGCGACGCCGCGCACCGACTGCTCTCAGTCGTGCGAACCCCCTAGCACCTCGCTGTGGATGTGCGGGCGGGTTCGCGATGCGCTGTCCAGGTCACGTCAGTGTCCCCGGGGTAACCCCGGAGAGGGGCACGCCGGATCGGCGTGGCACCCCACTCGGTCGCGCGGCGTCGCCGCGCAACCCTACAAGTGGTCTGTCACCTCTGGTGGTCCGGTCGAGCGCCGTCGCCTCGGCGGGGGAAGAGGGCGGCGACCTCCGGCTCCATGAAGTAGTCGGTGCCGCCGTCGGTCCGGCCCTCCGTCGCGATCGGGAGTGCCCGCTCGAGGTGGCGGCAGTAGCGTCCCGGCCAGGCCAGGATGCCGGCCACTCCGTGGGCGCCCTTCTCCAAGTGCAGCCGGGCGGCCACCTCGTTGCCGGAGAAGCGCCGGCCGGGGGCGCCGGCGACCAGGTCGAACAACTCCTGAGCGCCCGGCGCCAGCCGGGCGTAAAGCCATCTCGCCCGCTCACCGTCCTCGTCCGACCAGGCCGCGGCCGTCCCGTGCGGACGTCTACCCCGCCGGCCGCGGCCTGGTCCGAACCCCGCGTGGCCCGGCCCCTGGCCGGGATCCGCCGCGAGGAACCGGGCGAACCAGGAGTAGAACTCGGCCACCCGCTCCTCGGGCACCGGAACCGTGACCTGCTTGTCGGCCATCAGACGCTGGTCGTCCCGGCCGGCGCCGCGGTGCCTTCGCTCTGCGCCGCGTCCGCGCGATGTTCACCGCAGCGGTGGTGGCCCGGATGCCCCGGTCCGCCGTGCGGACGGCGATGATGCCCGCCCCGGCCGCGGCCGCGTCCCCCGGCCAGGAAGCGGCCGAAGAAGGCGTAGAACTCGGGGACGCGCTCGGCGGGCACGTCGACGGTGATCTGCTTGGTCTGACTGGCGGTTTTCGTATCGGTATCCATCGTGGCTCCTTACTTATACTTATACTTACGGCAGGGAGCCTAGCATAAGTAACCGAGGGCGTCGAGCGGCGGCGCTAAGGTCCCTCTCCCACCCGAACGGAGGCCCGATGGTGTGGAGCGTCACGCCGATGGCAGTGGATGCGACACGGTTTGGCAGTGGGATCGGACACCGTTTGGCAGTGGTGGTGCTCTCGCGCCCCGGGCTTGGGCGGTGGCCGGGGCGCCCGGGCTGCTGGCCTCGCGGCGATGCGTCAGCCGGCCGCGCGTGCGTCGGGTAGGGGCCACTCGACGCGGAGAAGTCCGTTGCGTCTGAATTCGGGCTGGAGGTTGTAGCGGGCGTCTTCGGTGATGCCGACCCAGCTTCCGGCTGGTGTGGCGAGTCCGCGTTGGGCGAGCCTGGCGAGGGTGGAGCGTTGTTCGGGGTCGAAGTCTTCCCAGAGGCGGTGGCGGTCGCGGCCGATGATCAGGCTGTGGAGGAGGCGCGCTTCGTGCGGTTGGATCTGTTCTTCGTGGCGCCGGAGCGCGGCGAGCTCGGCGGGTTTGAGCACGTCGCCTCGGGCGGCGAGTTCGTAGCTGCCGGGAGCGGAGAGACGGACGGTCTGCCCGGTGTTGGCCAGGCGCTGGTCAAGGCGTTTCAGGCCTTGGTGGGTGCGGGCGAGCGGCCATTTCAGGGCGCGGGCGATGTCGGTGAGGCTGAGTGGCTGGTCGGCGTGCGCTAGGAGCGCCTCGATGCGGATGTCGTCGTCGGCCGGTTCGCGGGTGTGGGACGCGAGCGGGCTGAGGGTGATGGCGAGCGCGGATGCGAGGCGTCGGGCGGCGGCGAGCGTGAATCCGGCGGGTTCGCCTCGGGTTTCGATTGAGGCGATTGCGTCCCAGCTGAGCCCGGTGAGTCGGGCGAGGTCGGTGCGCGACAGCCCGAGTTGGATGCGCCGTTCCATGACGCGTCCGCCGTTCATCGGGCCGGGACCGGCTCGAGGATGTCGATCGTGGCGTGATCCTCGAGTGGCCAGCGAGGATCGGCTGGTGGGCTTAGGGCGAGGCTCATGTTGGGGGCGAGGCCTGTCGCGGCGGCGACGCGGGCGAGCATTCCGCCGAGAGTGGCGACGCTGATGCGTTTCGATTTGTCGGTGGGGTCTCGGAACAGCGGGCGGGTTGCGGCGGCGGCTCTGTCTTCGGCGCGGACGATGAGGTGTGCTCGGAGCGTGCCGCGGGCGTAGTAGGGGATGGGGTACGCGCGGCCGGCAAGGATGATCTCGGCGCCGCCGTGGGCGATGTCTTGGACGTTGAGCGTCCGCAGTTCGCTGGCTGGCTGGCCGGTCGCGAGCGCGACTACCGCGGCGGCGGCCAGCCTGGGCGACGCGAAGCTGCGAAGCAGCGCGCCGGCGTGTTGGTCAAGTGGAGCCGGTTTCGTGGCAGCGATCGCGGTGATGGCGTCGGCGGGGATGTAGACGAGGACGCCGGCGAGAAAGAGCGCTGTCTGGACGCCGCGGAGTCGTGCGAGGGCTTGCCCGGTGCTGGTCGCTGACGCGTACACGCCGGCTAGCAGTCCGTGGATCTCGGTGGCGTCGAAAGGCCGGAGCGCCCATTTGGGCTGCCGGGTGCGCCGCTCGATCCATTCCAGGCCGGCCATCCGGCCCGTGAGGAGCTCAGCGTCGACCCGTGCGAAGTCGGCGTCGCCGAGTAGTTCGTCGCAGGCTGACCGGAACGTCCAGAACTCGTCGTCGGGGAGCTCCGGCCACGTCGCGTGGCGCGGCGGCGTCCGGCGCACGGGCTGGAGCTGCTCGTCAGCGGCGGCCTGTTTGAACGAGCGGACATACGTTGCGTCGCGAGTGCCGCCGATGGGGTCGACGAGGACTTGCTTGAGCAGCGCCATCATCGCGGCGGGCGGCTCGTCGCCGGCGATGATCAGCCAGGGCGTGACGACGGCCTGGTCGCACGTGTCGAGGAGCTCGTAGAGCGTCTCGTCGTCGAGGAGGTGGGCGCGCAACACGAACAGGTCGTGGATCTGCTCGGCGTGGAGCCAGATCTCTGCGCGCGCCCGGAGGTCGGCGGGTTGGCTGGGCGATTCGGGGAGCGTGAGGCGCTTGCCGAGGCCGCGCAGAATGTCGCGCGGGACCGAGCGGCGCGTCGGGGGCGGCGTGATCCGGACGACGGCGCGACCACGGTCGAGGTCGTGTCGTCGGGCGAACCACCGCGCGCACGCCCCCGAGTCTTCAGCGTCGAGGATGACGTGGACCAAGTCAAACAGCACCCGTGGCCCCCTCGTGAAGCGCGAACACCGCCCTGGTGACCGCCTCGTCCAGCGGCTGGCGGCGATCGCTGCAGACGCGCTGGGCGGTGTGCGTGAACGTCGCCCAGTCGCGGAAGAAGCCGTGGGCGAAGACGTCGTCGATCAGCAGCAGCAGTTCGGGGTCGACGCCCTGGTAGAGCGGGTGGTAGTTGGGGATCACGCGCAGAACGCCCTCGGCGGTCATCGGTGCGAATGCGACGCGCCGGAAGAGGCGCGAGCGGAGCATCGGTTCGCGCTCGAGTACTTCCCAGCAGCCGTTGCCGCCGACAAGCAGCAGCGAGAACTTGGTCGCCGGGTCGTCGTGGAGGTGACGTACGTATTCGATGCAGTCCCGGTTGAGCCACTGCGCCTCGTCGACGACGACGAGACGGGGCCGCTCGGCAAGCAGATCGATCAGCTCGTCTGACAGCGCGAAGCGGCTGCCCTTCGGCGTCGTGCCGCTGAGCTGGCCGAGCAGCACCTGCGCGACCCGGAGCATGCTGGGCCGGCTCGGGAACTGAACGGCGCAGACCGGCACGTCAAGACCCGCGACCGCTGTCCTCCACGCGAACGTCTTGCCCGACCCGGCCGGCCCATAGACGACGCCCATCGCCTCCAGGTCGACGAGGTCAGCGACAGCGCGCCGCGTCAGCTGCAGCGCGGTCGTCGGCATCGTGCGCGCGCCCGCCAGGCCGAGGTAGTGCTCGGCGGTCATCCCGCGGGTGCCTGCTCATCGGGCTCGTCGACGCCGCTGATTCCCAGCAGACGCAGGTGCCCGCGACGCTTCGAGCTCAGGGGTCGGACGCCGGCGTCACGCTCGCCGCGGGCGATGACGGTGATGTCTTCGGGCGGTCCGGGTTCGGTTATCGGCGCGAGGAGTGCGCGGGCGCGGCGGCGCGCCCGGGCGGCCTCGCGCGCCATCGCGCTGGCGTCGCTGCGGCGCCGCTCGAGGACCCGTGCGCGGTCCTCCGCGCTGAGCGTGCCCTGGGGTTTCGCGGTCGCGAGCCACTGCCCGTCGCGGTAGAGCTCGATCCGGCGGCGGTCGTGCGGCATGTAGCGAACGCCGATCGTCTCGCCCACCAGACCATTGAGGTCCGCCGCGATGTAGATCAGCCCGGCGAAATGCACGCCGTCCTTGAGCACCCGGCGGGTGACCTCCGGCATCAGCATCCAGCGCGACCGCTCAGCCTCGAGCGCCGGCACCGGCCGGCTGTCGGCCTGCCAGCGCTCAAGCGGCGTGCGGCCGCCGAGGGCGCTGTGCGGACGCTCGGTGTTGTAGGCGATCACCCACGCGTCGAACAACGCCACGAGCCGCTCCAGTGTGAGCGGCGTGCTCTGGTCCGCGAGCTGCCCGTCCGCGCGGCGCGGCCCGTTGGTCCAGCGCGGCAGCTCGCATAACAGCGTCTGCTCGATCGTCCGGTTGAAGCGCTCGATCTTGCCCTTCAACCAGGGCTGGTAGGCGGTGCAGCGATGCGCGAGGCAGCCGAGGGTCGCAGCGGCGTCGATGATCGAGTTCGCGGCGAACTCGAGGCCGCCGTCGACGCGAAGCATCAACGGGATCCCGCCGAACGGGCCGCGCGCGGGGTCAACGACGACGGCCTTTCGCAGCGCGGCGAGGACCTCGGCCTGGCTGGGCTGCAGCGAGATCGCCCAGCCCACGATGAGGCGCGAGAACTCGTCGAGAAACAGCGTCACCCACGGCCGCCGGGGGCGCTGCGCGCGCGGCGCGAGGACCTCGATCGAGAGCTCCTTGTGATCGGCGGCGTAGGTCTCCGCGCGATGCGCAGACTCACGCCGCAGGTACACGCTGCACCCCCGCGCGCCCTCCACCCCCGTCCGTGCGAACGCCCGCTCCGCGGGCGAGAGGTCCCGCAAGATCGCGCGCTGCAGCGTGCGCAGCGTCGGGACCGCCGGGTCGTCACCGGCGAGGTGGCGGTGGACTGCGGCGACGTTCCCCGCCGTTGCGAAGAACAGTTCGCGCGCAGCCGGCGTCAGCACGTAGCCGCGCGACGCGGGAGGCTCGTAGCGGCCGACGGCTACCCACCGCCACACGGTCCGCTCGCCGACGCCCAAGGCCAGTGCCGCATGCCGGACATGCTCGGCAGTCAAGGAGCGCGCGCGGCTCAGCTCGACCAGGCGCGCGACGATCGACGCCTGTCTCTCCCGATGATCGCTGCGGCCCTCGCTGCCCGTCACTTGTCCCTCCAAGGATCGTGTGCCGAGCAGAAATACACACGCGGCCGTCCCGGGGCGAGCGCTGGACGCGTCCTTGCACGGATCGCGACACGACCACCAGCCGCTCTACGATCTCTCGAACGTGACCAGCTGCCCGATAACCGACGAGCCGTTCCCGCGCGTGCTACGCGCGCTGATGCACGCCAAGGGCCTGTCGTTCCGCGCCCTGGCCGCCGAGACGGCCCGCCACGACCCCTCCGGGCGAGGCATCACGCACGGCCACCTCGGACAGCTCGCCGGCGCCCACCAGCACCCCAGCCAGCGCGCGGTCGAGCTACTCGCCGCAGCGCTCGACGTCGCGCCCGAGTACTTCCTCGAGTACCGCCTCGCCCAGCTCCGCCACGCCCTCAACGAACGCGAGGTCGGCTACGACCGGGCGCGCGACACCCTGCGGCGCTTCGCGGCCTGAGCTTGCCGGCTGGGCGGCGTCCTCTCGTGTCGGCGAACCGGTCAAACATCCCCCTCCGCCTCGCTTCGATCCATCCTCAGCGCTCCGGTGAGCCGCCCCCAAGGAGTCTCGCCGATGCACGAGTCTCGCCCGTCGACGGGTCGTTACAGTCGCCTGAGAAGCCATGCCCGGCTCCGGTCTCTGCGCCTAACTGGCGGGTAGCTGAAGGACCCGCGGGGCACCAGCTGGTCGCGCAGCGCACGGATCGGGGCGTACGCCATCCAGAGCGCCTGCTGGCCGCGTGACAACTCCCTGGGATCGGCGTACGGGCGTCGCCACGGCCGGCGCTCGGCGTGGGTCTGTGGGCCGGCGTTCATGGCCCGATTCTTGCAAACGGCACAGCACCAGACCCCATCCAATTGCCGTATCCGACGCCCGCGGGGATGCCGAGAACTCCGGACGGTGGCGATGCCGCGATTGACCGGGGGCTCGGCGACGCGCCGGCGGTGAGAGCGACGGCCGCGCGCCACCCGGCCAGGGTCTATCCGCCCGACACATCGCCTTGCGCACCTCTCGGAGCTCGCTCATCGGCGGAGCGCCGCAATGGCTGTCGCGATGAAGCTCAGCGGGAAGATGATCCCGCCGACGAGAAACGTGACGGGCAGCACCGGTATGTAGACGATCGCCGCCAAGGCGCGCACTCTGCGCACGCGTCCGTGGTCGCGAAGAGCCACCGGGGCCGCCGTGATCGCGACCGGCGCCAGCAGGATTGCGGCAAGCAGGATGCCGCGGCCGACCGTCAAGTTCTCGGTGTTCGTGAGGTAACCGAGCGAGAACAGCGAGCCGGCGACGGCCATTATCAGCGCCGCGGTCGACCAGCCACCGCCGCGCCGACGATTGGTCATTGGTTCGCTCGAGCTCGTTTCCTCGAGGAAGAGGACATTGCCAACCGCACGGTTGCTGTCGCTACCTCTGTTCGGCGGGCAACAGTGCGGCGTGGGTTTCCGGTTTGCTCACGGCGCGCTATTCAGCGTCAGGAGCCGCTCGTTATGAGCGTTGTCAGGCAGTCGGTCGAAGGTCGTGACCCGTGTCGTCGACACCGTGCGCTCCCGCCCGCCTCCGGCGCCGCCGGTCACGACCCGAATGATCACGGGTAGATAGGTGCGCGGATCGACGAGGTACGTCATCTGTGCGTCTCCGTTCTGCATGGAGAAGCTGATAAGGGTCCGGCCCTCGACGACTTCGCGTCCGTGCTCACGGACCGCGCCACGCCGGTAGAGCTTGGCGAACACCGCGCCCGGATTGGAAGCCTCCGCGTTGAGACGTGCCGCGCGCCGATCCATCCGGACGCGCTTGACTTTTCCACTCGGTTGGCGCTCCATGGCGTATCCGCGTGCCAGCGCCGACTCGTACCGGCCGGCAACGTCGGCGGGGAGGCGCCGCGTGCGCACCGTGTGCACACGCGCGTCTGCCGCGATCCACGCCTCGACCTGCTCCGCTTCCAGCACGCGCCCGTCGGCCCGAACAGTTCGCGTGCTGTAAACGGCGTGAAGGATCGTCATCGGTTTGACCGCCGCGGCCGCATACGCACTGGCGGCTGCGCTCGGCGTTTCCCGGTGATCGATCGCCGTCAGAAGGACAGCGACAATGGCTGCGGCGATCACCGCAGGGATGCCCATTCGGCGCCGCGAGGTACTGCGTGCACGCCCGGGGAACGGTCCCCTTCGCAAGACGCTCTCGAGGAGAAGGTCGAGATCGCGCTCGGGCGTCTGCACCTCGATCACGGGATTCGCGGCGGCCACTCGGTCGAGCAGGTTCTCGGTCATGTCTGGCCCTCCATCGACCGGACCGCCGCAAGACCGCCGTCCGGGTTGTCAAGAAGCAGCGCGAGTCGGCGCCGCGCGCGGTGCAACCGCATCCGCAGCGTCGCGGGGCGGCAACCAAGGACGCGGGCGGCATCAGCTATCTCGAGCCCCTCCCACGCGACGAGCAACAGCGCCTCACGATCGGCCTCGGCGAGCATTGCGAGCGCCACTCCCACCCGAGTTCCGCAGTTGTGGGGTGATTCGCGGGGCGCGATCGGACAAGGTCCCAGTGTTTGCGGGGCTTTCTTGCTTCGCGGGACCGACCGCCGGCGATTTGGCCTAGGTACACGTTATTGTGGTT
>JBPCNA010000194.1:0-6993 GCA_051001735.1 Solirubrobacteraceae bacterium
GCTGGTGGCCGCCGGCGGCCACCGCGCCGTGATCGTCGGCACCGGCGGCCGGATCGCCCTCCCGGCGGCCTGGGCGGCGGCCCGGCGCGCGGGTCTCCCGTTCGTGTTCTGGGCCGCGCTCTGGCGGACTCCCGTGACCCCCGCCCATATCGCCGCCTATCCCCTGATGCTCGAGATCTACCGCCGGGCGGCGGCGGTGGTCACCTACGGCGAGCACGTCAGCGGATACGTCGCGGCCCGGGGGGCGCGCAACATCTTCGTGGCCCCCCAGTCGGTCGAGAACGAGTTCTGGTCGGCCGGCCGCGCGGAGGAGCGGCGGCCCGGGCCGCTGCGCGCGCTCTTCGTCGGGCGGGCGACCCCGGCCAAGGGGCTCGACGTCCTGCTCGCGGGGTGGCGGGCGGGCGGGCTCGGCGACCGCGGCGCGACCCTGTCGGTCGTTGGAGGCGATGCCGCGGCAGTGGGCCCGCTGCCGGCGGGAGCGAGCGCGGTGGGGCGCGTCGACCGGGCCGGACTGCGCAACTTCTACCGCGCGGCCGACGTTCTCGTTGTGCCGTCGATCCCCACTCGTGGCTTTGTGGAGCCGTGGGGGTTGGTGGCCAACGAGGCCATGAACCAAGGAACCGCGATCATCTCGACCGACGCCGTCGGCGCCGCCGCCGGCGGGCTCGTGCGCGACGCGCGCAACGGCCTCGTCGTCCCGGCAGCCGATCCCGCCGCGCTGGCGGCGGCCCTCGTCCGCCTGGCCGGGGACCCGGTCCTGTGCGCCGCACTCGGCCGGGCCGGCGCCCGCGACGTCGGCGCCTTCACCAACACCGCCTGGGCCGCGGCCTTCGCCGCCGCCCTGCGAAGCGTCGACGAGCCCCTGGTAGCGTTGCCCGATGCCTAGATGCGCGATGAGGAGCCGAGCCGGCGCCTGGCTGGCGGGAGCCCTGGCGGGGATGGCGCTCGTCCCGTCTGCGGCCGTCGCCAGCCCGCAGGCGCTGATCCAGGACTGCACGACCAACGGCCGGATCGTCGGCCATTACTCGGCGGGCGACTACAGCCAGGCCCTGGCCAACCTGCCGACCGACATCGCCGAGTACAGCGACTGCGCCGACGTGATCCGCCGGGCCCAGCTCGCGGCGGCGGCCGCGGGCGGCGGCAGCGGCAGCTCCCCCAGCGGATCGGTGAGCACGCGCTCGGCGACACTCCCGGCCGCCGGCAGCGCCGCGAGCGCAGCGGCGGCGGTCAACCCGCGGCAGGATCCCCTGGGCTCCGCGGCGCCGGCCGAGCGGGCGGCGGTCGCGGCGGCCCGGAGCGGCGGGGCGTCGCCGGTCGAGATCGGCGGGGGGCTGCTGCGCCCGGGGGTGGTGGCGGCACGGACGTCGTCGATCTTCAACGCGCTGCCGACGCCGCTCCTGATCGCCCTGGCCGGCCTCGCGCTCGTGGCGCTGGCGGTCTTGGGCCGGTTCGCGAGGGACCTTGTCCGCACACGCCGGCCCGGTTGATCGCCGGCGTCCGGCGGTAGCGACGCCGGTCTCGCTCGGGCGCGTCGCCACCGTCACCGGAGCGTGGCTGGCGGTCGGGATCGGCGCCGTCCTCAGCGCGATCTGCTTCGGCGCCGGGGGAGGCCTAGCGCTCGACTCGCAGGTGCCGGTCGAGATGGGCCTGACGCTCGGGGGCGCGGCCCTCGTCGTCGGCGCCCTGGCCGTCGAGACCCGGACGGCCTGGTCCGGGGCGGCGTCGATCGGCCTGCTCTTCCTCCTGGCAGCCTTCACGGCGGCGTCGGTGATCTGGTCGGTCGCGCCCGATGAGTCGTGGATCGAGGGGAGCCGGACGCTCGCCTACGCCTTCACCTTCCTCGGTGCGGTGGCCCTGGTGCGGATCGCACCGGAGCGGTGGACGAGCGTGCTGGTCGGAGTCCTGCTCGCCGGGGTCGCCGTGTCAGCCTACGCCGTGGCCACCCGGGTCTTCCCCGGGGCGCTCAGCCCCGACGAGATCTACGCCCGGCTGCGGGAGCCGTTCGGCTACTGGAATGCCGTCGGCCTGACGGCCGGCCTCGCCGTCCCGCCGGCCCTCTGGCTCGGGGCCCGCCGGGACGGTCACGGAGCGGTCGGGGCGGTCGCCTATCCGATCCTGGTGCTGCTGCTGGTGACGCTGATGCTCGCCTATTCGCGGGGGGCGCTGCTCGCCCTGGCCGTCGGCCTGGCCTTCTACTTCGCGGCGATCCCGCTGCGCCTGCGCTCACTCGGCGTGCTCCTCCTCGGCGGCGTCGGGGCGGCCGCGGTAGTCATCTGGACCTTCTCGAAACCGGCGCTGAGCGCCGACCACATCGTGCTCGCCTCGCGCCTCAACTTCGGCCACCTGCTCGGCCTGCTGCTGGTCGGGGTGGCGATGATGACCTTCGCCGCCGGGCTCGCGCTCCGCTTCGCCGCCTTCCGCCGGCCCTGGCCGCCGGCCCTGCGCCGTCGCGGCGGTGTGGCGGTGCTCGTCGCCGTCGCCCTGGTGCCGGTCGCCGGGGTCGCGGCGGTCAGCGCGAGCTCGCGGGGCCTCGACGGCTCGGTGTCGCACGCCTGGCGAGCGCTGACCGACCCCCACGCGACGACGCCGCCGAACGACCCGAGCCGGCTGACGGCGATCGGGAGCGTCCGCGCCCGCTATTGGAACGACGCCCTGAAGATCGCCCGCGACCACCTCGTCGTCGGGGTGGGCGCCGGCGGCTACCCGACGGCGCGGGCCTTCTACCGGAGCGACACGCTCGAGGTCCAGCACGCCCACGGCTACGTGGTCCAGACGCTGGCCGACCTCGGGCTGGTCGGGATGGCGCTGAGCCTGCTCTTCTGCGCGGCCTGGTGCGTGGCGGCCACCCGCGCCGCCCGTCCCTTCGGCTGGGGGGGCGGGGGCCGCCGGCGCGGCGAACCGGGGGAGCCGGCCGGGGGTACGGCGGAGCAGGTCGGACTTCTCGTCATGATCTCGTGCGTGCTCGTGTTCGCCGTCCACTCACTGATCGACTGGACCTTCTTCGTCCCGGGCGACGCAGCGATCGCGCTGCTCTGCGCCGGGTGGGTCGCCGGCCGCGGCCCCGCGCCTCTGACGAGCGGGCGTCCGAGTCTGGCCGGGCTGACCCGCCACCCGGTGCGGACCATGGCGGCGGCGGGGGCGGCCGGACTCGCCCTCGTGATCGCCTGGTCGCAATGGCAGCCCCTCCGCTCCCAGCAGGCGGCGACGACGGCCCTCGCCGCGCTCGCGCGCCAGGACTACGCCGGAGCACGGGCGGCGGCGAACACGGCGATCCGGCGCGATCCGCTGTCGGTCGACCCGCTGATCGACCTGGCGACGATCGAGACGCAGGCCGGCCTGCCGAAGGCGGCGCGGGCGGCGCTGGTCCGCGCCGTGCGCCTCACGCCGTCGGACGCGCGCCCCTGGGAGCAGCTGGCCGGCTTCGACCTGTCGCGCGGGCACCGGACGCGGGCGCTCCGGGACCTCGCCCCGGCCCTCTATCTCGACCCCCAGTCGCACGCCGGCGTCTCGCAGTACCTCGACACCCTGCGCGGCCCGGGGGCGGCGCCGGCGACCACCCTCCCGGCCGTGCCGACCGCGCCCGCCTCCCCGGCGGCTCCGGCGGGGACGACGTGAACCGCCCCCGCCTGATCGGCGTGCTCGCGCTGGTCGTCGCCGGGCTCATCGCTCCGGCCGCGGCGGCGGCCCCGCCGGCACCGCGGGAGTCGATGTTCCAGGACGACAGCCTGCTGGTCTACAACACCCCGCTCGGCGTCTCCCAGACGCTCGGCACCCTCCACGCGCTGGGGGTCAACCGGGTGCGGGTCTCGGTGTTCTGGGGGATCGTCGCGCCGTCGCCGAAGTCGAAGACGCGGCCGGCGTTCGACGCCACCGACCCGAACGCCTACCCGGCGGGGGCGTGGGATCGCTACGACCGGATCGTCGCCTTCGCGGCGGCCCAGGGGATCGCCGTCGACTTCAACGTGACCGACCCGGCGCCGCTGTGGGCGACGGGGTCGCCGCCGCGGGCCGACATCGAGGCGACATACGAGCCGAAGTCGAAGGAGTTCGGCGACTTCGTGACGGCGGTGGCGACCCGCTACAGCGGGACGTTCATCGCACCGAGGCCCGGCTTCGACACGCAGAACCCCGGGGCTCCGACGGCGCTGCCGCGGGTCGAGTACTGGGCGGTGTGGAACGAGCCCAACCAGCCGGGCTGGCTCACGCCCCAGCTCGTACCCGGGCCCCGCCGGACGCTGATCGAGCGGGCACCGACGATCTACCGCCAGCTGGTCGACGCGGCCTACGCGTCGCTGGTGGCGACCGGGCACGGGAGCGACACGATCCTGATCGGCGAGACGGCGCCGAAGGGCCTGAACACCAAGAACCTCCCGCCCTGCTCGGCGGCGCGCCGGGCGAGCATCTGCACGGGGGCGATCAAGCCGCTCCACTTCATCCGCCAGCTCTACTGCCTGAGCGACTCCTACCGCCCGCTGCGCGGGGCGGCGGCGGCGGCCCGCGGCTGCCCGGTGGACGCGGCGGGGACGGCCCGCTTCCGGGCCGATCACCCGGGGCTCTTCCTGGCCACCGGCTGGGCCCACCACCCCTACGAGCTGATCTTCGCCCCCAACGTACCGCCGGCGGACCCGAACTTCGTCACGATCGCCAGCCTCGGGCGCCTGACCGACGCGCTCCAGCGGATCCTCGGCGCCTACGGCATCGACCGGCCCGGCGGGCTCCCGCTCTACCTGACCGAGTTCGGCTACCAGTCGAAGCCGCCGAGCCCGATCGGCGTCTCGCTGGCCCGCCAGGCGGCTTACCTCAACCAGTCGGAGTTCATCGCCTACACCAACCCCCACGTCCACACGCTGTCGCAGTTCCTCCTGCGCGACGACAGCACGATCCCGGGGGGGACCGCCCTGGCCCGGGTGGGCGCGAGCTTCCAGACCGGCCTCGAGTTCCACGGCGGCAAGCGCAAACCGGCCTACTCGGCGTACCGCCTGCCGATCTACCTGCCGGCGACCTCGGTCCGCCGCGGCCACCGGATCCGCGTCTGGGGCTTCGTGCGGCTGTCGACGTACGGGACGCGGCAGAGCGTCGCGGTGCAGCTGCGGCCGACCAAGGGACGGGCGTTCCGGACGATCGCCACCGTCCAGACGGACGGCGGCCGCGGATATCTCGACGTGCGCGTTCCCCTGCGTGCTTCCGGTTCCATGCGGCTGAGCTGGTCGCGACCCGGGACGCACCAGGTGATCCGGAGCCGGACGGTGCTCGTCAGCGTCTTCTAGCGGCGGGACCGGCGGCGTCGAGGTCGGTGACCAGCCGGCGCGGCGCCTTGCGCCGCCAGGCGTCGAGCACCAACTCGCCCAACAGGACCGGCTCGACCTGCTGGAGGTCGACGACGACGCAGGCCAGGCGGGATCCCCACCAGAACTCGCTGCAGGCGGCGGGAGCCTCGGCGACGGCGGCGAGGATCTCGCCCTGGGCAGCCATCACCCGAAGGTGATCGGCGTCGGGCAGGGTGGCGAAGATCTTCCCGCGGACGCGGAAGGACGGTATGCCGTGGTGGTCCTGCTCGGCCGCGTCGGGAAGGCCGAGGGCGAGCTCACGCACCTGGGCGACGGTCACCATCGTCCCGGCAGCCTACGCCGCGGGCGGCGGCGGCCGGCGTTAGGCTTTCGATCCAATGAACCCCTTCCCGACCGCCGCCGTCGCCGGCCTCGGCCTGATCGCCGGCTACGCCGTAGCCGTGGCGAGCGGGTCGCGGCCGCTGGGCGGCGTCGTCCTGCTCCTGGTCGGGATCTGGTGCGCGCGGACCTGGCTGCGCCGCGACGGGCGGCGGACGGCGGCGCTCCTGACCGCTGTCGGCCTGGCCGCTTTCGTCGGGTCCCACGTGCTCGCCCTCGTGATCGGGGCCTGGCCGGCGGTGCTGGTGGCAGCGGCCGTCGTGGCGGTCGCGTGCTGGCGGGTGTCCGACGCCCAGGCGCAGCTCGGGCGGCCCGCTCTGCGCTGAGGGCGTCTACGACCCCCGCCTGCCGTCCACGGCAGGTCCGGAGCCTTCGGCCCCACCCGCGCCCTGGACACCCCGGCGCGCCCTGGCTCCGGTGACGCTCGCCGGGGCGCCCGACGCCGTCGTCGCCGCCTGGATCTCCCGCAATGCCGGCCTCCGGCTCGACGTCTTGGCGATCCTCCGCGACTGACCGCAACGAGATCGTCCTCCACTGTGACCAAGGTCACGCAATCCGGCCGGGTCATCGGCCAAGCTCGGTCTATCCGCGACCGAGGACGGAGCCGCGGGCAACACGAGCAAAGGGGTCCACCCATGTCCTATCCCGTCAGGCTCGACGTCGACTACGTCGAGAGGCGCAGCCGCCTGACCACGTTCTTGCGAATCCTCCTGGCGATCCCGCTGATGGTCGTCGGCTACGTCTACGGAATCGCTCTCAGCATCGTCGTCCTCCTCGCCTGGTTCGTGCTCCTCTTCACCGGACGCTGGCCGAGCGGGATGCACAAGTTCGCCGCCGGCGCCCTGCGGTTCACGGCCCGTAGCAACGCCTACGTCCTCCTCCTGGTCGACCGCTACCCCCCGTTCGGCCTCGACCCCGACGACGGCTACCCCGCACGCCTGCGGGTGGCGCCGCCGCTCGACCGCTACAGCCGCCTGAAGGTCCTCTTCCGATTCATCTACGTCATCCCGGCGGCCGTGATCGCCTACGTCCTCGGGATCTTCGCCTCGCTGCTCGCCCTCGCCAGCTGGCTGGTGATCGTGATCACCGGACGCCAGCCCGAAGGCCTCCAGAACGCCATGTTCTTCTGCCTCTCCTACACGATCCGCGCCTACGCGCTGATGTACCTGCTCACCGAGACCTACCCGCCGTTCGACGCGGCCGACGCCGCCACCACGGCCCCCGCCCTGGCCTGACACCGGCCGCCTGGTGCAGCGTTCCGGAACGCTGCCCGACTCCGGACACCGGCGCCGGAGCAGGGGGCCCGCCAGCCTCCAAGACAGTCCCG
>JBPCNA010000195.1:0-17073 GCA_051001735.1 Solirubrobacteraceae bacterium
CCTATTCGGTTGTAGGGCCGCCGCGCGGGTTCCAGCCGCGCGGCTGAACGTCACCCCACCACCGACGTGGGGGGACCGGCCCCTTCTACACCGCGGGCCGGACGGACGGTCAATCCATATTGTCTAAGCCTCGATCCACTGTGTGGTGTAAGTGCGGGAGGACGGCGATGGCGGTCCGGGTGGGGCGCCGTCATGGCTGCCGCGGCGGTGCTGGCTGCGGCCCCCGCGGCCGCGCAGGCCGCCTCGCCGCATCTCTACGCAAACGGCTCGCCAACCGGGCAGGTAGGGCTACAGATCTGGGATCACACGAACCTCCTGGGCGGCGTCGCGCCGACCGGCACGATCGGCTTCACCCTGTTCGGCCCCGGGGACGCCGCCTGCGCGACGCCGACTTTCGCCGGCACCGTCCCGGTCTCTGGCACCGGGTCCGACGACTCGCCGCGCTTCTGGACCTCGTCCGCCGGTGCCGATCGGTGGATCGCCACGTACAGCGGCGACGCCAACAACAGCCCGACCGGCACGACCTGCGGGGATCCCGGCGAGACGGTACTCGTCGAGAAGCGGTACGTCGGCTCGTCGCTGACCGCCGGCCAGTACCCCAGCGGGCAGATCCACGGGACGTTCGCCATCTCGGGTGGGTTCTCGCCGACGGGGATCGTGACGTTCAGCGTCACCGGACCCGGCGACACATACTGCGCCGGTCCCGTCCTCTTCACCTCGACGGTGCCTGCCAACGACGTCGGGAGCTACGACTCGGGCCCCGTCCGGCGGCCCGCCCAGCGCGGCCGCTACACCTTCCGCATCCGCTACGGCGGGGACACGAACAACTACGGAGTCGGGCCGAGCAACTGCCTCGACCAGCCCGCGTCGGTCGAGGCGGACGAGCTGCCGGTGGCGGCCTACACGCCGAGCACCTACTCCCCGGTGACGGGACAGCCGGTCTCCTACCGCGCCGCGGCGACCGACGCCGACGGGACGATGGCCACCTACCGATGGGTCTGGGGAGACGGGACGCCGGACGGCAGCGGCCCGACCCCGGCGCACGCCTTCGCGACGCCGGGGCTGCGGAGCGTCGGGCTCTACGTCACCGACAGCGACGGCATGGCCGCCGCCGTCGGCCACGGGATCACGGCGCACGCGCCCGACGAGGCGCTAGTCGTCGCCTATACGCCGAGCACCTACACGCCGACGGTCGGCCAGGCGGTGACGTTCAGTGGGTCGGCAGGCGATCCCGACGGGTCGATCGTCACCTACCGCTGGGTCTGGGGAGACGGGACGCCGGACGGCAGCGGCCCGACGGCAACGCACGCCTTCGGTACGCCGGGGCTGCGGAGCGTCGGGTTCTACGTCGCCGACAGCGACGGCATGACCGCCGCCGTCGCCCACGGGATCACGGCGGGCGTACCCGACGAGCTGCCGGTCGTCGCCTACACACCGAGCACCTTCACGCCGACCGTCGGCCAGACCGTGACCTTCAGCGGGTCCGCGGGCGATCCCGACGGGTCGATCCTCACCTACCGCTGGGTCTGGGGAGACGGGACGCCGGACGGCAGCGGCCCAACCCCGGCGCACGCCTTCGCGACGCCGGGGCTGCGGAGCGTCGGGCTCTACGTCACCGACAGCGACGGCAGGACCGCCGCCGTCGGCCACGGGATCACCGTATCCGCGGGTGCCGGGCCCCTCGCGAGCGCCGGCGACGGGATCCCCGCCGGCGACGGGATCGCCGTTCCGCTCGGTCCATGACCGTGCCGGCGCCGTCACGCGGCCGGGCGGGCGCGAGCGAGGGCGTGGGCGGCGGGGCCCCGCTCGAGCCAGCCCCGCCGGCGGAGCTCATCGACGAAGCGCGCGTATCCGGGCGCCAGTCGTCCGGTCCGCGCCGGATCGGGCTCGAAGCGTTCGGCCGCGGAGACCATGCCCGCCGCCGTGTCCGTCAGGGTACGACCGGCCGAGGCGGCGAGTATGGCCATCCCGAACGCTGAGTCGCCCTCCTTCACCAGGCGAACCGGTCGACCGAGGACGTCGGCGCGCAGCTGGCACAGATAGGGGTTGCCGGCCGCGCCGCCGCTGAGCGTCAGCTCGCCGTCGACCCGCGCCCCGAGCCGGTCGAGCTCGTCGAAGCACAGCCGCTCGACAAAGGCGAGGCCCCGGAGCAGCGCCGCGAACCGCTCTCCGTCGCCCGCCGGCTCCCCGAGCATGAACGCCTCGGCCCCGGGCGCGCGGAAGGGGAACCGCTCGCCCGGTCCGCCGACCAGCGGGTAGGCGAGCACCCGCGTCTCCTCGTGGTCGGCCGCCGCGCGGGTCAGCCGGTCGAGGTCGGCATCGGGGAACGCCGCCGCCAGCGCCCCGGCGCCGCAGCTCGACGCCCCGCCCGGGAGCCAGTCGCCGTCCGGCGCCCGGTGCGAGTAGATCACCCCGGCCGGGTCGTCGAGCGGGGCGGCGGCGACGCCCTTGAGCACGAGCGTCGTCCCGAGCACCGAGCTCCAGTCGCCCGGCCGGAGCGCCCCGGCCGCGATCTGGGCGGCGCAGCCGTCGGTCATCCCGGCGACCAGCGGCGTCCCCACCGCGAGCCCGGCGTGAGCGGCCCCGGCGGCGCCGACCGCGCCGATCACCGTCCCCGGCCGCACGACCACGGGGAGAAGGCCGGCGGGCCCGAGGCCGCGCACGGCCGCGGGCCAGGCTTCGGCTCGCAGGTCGTAACCTGCCTTGAGGGCGTGGCTCGAGTCGACCGGGACGTCGCGCCCGGTCAGGCGACGCCCGATGAAGTCCGGCTGGTGAGCCAGCCGCGCTCCGGCGCACAGCTCCGGCCGCTCGTCGACCAGCCAGGCGAGCTTGGCCAGGGCCCACGACGGCGACGTTCCCAGACGCCGGGCCTGCTCCGCCCCGCGGGCGTCGTCGTACATCAGGGCGGCCGTTCGCGGAGCGCCCTCGTGGTCGACGAGGACGATCGTCCCCGACGTCGCGCAGATCGCCACGCCCTCGATCGGGACCGCGCCGACGGCGTCGCGACAGGCGCCGCCGAACGCCGTCCACCATTGCTCGGGGTCCTGCTCGTGGCGGGGTCCGGCGCGGCGGCTCTCGAGCGGACGCGCGCCGCGGCCGACGACGCTGCCGTCGGCGGCGACCGCCACCGCGCGCACGCCGCCCGTCCCGAGATCGACGCCGAGCCAGGCCATGACGCGATGATCTCAAGCGTCATAAGCTCGAGGCCCGCCGACAGAGGAGGAGCGCCATGACCGCCGCCACCCCGACCGCCCCGGCCGGCGGCTTCGGCTTCAGCATCCCGCCTGAGCTCGACCGCCTGCTCGCCCGGGTCCGCGCCTACGTCGCCGAGGACGTCGTGCCGGCCGCCGAGGAGATCGAGGATCAGACCGACCTGCTCAAGTCCTGGCCGGTCGTCGAACGGCTGCGCGACCGGGCGCGGGAGCTCGGCCTCTTCGTCCCGCACATGCCCGCGGAATACGGCGGTCTCGGCGTCGGGGTGATGGGGATGGCGCTGGTCTCAGAGCAGGTCGGAGCCGTCCCGCTCGCCGCCCTCGGCCTCAACGCGATGGCGCCCGACGAGGGCAACATGCACACGCTGCTGCTCGCCGGGGACGCCGCGCAGAAGGAGCGCTGGCTGCGCCCCCTGGCCGCCGGGAGCATCCGCTCGTGCTTCGCGATGACCGAGCCGGACGTGGCCAGCTCCGACCCGACGAACCTCCGGACGACGGCCGTCCGCGACGGCGACGAGTGGGTCCTCAACGGGCGCAAGTGGTGCATCTCCGGGGCCATCGGCGCCGCTTTTGCGATCGTCGTCGCCAAGACCGGCGCCGGCGACGCCGGCGGCCACCGCGACTACAGCCTGATCGTCGTCCCCACCGACACCCCCGGCTGGGAGGTCGAGCGCGACCCCGAGTGGATGGGCTCGCACGCGCCCGGCGGCCATCCGATCATCGGCCTGCGCGACGTGCGCGTCCCCGCCGGGAACCTGCTCGGACGCGAAGGTGAGGGCTTCGTGATCGCCCAGAAGCGCCTCGCCGGCGGCCGCCTCGCCCACGCGATGCGCTGGATCGGGTCCGCCCAGCGGGCCCTCGACCTCAGCGCCCGGCGCCTGCTCGAGCGGCGCGCCTTCGGCCGCGAGCTCGCCGACCACCAGATGCTCCAGGCGATGATCGCCGACTCGGCGATGGACCTCTATGCCTCCCGCCTGATGGTTCTCCACACGGCCTGGAAGATCGAGCACGGCCTGCCCCACCGCCAGGAGGTCGCGATGACCAAGACCTTCGTCTCCGAGGCGTTCGGGCGGATCGCCGACCGGGCGGTCCAGATCCACGGCGCCGCCGGCATCGCCCTCGACCTGCCGATCGGGCGCATCTACCAGGACGCCCGGGCCGCCCGCATCTACGACGGCGCGAGCGAGGTCCACCGCATGACGATCGCCCGTGAGTGCCTCAAGCTCGCCCGCGCCGGCGAATCGACGCGGGCCGCCACCGGCGACCTCGGCTGATGTCCCACGCGATCGCGGCCGACGACATCGTCGCCACGCTCGCCGACGCCGGCGACCGACCGCCGCTGATCGTCCTCGACCGCCTGGTTTCCTTCCTCGACGCCCACGGACTCGGCGACGGCGAGCCGTCCTTCGCGATGATCGGCGACGGCCACTCCAACGTCACCTACGCGGTTCGCCGCGGCGGCCGGCGGTTCGTCCTGCGCCGCCCGCCGCGGCCGCCGATCCCGCCCAGCGCCAACGACATGCTCCGCGAGGCGCGCGTGCTCACAGCGCTCGCCGGCCGCGCCCGCGTCCCCCGCGTGCTGGCCGTGTCTCACGACGAGTCCGTGCTGGGAGCGCCCTTCTATGTCATGGAAGAGCTCCGGGGAATCGTCGCAGGGACCGATATCCCGGCCGCGCTCGACACGCCCGGCGAGCGCCGTCGCATGGGAGAGGAGCTCGTCGACGCGCTGGTCGAGCTCCACGCACTCGACTGGCGCGCCGCCGGGCTCGAAGGCTTCGGCCGTCCCGACGGCTATCTCGACCGCCAGCTGCGCCGATTCCGCGGGCTCTGGGAGGCCAATCGGACGCGGGAGATCCCCGCCGTCGATCGCGTCGCCGACTGGCTCGGGCGCCACGTTCCCCGGTCGCCGGCCTCCACCATCGTCCACGGCGACTACCGCCTCGGCAACGTCATGTTCGACGCCGCGGCGCCCGCCCGGATCGTCGCCGTCCTCGACTGGGAGATGTCGACGATCGGCGATCCCCTGGCCGATCTCGGCTACCTCTGCGCGCTCTACGCCGACCGCGACGACCCGCCGTCGCCCGTCTTCGACTTCGCCGCGCTGACCCGGCGCGACGGCTTTCCCCTCAAGCGCGAGCTGATCGCCCGCTACGAGGACGGCTCGGGCCGTTCGATGACCGACATCCGCTGGTACCGGACGCTCGCGGTCTGGAAGGTCGCCGTGTACATGGAGGGCAACTTCCGGCGCGCCTGCACCGGTATGTCCGACGATCCCTACCTGCGGTCCTTCGGCGACCAGGTGGTCGAGCTCGCGCGCCAGGCGGAGGAGCTCAGCCGCCGAGGATGACCACGTTGGTCAGGACGTTGGCCGAGCTCTGGTCGAGCAGGCCGAGCGAGTCGCCGGCGACGACCAGGGTGGTACCGCTGCCCCCGCCGTCGCCGTTGACGCCGGTCTGCTGGCTGTTCACGCCCTGAGCGCTGCTCTGGCAGAAGCACTCGCCGGCCGCCGGGGCGATCAACGTCGTGACGCCGCCGCCGCCGCCGATGGCCTGGCCGTCGGCGAGGACGTTGGTCGAGTCCTGGAACGTCGTCGGCGAGGCGTCCTCGAGGATGAACGTGCTGCCGCCGCCGCTGCCGTTGGCGCCGGACTGCGTGCTGTTCGTCCCCTGGGCGCTCGACTCGGAGGTGCTCCCGACGATCGTCGTGGCGGCGGATGCCGTCGCCGCGCCGAACGCGAGAACAGCTGCGACGGCGGAAGCGGTGAGGAGCCTGCGCTGCATCTGGTCGATTCCTTTCCGCGGCCCTGCCGCGCCCGCCGTTCTGAGCGGCCGGGGAAGACCGCTTCGCCTCGCACCGTACCACGGAAAGCACGCGTGTTTGCAGGATATTCGCCGAGTCGGAGTGACGGTGAACCCTTGTGCGCCGGGCGTGCGGGTGTCACGCGCCCGTTCGTGGTGAGAAAGCGGGCGCGGATCCGCGACAACGGGAGCGGACGGTCTTCAAGCAGATCAGGCTCGCCGTGTGGCGACGGACCCTTAAATGAGCCACGCCCCGCCCCGGCGGGATATGAGGCCGGGGTGCGGAGCGTGACTCGAGGGGGAGGAGAGGGGTTGCACAGAGGAGGTTGGCGGTATTCGGCTTAGAAGTCCAAGACGAGTATCTCCATTCATCTATAGGCTTCGCTTATGGAGCTCCGGCAGCTGCGATACCTGGTGGCGCTCGCGGAGGAGCTTCACTTCACGCGGGCGGCGGCGCGCGAGCACATCGCTCAGCCGGCGCTGTCGCAGCAGATCCGGCGGTTGGAGGAGGAAGTCGGCCTGGCGCTCGTCGAGCGCACGACGCGGCGGGTGGCGATGACGGACGCCGGCATGTCGCTGGTCGCCCGCGCCCGGCGGATCCTGGCCGAGGTGGACGCCGCCGACGTCGAGATGCAGAGGCGGCGGGGCGTGCAGGCAGGTCGAGTGAACGTCGGCGTCATGCACACCATGGGGCCGGTCGACGTGTCCCTGGTGCTGGCCATCTTCCACGAGCGCCATCCAGGGGTGGAGCTGACCGTCCGCGAGCAGTCGAGCGAGGAGTTGGCGGAGATGCTCCGGGTGGACGAGCTCGACCTCGCGTTCCTGTCGGTGACCGAGCGGATCGAGAGTCACGGCCTGCGGCTCCAGCAGCTCGTATCCGAGGAGCTCGTCGCCGTGCTGCCCCGCGACCACCGCCTCGGCAAGCGTCGCCGCGTGCGCATGGCCGACCTGGCCGAGGACGAGTTCGTCAGCTACCGGGAGGGCTCGAGGCTCCGCGAGCTGTTGGTCTCGGCGGCGCGGGAGGCCGGCTTCAGCCCGCGGGTGAAGCTCGAGTCCAACGAGAGCCAGCGCATCCGGCGGCTCGTGGCGAAGGGCCTCGGCGTCGCCATCCTGCCGCGCTCGGACGCCGAGGGGCCCGGAGCCGCGGTCGCCGTGCTGAGGCTGTCGGGGCCGGAGCTGACCCGCGACATCACGCTCGCCTGGCGCGAGGAACGTCGCCACGCCCCGGCGGCCGTCGAGTTCCTCGAGCTGGCGCGTTCCACCTACGGTGTCTGACGCCGGGAGCGGTGGACGCGGCGGAGCCGTGCTGCCTTCGGCCCTTCGAGCCGCAGTACCAGGCACGCTGTCCAGAAGCGCCGGCCGGCTCCGCTCACCAGGTGAAGGGCCCTCGACAGGCGCGGCCTACGACACCAGGAGACCACGATGCCGACCGACGTACCTGCTTCTCGAGCACCACCGCGGCGGCCCGGAGCCGCACCGTCGCGTGCCCCCTGATGGACCAGGGCGCCTGAGGACGTGGAGGCGCATACCATCGGGCCCATGACAATCCAACGCATGGACCACGTGGGCATCGTGGTCGACGACCTCGCGGCCGCGACGGCCTTCTTCGTCGCGCTTGGACTCGAGCTGCAGGGCGCGGGGGCGGTCGAGGGCGGTTGGGTGGACCGCGTGGTGGGGCTCGAGGGCGTCCGGGCGGAGATCGCGATGGTGGAGACCCCGGACGGCCACGGACGGCTCGAGCTGACGAAGTTCCACACGCCCTCGGATCAAGCCGGCAACCGGGACGCGCCGGCGAACACACCGGGCATCCGCCATGTCGCATTCGCCGTCGACGACATCGACGCCGTCGTCGCCGGCCTGCGAGCCCGGGGCGCGGAGCTCGTCGGCGAGCTGGAGCGCTATGAGGACAGCTACCGGCTCTGCTACGTCCGCGGCCCGGAGGGGATCATCGTCGAGCTGGCCGAGCAGATCGGCTGACGGATCCGGTCCGCCGCCGACCAACCAGGCGACACTGACTCGCGCGAAGGGTTCGCGATCGAGGCGCCCTTCGGCGAGGTCGCGGCGGCCCGCCACCTCAGCGG
Source organism: Solirubrobacteraceae bacterium (assembly GCA_051001735.1). Classification (GTDB taxonomy): domain Bacteria; phylum Actinomycetota; class Thermoleophilia; order Solirubrobacterales; family Solirubrobacteraceae; genus Palsa-513. Next base: position 8,092 of record JBPCNA010000195.1, read on the forward strand.
TGGGTTATCCCCGCCCGCGCGAGCGGCCCGAGCGTCGGCTCCGTGACCGGCGCATCCCCCAGCGCGTCGTCGATCGCCGCCAGCGTCTCCACTGAGAGCTCAATCGCCGATGCCTTCGCGTTGGCATGGACTTGCTCGGGCCGAGACGCACCGACGATCGCCGACGCGACCTCGGGGCGCCGCAGGACCCAACCGAGCGCGAGCTCCGTCATCGAGACCCCTGCCCGGTCGGCGACCGGGCGCAGGCGGTCGACGGCCTCGAGCTTCGCCTCCTCCATCACGAGGTTCATCGCGAAGTTCATCTCACGGCTCGCCGCGCGCGAGTCGGCCGGCGGCTCCTGGCCGGGGCGGTACTTCCCGGTGAGGACGCCCTGGGCGAGCGGCGACCAGACGATCTGGGAGATGCCGCTGGCCGCGCAGAGCGGGAACAGCTCCGTCTCGGGGGCCCGCCAGAGCATCGAGTACTGGGGCTGCGACGAGACGAAGAGATCAGGCCCGGCGATGTCGATCGCCGCCCGGATCTGCTCGGCCGTCCACTCGCTGAAGCCGAGGTAGCGCGCCTTTCCCGAGGCGACGACCTCCTGCAGCGCTTCGATCGTCTCCTCGATGGGGACGTCCGGGTCGAAACGGTGCGCCTGGTAAAGGTCGACGTGGTCGGTCTGGAGTCGGGCCAGCGAGGCGTCGATCTGCTTGGCGATCTGCGCCGCCGACAGTCCCCGGTCGGCGGGGTCGTCGGACATCTGTCCCCAGACCTTCGTCGCCAGTATGTATGACTCCCGTGGGCGGCTCGCCAGGATCTCGCCCCACCCGGTCTCCGCGGCGCCGCGGCCATATACGTTGGCGGTGTCGAAGAAGTTGATGCCCACTTCGAAGGCGGCGTCCGTGCAGGCGCGGACCTGCTCGAACGCCACCCCACCGGAGTAGGTCAGCCACGAGCCGAGCGAGATCTCAGAGACCTCGAGGTCCGACGAGCCGAGCTTGCGGTAACGCATGACGACAAACAGTACGACGCGATCGGCCCGGCTGCGAGTCCTGCCAATCTACTCGGCGGCGGACTCCTCGGCATCCCCCGAGGCGTCTTCCGTCGCGGCGGCCGGCTCGCCGCCCTCCCCGCCCGTCTCGTCGAGGGCGCGGCGAATATGCGCTTCTGGACTCTCGTCGAGGGGGAGATCGGACACATCGGTGTCGCTCTGAGCCTCGGTGTCGCTCTGAGCCTCGGGGGCGCTCTGAGCCTCGGGGGCGTCGGTGCCTTCGGTCTCCTCCGGAGCGTCGTCAGTCATGGCGTTCTCTCCTTTCTAATGGGGGCCTTGGATTCATCGTATTCCGCGCGGCAAGCCGCGTGTGGGAAAGTGCGGGAGCCTTCGCTTCACGGGTCCGGCGCCGGGGCTGCCGCCCGGGTTCCGTCGCCGGCGGGCGGCCGGGTAGACTCGGCGCGGAGATGGCGCACCTGCGGGAACTCAAGGTCGTCGGTCCGGGGCTGCGACGCCTTGTTCACGAGGTGCGGGAGCTTGTCGTCGGTGAACGCACGAGCTTCGCCGCGGGACGGCTCGAGGTCTCGCAGGCCACCGCGCGGGCTCTGTTCGATCACCCGGCGATCGCCGAGGTCCGCCTCGCGTGCGCCGCGCCGGGCGACCCTGTCCGGATCGTCGGCGTCCTCGACGCGGTGCAGCCGTGCTCGAAGGGCCCGGGCGGCGGCGGGGTCTTTCCGGGATTCCTCGGGCCGGCCCTTCCCGGCGGCCGCGGTGAGACCCACGTGCTCCGCGGCGCCGCCGTCCTCGCGGCGGGGTACCTGCCGCGCGCCCAGGAAGCGGTGATCGACATGTCGGGGCCGGCGGCGGCGCTCTCGCCGTTCGCCGCCACCCACAACCTGGTGATCGAGTTCGAGCCGGCGCAGGGGGCACCGTGGGAGGACGTCGAGGCGGCGGTCCGAAGCGGTCTGCTGCGGGTGGCGGCCCATCTCGGCGAGACGGCGGGCGATGTCGAGCCCGACGCGGTCGAGGAGCTGCCGGAAGCGGGCGAGGGACCGTCGGGGCGGCCGCGCGTCGGGATCGTCACCAACCTGCAGACGCAGGGCCGATTCAAGGACGTCTTCGTCTACGGGCGCAGCCTGACCGGCGGGCTACCGACCGTGATCTCGCCGAACGAGCTCGACGAGGGCGCGGTGGTCAGCGGGCAGTACGGCCATCCGGCCCTCAAGAACCCGACCTACATGCACCAGACGCACCCGGTAGTCGCCGCCGTGCGTGCCCGCGGCGACGTCTGTCTGGCCGCGCTGGTGCTGTGCCCGGAGCCGATCGAGCAGGGCGCCAAAGAGCTCGTCGCCGCGCATGCGGCGCGGCTGTGCGCGGCGCTGCGGTTGGACGCGGCGATCCTGACCAAGGAGGGCGGGGGCAACGCCGACGCCGACGTCTCGCTCAAGATGGACCGGCTCGAGGACGAGGGGATCGCGGCGGTCGGGATATTCGCGGAGATGGCGGGGCGCGATGGCGTCGGCCCGTCGCTCGTCGTTCCGCCGAGCCGGGCGACGGCGATGGTCAGCGTCGGCAACTACGACGAGCTGCTCTCGCTGCCGGCGTGCGAGCGGGCGTTGGGCGGAGATCGGCTTCGCCTGCTCGACCGGCCGTCGACCGATGCGATCGAGCTCCCGGTCGCAGCCATCTACTGTGCGCTCAGCCCCCTGGGCTGGGGCCGGCTCACCTGCGACGAGGCGGCCTGATGCGCGTCGTCCACTACATCAACCAGTTCTTCGCGGGGGTCGGCGGCGAGGATGCCGCCGGCATGGCCCCCGATCTCCGCGATGGCGCGGTCGGTCCCGGGCGCCGCCTGTCGGCGCTGCTCGGGGAAGAGCACGAGATCGTCGCCACCGCGGTCTGCGGCGACGACTACGCCGCCGTCCGCCCGGAATTCGCCGCCGCGCTCGTCGAACAGGCCCGCGCTCGCGGAGCCGAGCTGCTGGTCGCCGGGCCGGCCTTCACGAGCGGGCGCTACGGCCTCGCGTGCGCGCGGGTGGTGAACGCCGCGGCCGAAGCCGGGCTGATCGCCATAGCCGCCATGCACCCCGACAATCCGGGGCTGGCCGAGGCCGCCGGCGCCGTGATCGTCGCCAGCAGCGAAACCGCACGGGGGATGGGCGCGTCGCTCGATCGGCTCGCCGCCGCGGTGGGCATGGTCGCGGCGGGGGAGACGCTGACCGCGGAGGACGGACGTGTCGGACCGGTCGCACGGACCAACCGCGTGGCCGACCGCAACGCCGCCGAGCGGGCCGTCGCCCTCGCCGTCGCGCGCCTGCGAGGCGACGAGGAGGCGACGGAGATCCCGCTGCCGGACTTCGACCGGGTCACGCCGGCGGCCCCGGTCGACGATCCGGGCGACGCGCTCTTCGCCCTGCTCACCGAGGGCGGGTTCGTCCCGGTCGGCAACCCCGACCGGCTCGAGTCGGCGCGGGCGACGAAGTGGATCAGGCATTCGCTCGACGGCTACGACTCGGCCGAGGCGGGGACCTTCGAGTCGGTCCACGGCGGCTTCTCGACACAGTGGGCGAACGCCCAGCCCAACCGCATCCTTCCGCTCGACGCGGCGCGCGAGTTCGAGCGCGACGGGAAGATCGGCGGCCTCCATGCCGAGTACTTCGCGACCACCGGGAACGGCACGACCGTGGCCGACGCGCGCCGCTTCGGCATGGAGTGGGCCGCCGAGCTGCGCCAGGCGGGCATCCAGGCGGCGATCCTCACCGCGACCTGAGGAACGGGCACGCGTTGCGGGTCAACGCTCAGCAAAGAGTTGGAGCGGGCAGGGATTCCGACGGCGCTGCTGTGCAACCTCGTCTCCATCGCGCTGCGTGTCGGGGCGCCCCGGATCGTGCCGACCCGGGGCATTCCCTACCCGACCGGCGACCCCGAGCTCGGTCCCGAACAGGAGCTCGCCTGGCGGCGGCAGCTGCTCGGGCGGGCGCTCCATGCCGTCGCGACGCCGGTGACCGAGCCGACCGTCTTCAGCGGCGAACCGAGTTGAATAGGACCGCATGACGAAACCGGTCATCTCCGCCGCCAGCGCGGTACTCGCCCACGTCCCGGGTCTCGCCCGGCACGGCTCGAAGCCGTCGCGGGAGCTGACCCGCGATCCGGGCCTCGCGTCGCGCTTCTCCGGCTCGCTGCGCACCTTCGAGCAGGCGGTGGCCTACGCGCCGCACCAGGCGTTCCTCGGTGCGCTCCACCCGCGGGACATGCCGGCGCGCCCGTGGGTGGGGGCGCCCGGCAACGGGGCGGGGCGCTTCGCCGGGGTTGGCGAGCTGATGCCCGAGGGCGAGTTCCTCGGTCTGATGGCCGCGGTCGACGAGTTCGACCTGATCCACCTGGCCGACGCGGCGGCGGCGGCGGCGGCGCTCGGCGGCCATCCGCTCGCCGGGCGCATCGATCTGGGCAGGGTGACGGCGGCCGGCGGCGACGCCGAGGCGATCGCCTCCGAGGCGGGCGCGCTCGGGCTGCACACGGGGTCGGGCGAGCTGGTCGGGGTCGTGCGTCGGGCGCACGAATCCGATCTGGCGCTGAGCGCCGGCGTGCTGCTCGAGAACCTGGCCGGCAAGGCCAGCGCGACGCTGGCGCTGCTGCGCCTGCTCGTCGACAACGAGATCGATCCGAGCTCGATCGACTACGTGATCGGTGCCGGCGAGGAGGCGATCGGCGACCGCTACCAGCGGGGCGGGGGAAATCTCGGCAAGGCGGTTGCCGCCGCCGCGGGCTGCGACCAGGCATCGGGGTGCGATGTGAAGAACTTCTGCGCGGCCCCGGTGCCGGCGATCGTGATCGCGAGCAGCCTCGTCGCGGCCGGGGTGTTTCGCCGTGTCGTCGTGGTGGCGGGCGGGTCGCTGCCCAAGCTGGGAATGAAGTTCCAGGGGCACCTGAAGCACGACCTGCCGGTGCTCGAGGACGTGCTCGGCGCCTCGGCCCTGCTCGTGGAGGCCGACGACGGCGCATCGCCGCAGGTGCGCCTCGACAGCGTCGGGCGCCACCCCGTGGGCGCCGGCTCGTCCAATCCGAAGGTGATGGAGGCTCTGGCCATCGCCCCGCTCGACCGCCTCGGGATCGGGATGCTCGACATCGACGACTACGCGACCGAGCTCCACAATCCTGAGATCACCGAGCCGCAGGGGTCGGGGAACGTACCGGAGCGCAACTACAAGACGATCGCCGCGCTGGCGGTGCGGCGCGGCGACTTGGCGCGCGAGGAGATCGGCAGCTTCGTCGCGACACGGGGCATGCCGGGCTTCGCGCCGACCCAGGGCCACATCGCGTCGGCGCTCTGCTACGTGCCGCACGCCCGCGCGCGGCTCATGGGGGGGACGGCGCGGCGCGTCCAGCTGATCGCCAAGGGGAGCCTGTTTCTCGGGCGAATGTCTGAGCAGTCGGACGGGATGAGCGTAATACTCCAACGTAACGACGAAGAGGGAGGATGAACCGATGGCAGCGCTGACCGAGGCGACGCGAGAGAACTTCGACGAGTTGGTCGCCACGGGGACGACGCTCGTCGACGTCTGGGGTCCCGACTGCAAGCCGTGCCTGGCGCTGATGCCCCACGTCGAGAAGCTCGCGGCCGCGCGCCCCGACCTCAACGTCGTGAAGCTCGAGGCGCCGAAGGCGCGACGGGTCTGCATCCGGCTCGGCGTCCACGGCCTGCCGACCTTTCTCCTGCTCCATGACGGCGAGGAGCTGGCGCGGTTGTCGGCGCCGAGCATCACGCCGCCACAGCTGAAAAAATGGCTCGACGAGAGCCTCGAAAAGATGCGAGAGGAGGTGAGCTAGCACATATGTTCGATGGCAAGCAGATAATCGTGCTCGGTGAGCGCGACGGCGTCGCCGGACCGGCGATCGCCGCCTGCGTGAAGAGCGTCGGAGGCAACGTCGCCTACGCCTCGACGGAGTGCTTCGTCTGAACGGCCTCGGGAGCCATGGACCTGAACAGTCAGGAAACGATCAAGCGTCTCGCCGACGAGCACGGTCCCGGACACCTTCTGGTGATCCTGGGCGCGCCGGACGCGGAGAGCGCTGAGATCGCCGCCGAGACAGTCGTGCTCGGCGATCCGACCTACGCAGGTGCCCTGGCCGAGGCCCAGTTGGGTCTCTCCGTGTATCACGTTCTCGAAGAGGAGTTTCGAAGCCAGATTCCCGACGACGTCTGGGAGGACCAGATCGGCGTGATGGCCGATGTCCTGGAGGCCGAGGAGATCGCCGCAGCCGTTCGCGGCATGCGCGAGCAGAAGCCGGGCGCCGCGTAGGACGCGCCGCCCGGGCGTCCGGCCCGAGTTGCCGTGCGCGCTACGCTCCGCGAGATGCGGGCTTCCGACCGGACGTTTGCTCCTCCCGCTGCTCAGGAAAGCGTCGGGACGAGCAGCCCGCGGCTGACCGCGCCGGCGAGGCCGTCGAGGGCGTCGTCGAACGTTGCTCCGAGGGCGGGGACGTCGCGTACCGCCCAGAGCATCTCGGCGTTCGTCCACGCGGCGCCGCGCGCCTCGACGACGCTCCACATCGCGACGACGTCGTCGACCCGGCCGAGAACATCGTCCGCCAATCCGACGAGTCCGACGAGGTACTCCTGCTTGACTTGGGCCTCGACGGCGCTGAGCAGGTCGTTGACCCGAATGAAGTCGCGGTGCTGGGGCGAGTCACGGTCCAGGTCGATGCCCTCGGTGAGGCAGGTCGCGACGAGGGCAACGGCGAGATCGTGGTTGATGTGGGCGTTCATCCCGGCGAGGGCGAACTGGATCGGCGCGATCGCCGGGTCGTGCCGAGCCGCGAAGAGCGGCGCCCAGGAGCGCGAGACCGACCCGCCGCGGGCGGCGGCGTCGGCGGCCGCGAAGTAGAGGCCGGCGAACCCGACGTCGAGCGCGGACAGGAAGGCGGCGTCCTCGAAGGTCGCGGCGGTGGCGGCGGTGCCGACGGACCGCGTCACCTCGAGGTAGAGGTGATTGAAGCGCGAGACGCCGTCGGTGACCGGCAGCGCGTCGGCGATCGCCTGCATCCGCGCGCTGACTGCTGCGATCGGATCAGCGGCGGACGGCATAGCCGCCGACTGTAGCGACGATCGGCGGCGGCTGCCGAGGAACGTTCGAGCTCCGAGAGGCTCCTGCGGGGCGCGCAAGAAGTCGCCGTCGAGCCGCCGGACGCGCCCCGGTAGCCCGCCCGGTCACTGCCGCAGGCGGACCTCGACCTGAGCTTCCTCGACGCGTACGTCGTAGGCCGCCTGAGGCACGCTGGCGGGACCGTGGACGAGGTTCCCGCCGGGGAGGCGGAACGCGCTCTGGTGCCAGGGGCACTCACGGTGGACGAGGACTCGTCGATGCTTCCGTCGTCAAGCGGGCCGCCGGCGTGGCTGCAGCGGCTGCTGATTTCATAGATCTGGCCTTTGGAGCGGTAGACGAGGACCGCGGCGCCGGCGGCGTCGACGCGAGCGAGCTGGCCGTCGGCCAGGTCGGCGTCGCCGAGGACGGGGGTCCAATCGGCGGGCGGATGCTCGAGGAAGGCGTGGTTGGTGCCCATGCCGCTGCTGCAGCTGAGCTAGCAGATAGCCGCCGAGGTAGCCGCCGGCGGCCATCGCCATGCCGGCGCGCCGAGAGCGGTTCCGGCCATGCGGTGGCCGCGCCGGCGGGTGCCGAGCGACGTGGCCTAGAGCGCGAGCCCGACGACATCGGCGAGCGCGTGGACGACGCCGACCGCATGTCCTCGCCGTTACTGTCAGACCAGTCGGCGGCGCCGGCGTCGGCGGTGGGGCGGGCGGCGAGCAAGACGAGGCCGACGAGGGCGTCGGCCGCTTCGTGAGCGCGCCGGGGCGCGCGGAGATCGGGAAGCGTGGCGCTGGTGAACAACCCGATGCGAAGGTCGGTCAGCAGCGGATGAAGCGGTGTCCGAGCCAGCTGCCGCTGGGGCACACCGTTTCGCCGCGGCGGAGCGCGCCGTGCAAGAATCGCCGGAGGAAGCGACACTCGCCGCTGAGGCGACCGCCGACCGGCGTCCGAGCCGATGGGCAGCGGCCGCTCAGGTATTCGTGGAGTCCGTCCGATGATCCGCTCTCTGCTCAACTCGGTGTCCACCTCAGAGGTTGTGCTGATCCTCGTGGCCGGGGCGGTGCTGCTGGCGGTAGCGCTCGCGGTCGGGTTCCGCTCGGTGATTCCCGAGGGCGGGCAGAGGCGGTTCGAAGAGACGATGGACGGACTGCGGATCATCTTCGAGCTGCTGTTCGCGCTCCTCTTGGCGTTCGTCATCGCCTCGGTGCTCGACCGGTTCGACACAGCCGACCAGACCGTGGGTGAGGAGGCCACGGCGCTGTCTCAGATGCTCCGCGAGAACACGGCGTTCCCGTTGCCACCCAAGCGGAGCTGCGGGCGGCGATGGGTGCCTACGTCCACGCGGTGGTGAGCGACGAGTTCAGCCGCATGCGGGTGGGAAAGGCGAGCCCGGAGGCGGTGGCCGCTCTGGACTCCCTCTACGGCGTGTATCGGGGCTTCACGCCGGCTCGGGGCAGTCAGGCCGAGTTCTATCGCGGCGCGCTCGCCCACCTGGATGCGGTCGCCTCGGCGCGACGCGAGCGCCTGGCGATCAGCGCCGAGGGGCTCCCGGGGGTACTGACGCTCATGCTCCTGGCCGGGGTCTTCCTCGTCCTCATCATCGAGTACAGGCCGGGGCTCGGATCCCGCTCGCAGATCGTTTTCATGGGCACGCTCGCGCTGCTGGTCTCCTCGACCTACGCGTTGACGGTAGTCCTGGACTACCCCTTTTCGGGCGACTCGTCGGTCAGCAGCGGGGCCCTCGAATCGGGCAATCTGGCAGCGCTGATGCCGAGCCCGCTGCGCGTGGCACAGGCGGGGGACCGGCCGCTGTGGGGGCGATCACGTAAAGCTCCTCAGATCTGATCACGGGAAGTCCCCACTTTGATGCGGTAGCGCGACTGCTCGCGGAGCGAGGCCCGTAGGGCCGAGTGGAGTGAGCGGTC
>JBPCNA010000196.1:0-14633 GCA_051001735.1 Solirubrobacteraceae bacterium
CGCGTCCACCCCACAAGCGTCTTGCGCTCCCCATCCGTCAGGTCGATCGACACCGCAGCAGGCCCCCGTGGCATACCCAAACTATACCACAAACCAGGCCCAAACTAATGACTCACGACACTAGATAGTCGCAACGGAATGGATGAAACGCGTCTTCGGTATGCCATTCAAGCAGCACCGTGCCGTGTCCGGTCTGCGTCCCTTCGTCGCCACGCACTGGCAGGACGTTCATTACGACTCGGCCCCGCTGGAGCGTGCTCCACGCGAAGAGGTCGCCGAGGAGACTCGCTACGAGCGCCAAATACAACTCCTCGCGCCCGGCCAGATTGCCTTCCTGCGGCACGTCCCAGTGAGACGGTGTCGCGCCGATCTTGGCATCCTCGATGCCAAGTCCGCGTATGACGAGAGCCAGCTCGCGCTCGGACAGCCTGAACTCGTCCACCGCGCGTCGGAGACCAAGTGGCAGGCTATGCGCAGAAACGCCACTCGCCGCGATGAAGCGGGGATCGTCGGCGCGCGCGCGACCCGAGTGGAGATCTTCGATTAGCGCGTCGATGGAGATCCGATCGTCGGCTGTCAAGTCGATCGTCGTGACAGGACTCGCACACATGATGCTCAACGTATCCTCAAGGACACCTTTTGGGGACCAATGCCGAGTATCGCGCGACGTCGATGTCACATGATGGACTGACCGTCCGCAGCTGTGCGATCAGTTCCTCGGTAGCGGGGTCGAGCCGCGCATATGCTTCGTCATCCAGCGCATCGAGCACGAAGAAGGCATTCCGCGTATCCTCTCGCAGCGCGGTCCGCGGTGCCTGGCGCCAGTTCCAGCGGCGGCAAGTCACACCATACCCGTCGACCCAGATCGGCTCGCCCGCAGTCACCGACACGAACTCTCCACCATCAGACGACGCCATCTCAAACGTCTCTGTGCCCTCCGCCAGTTTGAGCCACAGCGTTCCTTTGAGATGGTCGGAGTCCTCACCTCCGACCGGCAGCACGTACCTTAGACTAACGGCGTTGTATACGTCGACGAGGCGATTTCTCGTTGGAACGGTGCCGGAGAGCGCGCGCTTCAGGAGAGCCTCGGCAGAGCACGGATAGCGGCTTGGCTTTGAGCCGAACTGGCTATACGCCGCGCGCCAAGCGGCGACGTGCGGGTGGCTCGCCGGGGGCGCGCCGTCCAACCGGTCGCACGCAGCCTTCGCCGCCGCACGGAGGTATTCGCTCGAAGCTGGATCGCTTGGCCCGTTCTTCAGGCCCTTGGCATCAACTATGGCCGCTTGGTAAAGCGGAAAGGCCTGGAAGATCTCCGGCGCGATTTCCAGCTGAGCGGTCATTGGATCCGTCTCCGTTGCTCTCGTGTTGTGATCTCCCGCCATGGCATGCGGTCTGGCCGGCTGAGGCCTCGGAGCCGGCTCGTCTCGGATGACGGGGTGACGCGAGTATGCCAAACGCAGGCGTCTCCGTCCTTCGCCTGAAGGTGTCCGACGGGCGGCACGTCGATACCCGGTTTCGTGGACACTAACGCGTCGGTCCGTCAGGGGGTCGCAGAGTGGATGTGGTGTCGATGCCGAGGCCGTACACGCAGGAGTTCCGGGAGAGCGAACTCGTTGGTCACGGGCGGGCTGGCCGGTCGCCGCGGTCGCCAAGGAGCCTGGGATCGCCAATTCGGCACTGCGGAGCGGGCGCACGGGTGACCGGCTCGATCGCCGGGAGCGTGATGACGGCCTGACGCCGGTGGAGCGGGAGGAGCTCAAGCGGCTGTGACGAGGCGTGGAGCGGCTTGAGGAGGAGAAGGAGATCCTCAGAAAGGTGGCAGTGGCCGCCGCCGGTGGCGGCGCCGCCGGCGGCGGCGTGAGAATCGGGGCTGGTGCTGCTCGGATCGGCCGCCGGCGCCGTTTGGTGCGTTCGAGCCCATCGTGGATCACTCCACGATACGAGGGGCGACCAGCGTCCGGCCAAGGAGGTTTCGCGCGGCGCCCGGTGCTCCGGCCGGAACCACCCGTACGCCGTAGGACTGATCGCGCTAGACTCCGAACCGGATACCGGGTTCGCAGGACCTACTTCGCGCCCGGCACGCACTTTGATCCGCGCGCTGAAGCGAGGCGAGGCCCGCAGGTGACATGACGTCCGGCCAGTTTTGGGGGTCATGCCGGTATCCACTTCCAACCCCGCCTCGCCGCGAGGTGCCGCAACCGTTCGCCTGCCTCTGGATCTAGCTGGGCAGTAAAGCAACCGCGGCCCGTGGTGGGGTCGACCTTCCAGAGGCCATGCGAGAGGACGAGCGACGTCAGCGCGACCTCGTCGAACATGACCCCCCCAAACTTGGCGTCGGTAACGTTGGCGTTTCGGAAGTCGGCGCCGCGCAGCCGTGCGCCGTCGAAGTGAGCCGACTGGAGCATGGCGCCGCGAAACCTCGCTCGGTCGAGTGTTGCTTCCTCGAAGCGAGCTGACACGAGACGGGCATCGCTGAACACGGCGGACGAGGCCGTTGCCGCCCGGAATCGGCCCTCCTCGAGGTCGGCGCCGCGGAGAGAGGCATTCGTCAGGTCGGCCTTCCACGCGCGTACGCGACGGAGGGATGCCCCGTCGAGCCTCGCCGCCCTGAGGTCGCAGAAGGCGAGATCCGAGCCCGCGAGGTTGAGCGTGCGAAGGTCTGCCCCGCGGAGCCACGTCCACGCCAGCCGGATCCCTTCGGGTATCCCAGACGACGCCGTACGGTTGACCAGTTTCGGGCCGGGCCCGTCGTCGGAGCCCCGCAGGAGGTCTTCCAGTGTGGCGACGAGTATCGCGCGCACGGCATCGGGATGGTCGAGACGTCGGTCGAGGTGGGCCCTAACCGCCAGATAGGTCTGGTCACGAAAGTCCGTGAGTTCGGTCCTAAGATAGCTCTGGAGCGCCGCGGCCCCACTCGCCTGCGCCGCAGGATGCGGATCGGCGAGGGCTGAAAGAGCGGCAGCGAACGCGCTATCGAACCGCTGAACCAGCGACTGCCGGTCTTGCTCGCCCTTCTTTTCCGCCGCTTCTCGGCGCTCGACGATGTCCTCCTCAGCCGCTCGCTTGCGTTCTTCCCTGTCCTTCACTCGCTGCGCCTTGAGCGGAAGCACGACGGCGATGTAGGCCACCAGTGCCGTGAGCAACGCTCCGAGGATCGCCGTTATCGGAGCTAGCAGGACGCGAAACGTGCTCTCGCCCGCACGAGCCGAGGCCGTCGCTTGGACGGCCTGCTCGCGTTTGGCGTCATCCAGCTGGATCCGGGCCGTACCGAGACGCATCGCGAGATCGCTTTGCCCCGCCGCCGCGTTTGGGGACACCTTGGCTGCGGCTTGGACCTGCTCCGCGTGTAGGAGCGCACCTACCAATGTCGCGGCAGCGATGACAGCGGCAACCCGGCATCGGAGAAGCCCCGGCATACGCGTGCGCACGCTCGTACACTATCCGGGATCGGCGGTGCAGCGGGTTTCGCGGACATCAAAACGTGTGCGCCACGGCCACACACAATGTCCAAAAATGCTATCGCCACCGAGTCATCTGCGAGACGCCCGACCCGCCGCTGTTGGCGGAAAAGCCGATCGGGAGGGTCGTAGTTGTGGCCACCGGCGCGGCCATGATCGTCGGAGGTCTCGAGACTGCGACGAGGTTAAGGCGGGCGACTCGGAAGTTCGACTCGTGCCCGCCGCGCGCGTCGCGGCTGCCGATCCGAGGGACCCCGCGCCGGGCGCGGTCCAGGGCCCGCTGGCGCCCCGGGGCGGCGGACCGGGCGGAGATGATCAGTGACCGACCGACGCTGCGTTCGCACCGCGGAGGGCGGGCAATCCCGGGCCCGCGTGCTCGCGCCGCTACACGAGCGGGCTGTGGCCGACGGGCTCGGCTACAGACGGCGTCGGCCCGCGTTCGGCCGCCGGCCTCGCGGCTCCTGGTGGGACGTCGCGCAACCCAGGCCCTATATGCGGCGCCGAGCTCGTCCTACCGCGCAACCGGCCCGAGCGGTTCCCGCTGCTCGCCACGCGCCGGCCCGGCGCCGACGAGGCGGAGACCGAACCCGGCTCAGCCGCCGACGGTCCGTCGGACCATCACGCGCCGGTAGGCGTCGCGGACGAGGATCTCCGACGCCCGCCGCTCATCTGAGCAGCCGCGCCGGGCGGCCGACTCGGCCTCCTCACGGGTCGCGTACCGCGACGGCCGCTTCCCGGGCAGGCGAACCTGCCACCCGCCGCGAGGGTCGACATCCACCCGTACCACCGGAACCGTCTCGAGATCGTTCAAAATGAGAGCACTCCCCAAAGCGCTGTTGTCTTCCACGAAGGTAGCGCAGGCTCCGCCGCCCGGCAAACGAGTTATCCCGAGGGTCACGCGGCGCCCGCGCGAATGTCGCTTTCCACTCCGCGACGGGACAAGATGGGGGGCAATGCCCCGATCCCGGAGGAAGACCCCATGACCCCCCAGCCCGCCAAGCCCCTGCCCGCCTCCGCGGCGCTCGAGGCCAAGGACGCCGCCAAGTTCGACCCGGCCAGCGGCGTGATAACCCGCGGCGACGGCACCGCGGTGACGATGACCAACTTCATGCTCGGCGATCTGGCGGTGTTCTTCCGCGAGGGTGAGATCGCGCCCTCGCTGATGACGTCCAACAGCGTGCAGCTCTTCACCCAGCGCGACCACGTCCACGAGTGCCTCGTCGCCCTCCACCGGATGACCACCCTGTCGGTCGCCGACACGATGTTCGGCTACGACGACGACGAGCTCGACCAGCTGCTGCGCGACAAGCTCCGCAACGAGCACGTCTTCGTCCAGCTGAGCCTCGACCGCTCGCAGTCCGGCGGCGCGCACGAGACGCAGATGCTCGGCAAATGGGACAACGACGCAAAGGCCAACTCGGTGGCCATCGGGACCTCGGCCGAGGGGGCGATCGCCCACATGAAGGCGGGCGTGCTCGACGGGCGGATCGTGTTCGACGGCTCGACCAACTGGTCGGCCTCCGGCGAGGGCGAGGGCGGGGCGCGGGCGCAGAACAACAGCCTCGTGGTCTTCGACTCCCACCCGATCTCCGCGCGCTACCGGGCCCAGCTCGACATCGACCACGACACGATGCTCAAGCAGATGGCGGCGAAGGCCGCCGCCGGGAAACCGATCGCCTGACACCGATGGGTCACGATGTAGCGCAGACCCACCACCTGAGGAGACGGCGCCGTGGCGCAAAGCAAGGCTGGGCTCGCTGTGGCCCTGGGCGCCGGGGTGGTGCTCGGGAAGGCGATCGGCACCGAGCAGACGGCGTTCGCCCGCCTGTCGGGCTGGACGATCGCCGGCCCCGACGCGGCGGGGTGGGTGACCGACTTCCTCAACGCCGCCTACTACCGGCGCGAGCCGGACGAGCGTGACCTCGACGAGCTGCGCCTGGCCTTCTCGATCGTCACGACGTACTGGGCGGCCAAGCGGGGGCGCAAGCTCCGCGTCTTCGACGTGCTGCCCTTCCACCGGGCTTTCTTCCGCGCCCGCTACGCCCGGGGCGAGTCGAGCCGCGGCACGCTTTCCGGCGACCAGCTCCGCGACGGCGCGGCGCGACTGCTCGGCGACTGGTTCCTCGACGCCTACGCCGACGACGGGAGGCGCGCCTACGGAATCGCCTTCCGCACCCCCGAGGGGCGCGAGCGCTTCCGCCCGGAGACGAGGCTCGAGCTGGCCGGCGTCGGCGAGCTGACGCCCGGGGCGAGCCCGGGCGAGGCGCAGACCTGGCACACCTACTCGCCGGTCGAGGTCTCCTGCGCCGAGCGGGTGGTCGACGCCCTCCTGGCGACCGAGACCTGGCCCGACTACGCGACGGAGGTCGGACGCTTCACGCCGCTGCGGACCTCGCCGCTGCTCGGGCAGACCTTCGAGATCGAGGTCGCCGCCGGGACGGAGTCGGGGCGGCCGATGTTCCAACGCGGCTATGTGACGATCACCGAGCTGGTGACGCGCGACGACGAGCCGGCGCTCGAGCGGTACTTCGAGGATCTCGAGCACGGCCTGGCCGAGTTCGGCTACGACGAGCCGCGCGCGGTGCCCGCGGGCGGGGAGCCGATTCTCGGCTTCGACCTGACCACGCACAAGGGGCACTTCATGGGGCGCGGCAAGAACCGGCTGATCGCCTACCGGCACGACGGACGCGACTACCTACGCGCCGCCGGGACGTGGGACCCGATGCCCTGGCACGTGGCGACGGCCTACGAGCTGGCGGGCCGCGAGTCGCAGCACACGTTCTGGGGCGAGGGTGCGATCGAGTCGCGGAGCCTCCTACACCAGCTCGCCGGGCAGACCGCCTGATGGGCTACGACGCGCTGGTGATCGGGTCGGGTCCGAACGGATTGACCGCGGCGATCCGGTTGGCCCGCGCCGGCCGGCGAGTGCTCGTGCTCGAGGCGGCCGACCGGGCGGGCGGGGCGGTGGCGACCGAAGAGCTGACGCTGCCCGGCTTCAAACACGACACGTTCTCGTCGGTATATCCGGCGGCGGCGGCCTCGCCGGTCTACGAGGGGATGCCGCTCGCGCGCCACGGGCTGCGCTGGATCCATCCGGGCGTGTGCATGGCCCACCCGGTCGACGCCGACGGCGCGGCGGTCGGCCTCTACCGCGACCTCGACCGCACGGCGGTGAGCATGGACGCCCTATGTTCCGGCGACGGCGAGCGCTGGCGGTCGTTCGCGGAGCCGTACGTCGAGAACTTCGACGCGCTGCGGCGGACGATGCTCTCGGGCTTTCCGCCGATCGCCGGCCCGGCCCGGCTGCTCGCGGGGATCGGCGTCGCCGGCATGGTCGACTTCGTCCGCCTGCTGCTGATGCCGGCCGAGGCGCTGGCCGGCGAGCTCTTCCGGGGGTCCGGGGCGCAGGCGTGGCTCTTCGGAGCAGCCATGCACGGTGACGTCCCGCCGCCTGGGAGCGGCAGCGCCGTCGCGGCCGCGTATCTGAACCTCCTCGGGCATGGGGCGGGTTGGCCGAGCCCGGCGGGCGGCGCGGCGAGCCTGGCCGCCGCCCTCGTCGGCTATCTGGAGTCGCTGGGCGGGGCGGTCCGGACCGGCGCCCGGGTGACGCGCATCGCCTCCGAGCGTGGCCGCGTCGTCGGCGTCGAGCTGGCCGACGGCGAGCGCGTCGGCGCCCGCCAGGTGATCGCCAACGTGATGCCCCACGCCCTGCTGCGCCTCGCCGGCCCGGCGCTCGGCGGCCGCTACGCCGCCGCGCTCGGGCGCTTCCGCTACGGCCCGTCGACGCTGAAGGTCGACTGGGCGCTGGACGGGCCGATCCCCTGGGCCTCGCCGATCGCCGCCGAGGCGGGGACCGTCCACGTCGGCGGCGGCGCCGCCGAGGTGCTCGCCACGACGTCGATGACGCGGGGCCTGCCCGAGCGGCCGTTCCTGCTCCTGGGCCAGCAGTCGCTCGCCGACCCGTCGCGGGCGCCGGCGGGCAAGCACACGGCCTGGGCCTACACCCACGGGCCGCGCGACGTCGACTGGGCGGCCGAGCGCGACCCCCATGTCGCGCGCATCGAGGCCCAGGTCGAGCGCTTCGCCCCGGGCTTCGGCGACCGCATCCTCGCCCGCCACGTCCTCGGTCCGGGCGACCTGCAGCGCCGCAACGCCAACCTCGACGGCGGCGACGTCGGCGGCGGGAGCTACACGCTCGATCAGGTCATCTTCCGGCCGGTGCCGTCGCTGAGCCCGTACCACACTCCGCTGCGCGGTCTCTACCTGACCGGCGCCGCCACCTTTCCCGGCGGCGCGGCCCACGGCGCCTCCGGGCACGCCGCGGGCGGCCTCGCCCTGGCCGAGGACCGGCTGCGGCTCGGGGCGGTCCGGGCGCGGCGCGCCTGAGCGCGTCAGACCTCGTCGTGGCGGCCGATGGCCCGCTCGAGCTCCTCGGCGCCGGCCCCGTCGGTCGTCTCGAGCAGCGCCCGGGCGTTCGCGTCGAGCTTGACCTGGATCGCGTGCTCGGCCCGGCGCTCGGCGTTCTTGATCAGGGCGACCAGGGCGAGGGTGACGGCGTTCAGCAGCGCGCCGAGGAAGGTCCGCACCTGATCGGGGAGGTTGAGGGCGTAGGAGAGCGCCCATACCAGCACGAGCGCGCTGCAGACGGCGAAGAAGGCGGGCGACGACGCGAGGTTCGAGGCGCGCTCGGCGACGCGCTCGAAGCGGCCGCGGCCCTCGCCGCCCCGATCGGCCGGGTGCTTGGTGGTCATCGTCGGTCTTTATACCCGGGCCGGCCGGCTCGACGCGACGGCGCGCTCGACCAGTCGCTGCGGAGCTCGCGGGCGGCGGTGCGGGCCGCCTCGAGCTCCGCCGACCTCCCGCAGCTCCAGGCGACCATCGTCCGCGGCATCCAGACGGGCGGGTCGAGCGGCGGCGCGCCGACGAAGGCGCCGATCTCGAGCGTCGAGGCCGGGGCCAGAGCGAGCGACCCGGAGGGTGCGACGGTAAAGCGGCGGCGCCGGAGTGCTCGCGTGGGCCGGCGGGGCCATGATCGCCCGCCGTTCGCCGGGGAAGGTCTGGAGTCGCTGGAGCGGCAGTCCGGAGCGCAGCCGAGTCGAAGGTCCCTCGCCGATGGTGCGACCATCCACCGAGTCTTCGGGCGCGAGTCGGTGACCGATCACCGTATAAAGGACGTGTGGGGGGCAACCCAGAGCCGAGCGGCGCCGGTCGCGTCGCCCTGACCTTCGACGACGGCCCGGATGCCGTCTGGACGCCGCGCGTGCTCGAGGCGCTCGGCGCCGCCGGAGTCCGAGCGACGTTCTTCGTCATCTCCGTGAGTGCGGCCCGCCATCCCGAGCTGCTCGCGGACGTCGCCGGGCAGGGACATGAGATCGGCGTCCACTGCGCCCGTCACCTGCGCCACACCGAGACGCCGCGGGCGGTGATCGAGCGCGACACCGCCGACGCGCTCGGGACGCTGGTCGGGCTCGGCGTGCGGCCGACCCGATGGCGGGTCCCCTGGGGCGCCTGCGCCGACTGGACGGCGGAGGTCGCCCGCGAGCACGACCTGGAGCTGGTCGGCTGGAGCGCGGACACGCACGACTGGCGCGGCGACCCGGCGTCGGCCATGCTGGATGCCGTGGACGGCGATCTCAGGGACGGCGCCGTCGTCCTCATGCACGACGGGATCGGCCCGGGGGCGGCGCGGTCGAGGAGCGCAGAGACGGTCCGCCTGGTCGCGCCGCTCTGCGCCCGGATCCGCGCCCGCGGCTGCGAGCCGGTCTCGCTGGCCTCGATGGCCGGTCGACCGTCGGCCTGGTGACCGCCCTGCTGCAAGCCGACGCGCTGGAAGCGCTGCTGACCGAGATCGCCGCCGGGGCGGCCGGGCTCGACGCGGCGCCCGCCTTCCCGGCGGCGGCGTTCGCCGGGCTCGGCCGGATCGGGGCGCTGGCCGGGGACCTGCCGTTCGCCGGCCAGCTCGAGCTGGTACGCGCGGTGGCCGGGGCCGACGGCTCGGTCGGCCGCATCCTCGACGGCCACCTGAACGCGGCCGAGCGCCTCCGGCTGCTCGGGCCGCCCGAGCAGGACGGCGTCAGCGGCGACCTCGCGGCGATCGCCCGGGGCGAGCTCCGGCTCGGGCTGTGGGGCGCCGACCCGGTGCCCGGGGAGGGGGAGCCCGCGCGGGTGCACGGGCAGCCCGGCGCCCGGCGCGTGTCCGGGGTCAAGGTCTTCTGCTCGGGCGCCGGCGGCGTCGACCGGGCGGTGATGCTCGCCCGCGGGCCCGACGGTGCGGGCGCCCCCTGGCTCGTCTACGTCGACCTGACCGCCGGCGTCGAACTCGACCGAAGCTGGTTTCGCGGCGGGGGAATGCGTGCATCCGAGAGTCATCGTGTGTGCTTCGACGACGCCCAGGTGATCGCCGTGCTCGGCGAGCCGGGCGAGCTCGCCCGGGATCCGTGGTTCTCCCGCGACGCGATCCGCACCGCGGCGAGCTGGGCGGGGATGGCCGACACCGCGCAGGGCTGCGCCGTGCGCGCCCTGGCCGCCCGTCCGGGGGCCGGCGCCCTCGAGGGGCTGGCCGCCGGGCGGATGCTGACCGCCCAGGGGACGATCGACCTCTGGCTGGCCAGGGCGGCGACCCGGGAGCACCCCGACCGGGCCCTCTCGGTCCACCTGCGCGACGCGATCGCCGGCGCCGCGACGGCGATCCTCGACGAGGCGGCGCGGGCCTGCGGATCGCGGCCGTTCGCCACCGGGTCCGCGCTCGACCGGGCGCGCCGCGACCTCGAGCTGCTCCTCCTCCAGCACCGGCTCGATCCGCTCGTGGCCCGCCGGGGCCGCGAGATCCTCGAGGCCGCGCGATGACCGGCCGCCGGATCCACCCGGACTGGTTCGAGGATCTCTACCGGAGCCGGCCGGACCCGTGGAGCTTCGCGACGAGCTCCTACGAGGCCGCGAAGTACACGCGCACGCTCGCGGCGCTCGGCCCGCCCGAGCGCCGCTTCGGGCGCGCGCTCGAGGCCGGCTGCTCGATCGGCGTGTTCACCGAGCTGCTGGCGCCGCGCTGCGACGAGCTCGTGGCCATCGACGCCTCGGCGACGGCGGTCGCGCGGACGAGCGAGCGTCTGCGCGGTCTGCCGCACGTCCGCGTGGAGCGCCGCACCCTCCCGGAGGAGCTCCCGCCCGGCCCGTTCGACCTGATCGTCTGCTCGGAGATCCTCTACTACTGGAGCGCCGACCTCCTGCGCGACCTGCTCGCGGCGCTCGCGTCGACGCTCGCGCCCGGCGGGGCCCTCGTGGCCGTCCACTGGCGGCCGGCGACCCGCACCTATCCGCTGCGCGGCGACGACGTCCACTGGATCCTCTCGGAGAGCCCCGGCCTCGTCCACGCGTTCGGCGAGGGCGAGCCGCGGTACCTGATCGACCGCTACGAGCGCGCCCGATGACCGGGCTCCGCGCCCCGGAACCCGAGCTTCGCGCCTGCGTGGTCGTGCCGGCGCGCGACGAGCAGGAGCTGATCGTCGCCTGCCTGCGCGCGCTCGCCCGCCAGCGGGACGTCGAGCCGGCGGAGTTCGAGGTGATCCTCGTGCTCGACGCCTGCACCGACGCCACGGCGCAGCTGGCCCGTGACCTCGGGGCGTCGGTCCCGTCGCTCCGTCTCCACCTCTGCGAGGGCGCCGGGCGCGGCGTCGGGGCGGCGCGCAAGCTCGGCATGGACCTGGCCTGCCGCCGTCTCCTCTCGCTCGGACGGGTCGACGGCCTGATCGCCTCGACCGACGCCGACTCGACGGTCGAGCCCGACTGGCTGGCGCTCCAGGTCGACGCCGTCGCGGCGGGGGCGCGGGCGATCGGCGGCCGGGTCGAGCTCGACGCCGCCGACGCGGCGCGTCTCGACCCCGGGGTCCTCGAGCGCCGCGCCCGGCGGGCGGCGATCCGCGCCGCCGATGTCTGCGACGACGGGGGCGCGAGCGCGGCCGAGCACTGGCAGTTCAGCGGCGCCTCGATGGCGCTCCGGGCCGGGACCTACGAGGAGATCGGCGGCCTCGACCCGCTCGCCGCGCTCGAGGACGAGGCGCTCGCCCGCTCGCTGATCCGGCACGGCGTGCCGATCGAGCGCCGGCTCGACGTGCGCGTCGCGACGTCCGGGCGCCTGCGCGGCCGGGCGCGCCGCGGCCTCGCCCACGACCTCGCGCTCGACGATTGGACGACGCGCCGGAGTTTTGACGGCGAGATCACCCTGGCCGAGGCGCTGGCCTCGAAGAACCGGACGATCAGCCTCGTGCTCCCGACGCGCGAGGTCGCCGGGTCGCTGGGACCGATGCTCGACGCCCTGGCGCCGGCGCGCGCGGCGGGCCTGATCGACGAGCTGCTCGTCGTCGATGCCGCCTCGGCCGACGCGACCGCCGCGGTCGCCGCCCGGCGCGGGGCGGCGGTGGCCCAGGAGTCAGACCTCATGCCCGACTTCGGGCCGGCCCTCGGCAAGGGCGACGCCCTCTGGCGCGGGCTGAGCGCGACGACGGGCGAGCTCGTCGTCTTCCTCGACACCGACACGACAAACTTCGCGGCCAACTTCCTCTTCAACCTGCTCGCGCCGCTCTTCGGCGACCCAACGATCCATCTGGTCAAGGGCGCCTTCCGGCGCCCGTTCCGGGTCGGCGAGGAGAGCACCCCGGACGGCGGCGGCCGGGTCACCGAGCTCCTCGCCCGCCCTTTGATCAACCTCCACCTGCCCGACCTCGCCGGCTTCGTCCAGCCGCTGGCGGGCGAGGTCGCCGCCCGCCGGACGCTGCTGGAGGCGCTGCCCTTCGCGGTCGGCTACGGCGTCGAGATCGCGATGCTGATCGACGCCTACCGGGCGGTCGGCCGGGACGGCCTGGCCCAGGCGGAGCTCGGGACCCGGGAGAACCGCCACCAGCCGCTGGGCGAGCTCAGCGCGATGTCCTACCAGGTCCTCGTGGCCGCGGAGCGGCGGATCCACGGCGCCGAGGCGATCGACGCGCTGGCCCCGGGGACGCTGCTCCAGTCGCGCCGGGGGGTGCTCGAGCCGCGGGCGCTCGAGGTGGGCGAGCGGCCGCCGCTGGCGACGCTCGCCGGCACCGGCGGAAGGGCGCTCAGGCGGGCGGCTCGACCCGCCGTTTGAGTGCGGCGAGCGGTGCCTCGATCAGGAAGTAGCGCGCCTTCCCTTTGACCAGGCGCTCGGTGACGAAGCCGCCGGGGACGCTCATCTCCGCGCCGATCTCATAGGTGACGCGAGTGGCGCTGTCCGCCTGCGGCTCGAGCGTCCAGCCGCGGCCGTCGATGCGCAGACCGCCGCCTTCGACGTTCGGCTCGAGGCGGTCGGGCTCGCGCGGCTCGAGGCGCAGGACGCAGGCGATCTCGGCCAGCACCGGCAGGCCGGTGCCGAACAGCAGCCGGGCCGCCGCCCCGTCCCCGCCGGCGTCGATCAGCTCGGCCGCGCGGACCCCGGGATACCAGTCGGGGTAGGCGGCGAGGTCGAGCAGGGCGGCCCGGCAGGCCGCCGGGCTCGCTCCGATCAGGAGGGTCTGCGACCCCGACACGCGCACGGTCGGGAGCCTACCGCCGCCGCCCGGGCCGGAGCCGCTACGGTGGGAATGGTGCGGTCGTCGAGCCCATCGAGCAGGACCAAGCGGTGACCGGGCGCGCGGCGCCCGGGCTGATCCTCGCCGAGGCGATCGAGCACGCCCGGTGGCTCGACGTGGTCGGCGATCCGCTGAGCGCCGCGGTCCGCCGGGCGCTGCCCGCCGGTCCGGTCAAGGACGCCCTCAGCGGGACGTGGCTCGGCCATGCCCTCCACCCGCTGCTCACCGACGTGCCGATCGGGGCGTGGACGAGCTCGCTCGCGCTCGACTTCCTCGGCGGCCGCCGGAGCCGGCGGGCCGCCGACCGGCTGCTCGCGGTGGGCATCGTCGCGGCGCTGCCGACGACGGCGACCGGCCTGGCCGACTGGGGCGACACCCAGGCGGTCGAGCGGCGCGTCGGGCTCGTCCACGCGGCGGCCAACGTCGGGGCGCTCGTCCTCTACGGCCGCTCGCTGGCGGTGCGCCGGCAGGGGCGCCGGCTGCGGGGCATCGCGCTCAGCCTGGCCGGCGCCGGCGCGCTCGGCGCCGGCGGCTACCTCGGCGGACACCTGGCTTACGTGCGCGGGCTCGGCGTCGATCGGACCGCCTTCGAGCGATGGCCGTCGGACTGGGTCGACGCGGCGGCCGACGGCGATGTCGGCGACGGGAGGCTGGTCTGCGTCGACGTCGACGGCGCGGCGGTTCTGCTCGCCCGCGACGGAGGCGAGCTCCGCGCGATCGCCAACCGCTGCACCCACCGGGGGGCGCCGCTCCACGAGGGCGAGCTCCGCGACGGCTGCGTGGTCTGCCCATGGCATGAGAGCATCTTCCGCCTGGCCGACGGTGGGCTCGTCCAGGGGCCGGCGACGACGCCGGCGCCGCGCTTCGAGGTCCGTGTGCGGGCGGGCCGCATCGAGCTGCGGATCGACCCGGCCGAGCTCGCCTGATAATCAGCGGGTGGCCGAGACCTTTCCCGGTCGCCCCGATCTCGCGCCCGGGGCGACCTTCCCCGACATCGAGCTGACCGATCACGCCGGCAACCGCCGGACGCTGTCGGAGCTCGTGGCCGGCGACCCGGCGCTAATCCAGTTCTACCGCGGCTGGTGGTGTCCGAAGGAGCAGGCCTTCTTCCGCCGCCTGGTCGCCCTCCAGGACGAGGCCGAGGTCGCCTACTGCCGCTTCGTCTCGATCAGCGTCGATTCGCCGGAATGCGCCGCCGCCTTCCGCGCCGGCCTCGGTGCCCGCTGGACCTTCCTCTCCGACTCCGATCGGACGGTCCAGGCCCGGCTCGGACTGCGCGAGACCACCGACACGCTCAACCACCCCTACGTCCCGGCGACCTTCGTGGTCGACCCCGACCTGCGGATCGAGTGCGCCCACAACGGCTACTGGTACTGGGGCCGCCCGACCGACGAGGAGCTCCGCCGGGCGATGCGGACGATCACCCGCCGGATCCGGCCCGACTGGGAGGCCCCGCTCGGGTGAGCTGGTGCTGGCTCGCCCTCGTGGCCGACCGGCCGCCGGAGGCCCTGGCCGCGGCGGAGGTCTCCGAGCTCGGCGGCGCCGGCCTCCGGGCCGAACGCGGCGGCGGCCCGGGCGGGGGTCCGGTCGGGCG